>NZ_JBZEMO010000004.1:0-62267 GCF_058313055.1 Flavimobilis sp. BM9 | reverse complement strand
CGACGAAACCCGTGCCACGCACGGTGACCTTCTCACCATCGACCAGACCGGACGTCTTCGACACCGTCACCGACGGGCCCACAGGGACCGCTGCTGCTGGCACGGTGGCGCCGACGATCGACGCGGTGAGCGTCAGGGCGAGGACTGCCAGCGCCGCGAGGGCGGACCTGGCTCGGGACACAAGCTGCACGACGGGGCTCCTGGTGTCTAGGTGTGCCCGCGCGGCAGCCGCGCGGGTCGGAGGTGAGGCTTGCCTAAGCAAACCAGGCACACCCTACTCTCAGGACCTTTGGCCGTCGAGAAGACTGACGAACTGTCACTTCTTGACGGACGGGCTGTCAGAACTTGGCGAACGGGCCGTGAGAACTTGACGAACACGGTGTCAGCATGTCACCGCCGCTGGGCCCTCCAGAGCAGCATCGCGACCACGCACGTGGCCACGATCCCGAGGCCGCCACGCCCCGCTGCCGCCAGTCCGCCCGCCACCCCGACAGCCGCCACGAGCAGAGGACCGTCGGCCAACCAGACGGCCCGGCCGAGCGCCGAGACGTCACCCGCGGGCGTCACGACGGGCACGAGCAGGTCGACCGGCATCGGCCCCTTGAGCGCGTCCGAGACGCGTACCCCGACCGCGAGCGCAGCCACCACCGCTGCAAGGCCGACAGGAGCGCCCGCGACTGCGGCCCCGGCGGCCGTCAGCCCGACGGCGGCCACGAGCGGCCAGGCGCCGTTCAGAGCGAGGAGCGTGAGGTCCGAGCAGCCGTACTGGGTCGACACCCGGCCGAGCGCCGCCGCGTGCCGCACGCCGTCGCACACGACCGAGACACCGAGGTACGCCAGCACCGCACTGACGACCGGCCCGACGTGCAACGCCGTGCCGGGCACCACGAGACCGCTCGCGGCACCCGCCGCCACGAGCGTCGTGAGGCCCGCCGCGAGCCGCCACGGCGTGCGCACCGACGCCGTCACGGGGACGAGCAGGACGGCGACCGGCCCCGGGACCTGCCTGAGCGCCGAGAGGCGGCGTCCCGCCGTGGGCAGCGCCCGGTACACCTCCCCCGCCGCGGGCAGGTCGAGCGCGGTGACGAGCAGCTGCGCGCGCTGCGCCCGCACGGCCTGCCCCACGAGACGACGCGTCTCGACACGCTCGAGCCCGCGCAGCCCGAGCCACACGACGACCGGGACCGCGGCAGCCGCGGCCACGGAGCTCGCGACGGGTATCCCGCTGCCCGGCCACACGCTCGCGACGAGCGCCCACGGCGCCCACCGCCACCCGCCCACGAGCGCGGTCGCCACCCCCGCCGCGAGCGCCACGACCGCGGTCCAGCCGACCGTCGTCGTGCGGAGCACCTGTCCGGCGAGCCACGCGGTCGCGACGAGGAGCCCGGCGAGCGCACCCGCGAGCGCGAGCGCGGCGACGTCGCGCGGCCGGGCGAGACCGGCGTCGACGAGCGCGAGCGAGGGAAGCAGCGGGGCGACGGCGCCGGCCGCGACGAGCGTGACGGTCGCGCGCAGGACCGGACCGCCGAACGTCCTCGCTCGCGAGGTGTCAGCGTCGCCGAGGACGCCCGCGAGGAACGGCGGACGCAGCGCAGGCCCGCGCTCGACACCCGCGACGAGCGCGAGCAGCCACACGGATCCCGACACGACGGCCCACGTCGCCGGGACGCTCGGGTCGCTCAGCGCGGCCACCCCGGCGTCGCCGGTCGCGAGCAGCCACAGCGCACGGACGCCCGGCCCGAGCACGATGAACGCCGTCAGCACGACGACGTACACGACGTACGCCACGTCGCTCAGCGACCGTGGCTCGCGCGCGGCCCACACGGCGAGCGCTCCGCGCACCCCGGTGCGCCCTGCTGCCTGCTCGCTCACGCGTCCGCCGTGCCGCCGTCGGGCGTCAGGTCGTCGACGCCGCGCCCGGGATCGAGGCCCTGGTCGGGCGCGTCGGCCGAACGGGCAGCCAGGCGGAGCACGTCGCCGCCGAGCGCGTCCGCGAGCGGGGTCGAGTGCGTCGCGACGAGCACGGTCGCGCCCTCCTCCCTGCGTTCCGCGAGAATCTCGGCGACGACGGCGGTGCGGTCGGCGTCGAGCCGCTGCTCGGGCTCGTCGAGGAGGAGGAGCGACGCGGGCCGCACGAGGACCGTCGCGAGCGACGCGAGCTGCGTCTGCCCGGACGACAGCTCGTGCGGGAAGCGGTGCGCGAGGTTGGCGATGCCGAGACGTTCGAGGAGCGCTCCGGCGGCCGTGCGCGCGTCGCGCACAGGTGTGCCCCACGTCGTCGCAACCAGTGCGACGTGCTCACCGAGCGTGAGGTCGCGCGCAAGCAGCGGCGGTTCGACGGTGCCGGTGACGAGCCTGCGGAAGGCTCGGCGCTGCGGCGCGGGCGGAGCGCCGTCAACCGTCACCTCGCCGGACGTCGGGAGGCGCAACCCCGACACGAGGCGCAGCAGGGTGGACTTGCCGGAGCCGTTCGCCCCGCGCAGCACGAGCGTGCCGCCCGCGGGCACGCTCGTGCTCACGGGTGCGAGGAGCGTCGTCCCGTCGAGCTCGACGCCCGCCGAGCGCAGCTCGACACGCACGCCGCGCGGCGCCCCCGGGTCGTTGCGACGTCGCACGCGTCACTCAGGCGAGACCGAGGTCGTCGAGGCCGAACAGGTAGTGGTACGTCAGACCGGCGGCCTCGATCTTCTCGCGCGCGCCCGTGGCGCGGTCGACGATCACGGCGACGCCGACGACGTCAGCCCCCGCCTCGCGCAGCGCCTCGACAGCGGTCAGGACAGAGCCGCCCGTCGTCGACGTGTCCTCGACCGCGACGACGCGGCGGCCCGCGACGTCGGGCCCCTCGATGCGGCGCTGCATGCCGTGCGCCTTGCCCTCCTTGCGGACGACGAACGCGTCGAGGTCCTGTCCGCGCGACGCGGCCGCGTGCAGGAGCGCCCCGGCGACCGGGTCGGCGCCGAGCGTCAGACCGCCGACGGCGTCGATCTCGGCAGGGCCGAGGCCCGCCTCCTCGAGCGTGTCGAGCAGGACGTGACCGATGAGCGGGGCGGCACGGTGGTGGAGCGTCACGCGGCGCAGGTCGACGTAGTAGTCGGCCTCCTTGCCGGACGCGAGGGTCACCCGGCCGTGCACGACGGCGAGCTCCTTGATCAGGTCGCGCAGCTGTTCGCGAGGGGTCGGGGAGAGGACGGCGTCGTAGTCGGTCACGTCGATCAGGCTAGTAGAGGCGGGCGGGCCGCGTCAGGCGCGTCCGGGACTCGGCGAGCGGCCGCGCAGACGTCAGAGGCCGGAGCGCGCCTGGAGCGCGCGCACGGCCGTGCGAGGCGTCACCTGGAGGAGCGCGCTCGCGACCGCGTACCGCACGGACGGCGTCGAGATGACGACGCCGCGGCGCACGTCCGCGAGCGCCTGCGCGACCACACGGTCGGCGTCGAGCCACGCGACGTCGGGGCCGACGCGGCGGAAGCCCGCACGCTCGTGGAACTCGGTGCGGGTCAGGCCCGGGCACAGGGCCGTGGCCGTCACGCCGGTCCCGTCGAGCTCGACGGCGAGCCCCTCGGTGAAGGTGCGGACCCACGCCTTCGCGGCGGCGTACGTGCCGCCCGCGGTGAGCGCTGCGACCGAGGAGACGTTGAGGATCGCGCCGCGGCCGCGCCCGACCATCGGCTCGGCTGCCGCGCGCGAGAGCACCATGACCGCGCGGACCAGGACGTCGAGCATCGTCTCCTCGGCCTCGATGTCGCCGGTGACGAAGCGCTGGTGGGTCGTGTAGCCCGCGTTGTTGACGAGCAGCCCGACGGGCTGCTCCTCCTGGCGCAGGCGGTCGGCGACACGTTCGAGGTCGCTCCGCACCGACAGGTCGGCGGGCAGCACCTCGGCGCGGACGCCCGCGTACGCCCTCAGCTCGTCCGCGAGCCGCTCCAGCCGGGCCTCGTCACGCGCGACCAGCACGACGTCGTGCTTCGCTGTCGCGAGCTGCCACGCGAACTCCTCGCCGAGCCCCGCGCTCGCGCCCGTCACCAGTGCTGTTCCCATGGGCCCCACCCTATGGCCCGAGGCCAGGTCGCGGCCCGTCCGCAGCCCGGACGAAGTAGCCTCGAGGCATGCGCCTCGCCACCTGGAACATCAACTCGATCCGCGCCCGTGCCGACCGCGCGCTCGCCTTCCTCGAGCGGGAGGACATCGACGTCCTCGCGCTGCAGGAGACGAAGTGCAAGGACGCGCAGTTCCCGAGGGAGGCGTTCGAGGCGGCGGGCTACGAGATCGCGACGTTCGGGTTCAGCCAGTGGAACGGCGTCGCGATCCTGTCGCGCGTGGGCCTGGTCGACGTCGAGCCCGGGTTCCTCGAGCAGCCGCAGTTCGGCGAGGTGCCCGCCGTCGAGGCGCGCGCGCTCGGCGCGACGTGCGGCGGTGTCCGCGTGTGGAGCCTGTACGTGCCGCACGGCCGCGCGCTCGACAACCCGCACTACGCGTACAAGCTGGCGTGGCTCGAGCGGTTGCGTCAGCACGCGGTCGACTGGGTCGCCGCCGACCCGGCCGCGAAGGTCGCCCTCGTCGGCGACTGGAACGTGGCGCCGTTCGACACGGACGTGTGGGACATGGCGGTGTTCGAGGGTCAGACGCACGTGTCCGCGCCCGAGCGGGCCGCGTTCGCGGCGTTCGCCGACGCCGGGTACACGGAGGTGTCCCGCGAGTTCATCCCGGACGAGCGCAAGTACACGTACTGGGACTACCAGCAGCTGCGGTTCCCGAAGAACGAGGGCCTGCGCATCGACTTCGCGTACACGTCGCCCGCGCTGACGCCGCTCGTCAGGGGCGTCACGATCGACCGGGACGAGCGCAAGGGGAAGGGTGCGTCCGACCACGTGCCCGTCATCCTCGACATCGACGACTCGCAGGTGTCGGCGTGAGCGGCGCGCTGCCGCCCGTCCCGCCGCCTCCGCCGGGCCCTGCTGGGGCGGGCGTTCCCGTCCCGCCGCTTCCTGCGCCGTCGGGCACCGCGCCCGTGCCCCCGCCCCCTCCGCCCGTCCCTGCCCCGGCACCGTTCGCCGCTCCTTCCGCGGCCCCCTCACCCCTGCCTGGACCTGTGCCGCCTCCCCCGCCGCCAGGTCCTGTGCCGTTCTCGGGGCCGTCTGCGGCCGAGCACCTCACCCCGGCGTGGCCGGGTGGGCACGCCGGCGCGGAGCATCTCGGGTTCAGCGAGCAGACCTACACGGCGGGCTCCTGGTCGGCGTCTGCGGCCGCGTCGCTCGTCCCGCGGCCGACGCCCCCGCCAGGGACCGACCCCGTCGCGATCGTCGCCGTGCCGGCGTCCGTCGTGCTCCCTCCCGTCGGCGTCGTGCTCGCGGTCGTCGCGCTCGTGCGTACCGGGCAGTCGCGGCAGCGTGGCCGCGTGCTCGCGACAGCGGCGCTCCTCGTGGGGACGCTGCTCACGGCTTTCGTGGTCCTCCTGCCGTTCCTCGTCCCCTCGCTCGTGCCGCGCCTGGAGGGCTCGACCTCTCGCGTGGCGCCCGACGTCGACGGTCCCGTGGAGGTGCACGTGCGCCAGCTGACGGTCGGCTCGTGCGTCCGGTCGCTGCCGTCCGGCAGCGCCGACCGCACGACTGTCGTGCCGTGCGCCGAGGAGCACGAGGCCCGTGTGGTGTCGCAGTACGTGTTCCGCGAGGAGGGCTGGCCGGGGACGGAGACGGTGCGCGATCGTGTCGCGTCGTCGTGCACCGTGTCGGAGACCGAGGCTGCGGCTGGTGTGCGGGCCGTGGCGCTCGTCCCGACGGAAGGTTCGTGGCGTCAGGGTGACCGTCAGGGGCTGTGCCTCCTGACGCCGGACCCGCTCTGAGGGGCCTCGAGCACCCGCGTGACCGCGGTCACCTAGCAGAGTATTCCCGTTGCACGCATCACAACACGGTGAAGGAAGAGTCCGGACTACGGGTTGAAGATGTGAAGGGAATGCACATCCCCGTGACCTTCCCGTGACATACCCGCTCGGACGCGCCTACCGTCGTCAAGTCCCACCGCCGCACCCGCGGCCGTCACGAGCGTGACGCAGGGACGCAGCACCGGACGCCGAGCACTGCCACCGGGGCTGCACCGCAGAAACCATGGCAGTGGCGGGGGACCCACTTCTCCGGTCGTCACGACGACCTTGGGGTGAAGCCGCGCGGGACCGACAGCACGCCACCACGGCATGCGCTCGCTCCCCCGGCCGGGCCAGACCTCCGGCCCGAACCCGACAGCTCACCTCGTAGGCGACGAGAGGTTCGAATGAGCATCCGCACGTCTTGGCGTGCCCGCACGGGCATGCCCACACGCCTCCACGAGGCGCACGGCACGAGCACCATCGACCAGAACACCACCCCGCACGGTCGGCACCGCACAGCGGTCCGCGCCGGCGTCCTCGCGATCGCAGCAGCACTCACCGTGACGCTCGCACCCGCCGCTGGCGCCCAGGCCGCAACCCCCACCGCGGCAACCGTCACCGCCGCCTCCGCGGCGTCGACCGCCACGAAGACCACGGCGAAGGTCCACCTCAAGGCGAGCAAGAAGACCTGGGTCAAGGGCAAGAAGGCCGCCAAGGTCACCGCCAAGGTCCGCACCGGCGCCACGCCGACCGGCGGCACCGTGACGTTCTACGACGGCGGCAAGCGCCTCAAGAAGAAGGCTGTCGGCGCGAGCGGCACGGTCAGCTACCGGCTGCCGCGCAAGCTCTCCGCCAAGAAGCACACGATCCGCGCCGTCTTCCGCCCGTCGGCCCAGACCGCTGCGGTCGTCGCCCCGGGACGTGACAGCGTCAAGGTCCGCGTCATCAGCGAGGGCGCCCAGATCGCGAAGATCGCCAAGCAGTACGTCGGCGTCCGCTACCGCTCCGGCGGCGGCAGCCCCTCCGGCTTCGACTGCTCCGGCTTCACCAGTTACGTCTACAAGAAGGCTGGCATCGCGAAGCTCCCGCGCTCGTCCGCCGCGCAGCGCCACTCCGGCAAGACCGTCTCGCGCTCCAAGGCGCGTGCCGGCGACCTCATCTGGACCCGCGGCCACGTCGCGATCTACCTCGGCAACGGCAAGCAGATCGACGCCCCGCGCCCGGGCAAGACGATCCAGGTGCGATCCATCTGGCAGTCGAACCCGACATTCATCCGGGTCTGACCAAAGCGACGCAAACTGCGCAGGTCACGGTCGCGTCACGTTCATCAGTGTTACTTCACTCACGCTCGCGCTGACCGATGAGACGAGGAGCCGGTATCCCTCAGGGAAGCCGGCTCCTCGTCGCACCCACCCCGGGTCAACCAGCGCAAGGAGCAGTCCCGTGGCCGAGCCGCAGGAAGAACAGCTCGCACGTCCGATGGCGGACGACGCGAGCGACATGACCGACACCGCCGTCGGCGCTGACCACGAGCCCGCCGCGACGGCAGCCGACCCAGGTCGGCGCCGCAGGCTGGCACGCCTGCGCATCGCCGTCCCCAAGGTCCGCGTGCCGCGCAGGCACCCCCGCAAGCCCCGCCCCGCCGACGACGAGGTCGCGCCCGTCCCGGAGCCCACCGCAGAACCCGCCGCCGACGCCGCCGACGCCGCCGACGCGAACGAAGCGACCCCGGTCACCGGCCGGTTCCGCGGCCGCACCTGGTCGGTCGGCGCACGCATCATCGCCCTCGTCGCCGTCATGGGCTTCGCGACGCTCGTCGTGACCGCGTTCAGCGCCATCGCCATGGGCACGCTCAACCGCAGCACCACGAACGTCTCCGAGTCGTCCGCGACGCTCAACGAAGCGCTCCTCGACGTCAACAACTCGATCTGGGTCGCCCGCTCCGGCGGCCTGAACATCGGCGCCGTCATGCCCGTCGACCGCACGCGGCTCGCGCTCGAGATCAAGGACTCCGCGGTCGCCGCCGACGACGCGCTCATCCGCCTCGACACCGCGTTCCGCGAGACGACCGGAGCCCCCTCCGAGCACCTCGAGGAGCTCAACGCCGTGTGGGTCAAGTACCGCACGATCCTCACCGAGCAGCTGATCCCCTCCGCCGTCTCGAACAACGTGCTCGTCTACCAGTCGCTCGCCTCGGGTGCCGCCCAGACGACAGGCGGCGAGGTGACGGACACGCTCAGCCTCATCAACGTCGAGGTCGCGGCTGCGTCCGCCGACATCGCCGACGACGCGTCCGCGCAGGCCCAGGCGACGACGCTCGTGCTCATCGCGATCGCGCTCGTCGGCATCATCGGCTCGGTGCTGTTCGCGGTCCGTCTCGTCCGCTCGATCCGCCGCCCGCTCTCCCAGATGCAGGGATCGCTCGAGGCGCTCGCCGAGGGCGACCTCACGGCCACGACCGGCGTCGCGGGCAACGACGAGATCGGCCGGATGGCCGCAGCCCTCACGTCCGCGCAGACGAGCCTGTCGAGCACGCTCGCCCAGGTCTCGACGAGCGCCGCGACCGTCTCCGACGCGTCGCAGGAGCTCGCGTCGTCGCGCGTACGCCTGTCCGACGGCGCCGACTCGACGTCCGAGCAGGCGCAGGTCGTCGCGGCCGCCGCCGAGCAGGTCACGCGCAACATCGAGGCGATGGCCGCGGGCGCCGAGGAGATGGGCGCGTCGATCCGCGAGATCGCGCGCAACGCGCAGGAGGCCGCGGGCGTCGCGACGCAGGCGACCGACAAGGCGCAGGCCACGACCGAGACCGTCACACGCCTCGGCGAGTCGAGCCAGGCCATCGGCGAGGTCGTCCGGACGATCACGCACATCGCCGGTCAGACGAACCTCCTCGCGCTCAACGCGACGATCGAGGCCGCACGCGCCGGCGAGGCTGGCAAGGGCTTCGCCGTCGTCGCGTCCGAGGTCAAGGACCTCGCCCAGGAGACGGCACGCGCGACCGAGGACATCGCGAACCGCATCGAGTCGATCCAGGCGGACACGGCGAGCGCCGTCGCGGCGATCGCCGAGATCTCCGAGGTCATCGCGACGATCAACGGCTACCAGCTCACGATCGCGTCGGCGGTCGAGGAGCAGACGGCGACGACCACGGAGATGTCGCGCGCCGCCGCCGAGGCCGCGTCCGGCTCGGGCGACATCGCCGTGTCGATCACGGGTGTCGCGACCGCGGCGACCACGACGACCGAGGTCGTCGACCTCGTCGGCACCGCCGTCGACGACCTGGCCCGGCTCTCCGAGGAGCTCCGCCAGCAGGTCGCAGCCTTCACGTACTGAGCGCATCTGCACCGGCGGGAGCTGGGGCCGCGCTGGCGTCCGTCGACCAGAGCGCACTCGCGGCCCCAGTCCTGTTGCCCGTGCACACCGCCACCGCTACCGTCCGCTGTTATGCAGATCACACGAAGACTGACATCCGCGATCGCGGCCACGGCGCTGACGAGCACGCTCGCACTTTCTGCCGCCACGATCGCACCCGCAGCCACGCCGAGCACCAGCGAAACCACGACAACTGTCGCGTCGCTCGACTCTTGGCCGCTCCCTGACGCTGTCACGACCAAGACCTCTGGTTCCACTACGACAAGAACCGAGGTCTACTTCTCCAGCGGTTCCCCTGCCGCACCCGATTGGCGCATCGTCAACCACTACGCACGACTCGTCAACAGCGTGCCTAAGGGATCCACGATCAGGACGACGATCCACAACACTTCCGCCAGCTCTACTTTCGCACCCTTCATCGCCTTCCAGAACGCGCTCAACAAGTACGACACGAAGGCCGAGCGCAGCGAGAAGATCTCCGTGATGGCGAACGCCGAGAAGGTCTCGAAGACCGAAGGACTCGGCGAGATGCTTGCTCGCCACAAGACCATGAAGTGGTGCGGCACCGGTGAGGAAGGCGAACTGAACAGCTCTTGCAGCACGGGCGGGAACGATAGCCTCACGATGCACACAAAGTTCGCTCTCCTCGGCAAGGCCAAGGACTCCACCGGAAGGCTCCAGGACTGGGTGGTCTGGATCTCCACTGCGAACCTCAACAGAACCAGCGGCGCTGAGATGGCAAACAGCTCTGTCACGATCTACGGTGACGAGGAACTCTTCAAGGGGCTGGCAAACAACGTCTGGAAGCCGATGTACAACAAGAAGGCTGCCGACCTCAAGGTCACCGTCGCCGATGCGTCCTCGGCCACGGTCTATCCCTCGCCCACGTCAACGGATGACATCCTCTCCGCTCTGAAGAGTTACGACCTGGCCAACACCAGCAAGATGAAGGGCTGCACGATCCGAGTGGACCAGGTCGTGATCACCCGCACAACGATCGCGGACCAACTCGTCACGCTGAAGAAGCACGGGTGCGACGTGAGGATCCGGCTCGGCCAGAAGGACGAGCTCACTTCGAACGTGGCGAAGATGTTCTCCGATGCCAAGATCCCGGTAAAGGATTCGACGAGCCATGAGAAGACCATCATCGTCAAGGCGCGCACCTCAACGTCAGGGGACTTCCGCTACTTCACGTTCACAGGTTCCCAGAACTTGACCCCGCGCGGGCTGAAGAACGATGAACTGGTGATTCGGCTCATCGGCAAGCCCGTCCACGACGCGTTCGCGGCACGGTTCGACAGCAACTGGTCATGACGCTGCCGAAGCGGACGCCGAACCGCTGAGCGCACGCACGCGAGGGGCGGACAGGGTTCCTGTCCGCCCCTCGCGCGTTCCTCGTCCCCAGAGGGGCGGCCTCAGACTGCGTCGGCCGTGAGGACGAGGGCCTGCTCCGGCTGGAGCAGGAGGTTGGCGAGCCCCACCTCGGCGAGCACGCGCCCCGGGAGCTCCGCCCCCTCCGGGAGCGCTGCTGCGGCGAGCCACGGCGGCGGCGCGTCGGCGACGGCCCCGGGAAGGACGTCCTTGAGCGTCACGTCGTCGATCCCGTCGACGACGCCGAGCGGCAGGACGCGCACGCGGTACCGACGCTCCGGGTCGAGGCCGACGAGCCGCACGGGCGCGGGCAGCGCGCTCGAGCTGTCGCCGAGGCGCACGACCGCGAACACTCCTGCACCGCCGTCGGGCGCGACGACGCCGTGGACCTGAGGCTCGCCGTCGGGGGTGTCGCCGTGCACGACGACGCCCGAGTGCAGCAGCTCCCGGCGGGCCTTGTGCTCCGCGACCCAGGCCGCGACGACCGCACGCTCGGCGGCGTCGGACCGCGTCAGGTCGCGCTCGATCCCGGCGCTGCCGAAGAACGCGGTCGCGAGCCGGAACCCGAGGGACGCAGCACGGCCCGTGATGTGGGCGCGCCGGTCGCCGACGTGACCGCCCAGGTGCTCGGGCGGGACGAGGACGCCGGTCCACCGCTGGATGCGCTGCCGGTCGAGCGGGTCGTTCGTGTCTGACACCCAGACACGGCCGGCGCGGCGCAGCACGCCGAGGTCGACACGGCCGCCGCCGGACGAGCAGGACTCGATCTCGAGCCCTGGGCGGAACGCCCGCAGCTCGTCCATGAGCCGGTACGTCGCGAGGGTCTGCGCGTGGGCGCCGTGCGCGAGCAGGTCCGCGTTCTGGTCCCACTTGAGGTAGCGGACCGGGTACTCGTCGAGGACGGCGACGAGCTGGTCGCGGACGTGCGCGTACGCGTCCGGGTTCGCGAGGTCGAGCACCCGCTGGTTGCGCCACGTCGGGGTGCCGGGGCCGCCGAGCAGCCAGTCGGGGTGCGCCCGGGCGAGGTCGGAGTCGGGGTTGACCATCTCGGGCTCGACCCACAGGCCGAGCTCCATGCCGCGCCCGACGACGGACCGCACGAGCGGGTGCAGCCCGCCCGGCCACACGTCCGGGTCGACGACCCAGTCGCCGAGGCCTGCGGTGTCGTCGCGGCGGCCGAGGAACCAGCCGTCGTCGAGCACGAAGCGCTCGACCCCGACCTCGGCGGCGACCTGCGCGAGACGGTCGAGCCGGTCGGCGTCGTGGTCGAAGTAGACGGCCTCCCACACGTTCAGCACCACGGGGCGCGGGCGCGGCACGGGGGCGACGCGCCGCTGCCACGGGTGGAAGCGCGCGGAGAGCCCGTCAAGGCCTTCGCCGGACCAGGCGAGCAGGAGCTCGGGCGCGGCGTACGAGTCGCCGGGCGCGAGGACGACCTCGCCCGGGGCGAGGAGCTCGCCCGCACCGAGCGAACGTACGCCGAGCGCGGACGACTCCGTCCACAGCCGCTTGTCGCCGCTCCACGCGAGGTGCGCGGACCACACCTCGCCGCGGCGGAAGCCGAAGTCTGGGGTGCCGACGACCATGAGGAACGGGTCGTCGTGGCCGGGACGGCCGTGCCGCGTCTCGCGGCTCCACACGCCCTGGCCGGGGCGCGCCCGCTGGGGGCGCCGCTCGGACGCCCACAGGCCGGTGAAGTCGAGTACCTCCTCGGCGCGCGCCGGCACGGGGACGACGGCGTCGAGCGACGCGAGGTGCAGCGGTACGTCGCGCAGGTTGCGCACGTCGTGCCGCACGAGGACGACCCCCTCGGGCGACATGACGACGACGCCGCGCACCTCGACCGTGCCTGCGCCGTCGCGCAGGACGTACTCGGCCTGCTCACCGTCACCGGCGGCGTCGGTCAGCTGCGCACCCGCCCGGGTGCCGGGCGCAGGTGCCGCGACGAGCGTGAGGTCGGTCGGCAGGGGCCTGCCGTCCGCCCACGCGCCGGACAGGCCGGGACGACCGGTCCAGCCGTCGCGCGCGGACGGCAAGAGGGAGAAGCGCAGCGGCACGTCGAGCGACGACGGCGGGACCGCCGGGACGAGGACGTGCGCGAGCGTGCCGAGGTCCTGCGGGCTCAGGTCACCGAGGTCGGTGCCCCAGTGCAGGACCGTCGGCGCGCCCGGACCGCGGGCGTCGAGCACGAGGCTCGAGCCCGCGGCCCGGAGGTGACGAAGGGACAACGTCACTCCTTGACCGGGATCGACTGCGACTTGAGCGTCGAGACGGTCGAGGCCTGCGCGGAGGTCAGGGCGTCGAGCAGCGTGCCCGAGCCGGAGACGGCGCCCTTGAAGCCGTCGGAGACGTCCGCGTACGTCTGGGTCATGGTCGGTCCCCACGTGAAGTCGGACGCGACCTGGCCGGACGCCTCGGCGAAGACGTCGTAGATCGCCTGACCACCATAGAACTCGACCCCCTCCTTGAGGACCGGGAGGTTCAGGCCCTCCTTGGCCGCCGGGTAGAGGTTCGCCGCCTTGTTGAGCGCGGTGAGCGCTTCCGGGTCGGTGTTGAGCCACAGGGCGAACTTCGCCGCCTCGTAGACGTGCTTCGAGCCCTTGAGGACCGCGGTCGACGACCCGCCCCAGTTGCCCGCGACCTTCTGGCCGGCCTCCCACTGCGGCATCGGGGCGACAGCCCACTTGCCCGACGTGTCAGGCGCACCCGACGCGATCGAGTTCGCGCCCCACACCGCCGAGACCCAGGTCCAGTTGTCGCCCTTGTTGTAGGCGTTGTCCCACTCGCTCGTCCACGCCGGGTTGCTCGAGACGAGGTCGCGGTCGATCAGGTCCTGCCAGTACTCGGCCACCTTCTTCGACGCGTCGCTCGTCAGGTCGACCGTCCAGCCGGACTCGTCGTTCGAGAACCACGAGCCGCCCGCCTGCCACACGAAGCCCGCGAACTGGTTGATGTCGCCCTGCGAGAAGTTCGTGATGTGCGCGCCGGCCTCGCGGACCTTGACGGCCGCCTCGGCGTACTCGGCCCACGTCGTCGGGACGGGGATGTTGTTCTTCTCGAACAGGTCCTTGCGGTAGAAGAGCGCCATGGGGCCGGCGTCCTGCGGGACGGCGTACGCCGACCCCTCCTCGCCGAAGCTGACCTGGTTCCAGGTCCACTCGACGAAGTCCGACTTGGCGTCGTTGACGAAGTCGCACGCGCCGAGGTCCACGAGACCGTCCTGGACGCGGAAGTTCGGCAGCGCGTCGTACTCGATCTGGCCGAGGTCGGGTGCGTTGCCAGCCTTGAGCTGGTTGAAGAAGTTCGTGTACGTGCCGGAGTTGCCGTTCGGGCCGGTCTGCACCGTCACCTGGATGTCCGGGTTCGCCTTGTTCCAGATGGCCACGACGTCCTCGATGCCCGGGATCCACGAGGTGAAGGTCAGGTCGACCTTGCCCTCCGAGGGGGCGCACGCCGAGGCGTCGGGCGTCGTCGTCGGCGTCTCCGCGTCGTCCGAGCACGCCACGAGGGCGGCGCTCGAGGCGAGCGTGACAGCGGTGAGCAGGGCGACCTTGACCGCTCGCTTGCTGGGGTACATCGTCTGGTTCCTCTCTGTGGCCGTCCGGCAGGGCGCCGGGCGACGGGTCGTGTGCCTGCCGGACGGTCGGGCTGACCGCCGGCTGCGGGAACGTACGGGGAGGTGCGGACCTACTTGATGGAGCCGGCGCCCAGGCCGTTGCGCCAGAACCGCTGGAGCAGCAGGAACAGCGCGATGAGCGGGACGACGGACAGGAGGGCCCCGATGAGCACGTATCCGCGCAGCTCGGGGATCTGGTTGACCTGGGTGTTCCACGTGTAGATGCCCAGGGTGACGGGGAAGAGCGACTCGTCCCGCAGCATGATCAGCGGCAGGAAGAAGTTGTTCCAGATCGCGACGAACTGGAACAGGAACACGGTGACGAGCGCGGGCACCATGAGCCGCACCGACATCGTGAAGAACGTGCGGACCTCGCCCGAGCCGTCGAGGCGTGCGGCCTCGAGCAGCTCGTCGGGGACGGACGACGCGGAGTAGATCCGCGACAGGTAGACGCCGAACGGGCTCACGAGGCTCGGCAGGAACACCGCCCAGAACGTGTTGGTGAGCTCGACGCGGCTGAAGATGAGGAAGAGCGGGAGGGCGAGCGCGGTCGCGGGGACGAGCACGCCGCCGAGCACGATGTTGAACAGCGCCTCACGGCCTCGGAAGCGGTACTTGGCGAGCGCGTAGCCGCACATCCCCGCGAGGACGGTGCCGATGAGCGCGCCACCGATCGTGTACATGAGCGAGTTGACGATCCACTGGAGGTAGACGCCGTCACGGTACGTGAGGACTGCCTTGATGTTGTCCCACAGCGCCCAGTCCGCGAACCACATCGGGTTGGTGCTGGTGAACTGGCCGCGGTCCTTCGTCGAGGAGACGAACAGCCACCAGATCGGGAACAGGAAGTAGATCGTGGCGAGGCCCATGACGGCCATCGCGGCGAGGCGCGAGAGCGGGTTCTCCGTGACTCCGCGGCGCGCGGACGTCTCGGGTCCGGCAGAGAGCGGCGCGATCATGCGTCGGTCCTCCTCTGGGTGAGCTTGAGGAACGTGAAGGACAGGATGAACGTCGCGAGGGCCAGGACGACCGAGAACGCCGCCGCGAGGTGGAAGTTGGGCACGGCGCTCGTCGAGTAGACGGTGAGGTTCGGGGTGTACGTGCTCGTCACGGCCGAGGAGAAGGTGCGGAAGACCTGGGGCTCGGCGAGCAGCTGGAGCGTGCCGATGATCGAGAACACGGCGGTCAGGACGATCGCCGGGGCCACCATCGGGATCTTGACGGACCACGCGATGCGGAGCTGGCCGGCTCCGTCGAGCCGGGCGGCCTCGTAGACCTCGGTCGGGATCGCGAGGAGCGACGAGTAGATGATCAGCATGTTGTAGCCGACATAGACCCAGGTGACGACGTTGGCCATCGACCACAGGACGAGGTCGGCGGAGAGGAACCCGACCTTGCTCGTCAGCTCGGACAGCGGCGAGAGGTTGGGCGAGTAGAGGAAGCCCCACATGATCGCGGCGACGACGCCCGGGACGGCGTACGGCGCGAAGAACGCGAGCCGGAAGAACTTCTTGCCGCGCACGAGCGGGGAGTCGAGCAGGAGCGCGAGGACGAGCGCGAGCCCGAGCATGACGGGCACCTGGACGATGCCGAAGAGCAGGACGCGCAGGACGGACTCGCGGAACGCGTCGTCCTCGAGCACGCGGGCGTACTGGGCGAGGCCTCCGAACTTCTCGCGCGCCTTGCCGAACGTGCCCTCGCGCTCGACGACGAGCAGCGACTGGTAGACGGCGTACCCGATCGGCAGGAGGTAGAACAGCGCGAACAGGAGGCCGAACGGCCCGAGGAAGATCGGCAGGACGCCGCGCTGGTGGCGTCCGCTCCCCCGTCTGCGTCGGGTCGGCTCCTCGCCGCGGGGCGTGCCCGCGGCGGTCGCCGTGACGGTGGGGCTGGTCATCGGTCCTCCTCGTTCTCGCGTCGCGGTGCGACGCGCACGACGCGCGCGGCGCCGGCCGGGACGGTCAGCTCACCGTCGACGGGTTCGTGGGTGAGCAGCTCGAGGCCGTGGCCCCGGTAGGTGACGGCTTCGGTGCCGTGGTTGACGACGAACGTCCAGCGGTGGTCGCCGCGGGTGCGGTGGACCACCTCGACGCGTGCGTCGTGGGCGTCGTCGAGCACGTCGGTCGCGCGGGTGACGCCCGCGTCGTCGACGAGGCGGCGCACGACGCTGCGATAGGTCGCGTCGTCGGGTGCGGTCGCGAGGTACCAGGCGACGCCGTCGCCGTGGTCGTTGCGGGTGAGCGCGGGGGCGCCGGCGGAAGGGCCGTCGACGTGGGTGACGACGGCGGTCGCGGTCGTCGTGCGGACGCTCTCGGTCCACAGGCGTGCGGTGCCGCCGTCGGACAGCTGCAGGTCCTGGCCGGGGCGGACGGGCTTCATCTCGTCGGAGCGCACCCCGAGGAGGTCGCGGAACGCTCCGGGGTAGCCGCCGAGGCGGACGCGGTCGTCCTCGTCGACGATCCCGGAGAACCAGGTGACGAGGGCGCGCCCGCCGTTGCGGACGAACTCGTCGAGGCGCGCGGCGTGCGCGTCGCGCACGAGGTAGAGGCCGGGGACGACGACGAGGCGGTAGCCGCTGAGGTCCGCGCCCGGGGCGACGACGTCGACGCTCACGCCTTCGTCGTAGAGCGCGCGGTAGGCGTCGTGCACCTGGGTGAGGTAGTCGGTCGCCTGGCTGGGGCGGGTCTCGCCGTCGGCGGCCCACCACGACTCCCAGCTGAAGACGAGCGCGACGTCGGCCTCGACGCGGGAGCCGACGACCTCCTCGAGGGAGTCCAGGTCGGCGGAGAGGGTGAGGATCTGCCGCCATCCGTCGGAGTCCGTGCCGGCGTGCGGCAGCATCGCGGAGTGGAACTTCTCGGAGCCCTGCCGGCTGGCGCGCCACTGGAAGAAGCAGATGCCGTCGGCGCCGCGGGCGACGTGCGTGAGCGCGGCGCGGGTGAGGCCACCGGCCTCGTGCGCGAGGTTGACCGGCTGCCAGTTGACCGCGCCGGGCGCGGTCTCCATGAGGAGCCACGGGTCGCCGCCGGCGAGGCCGCGGGTGAGGTCGGCGGCGAGCGCGCGCTCGGAGACGGGGTCGGCGAGGCGGTGGTCGAGGTAGTGGTCGTTGGCGACGAGGTCGACGTCGTCGGTCCAGGTCCAGTAGTCGAGGTTGCGGATGTGCGCGGTGACCATGAAGTTCGTGGTCACGGGGGCGCTCGAGAGGCGGCGGAGGACGGCGGCCTCGGCGCGGAGCTGCTCGCGGGCCGTGTCGGAGCTGAAGCGGTGGAAGTCGAGCGTCTGGCCCGGGTTGCGGAAGGAGATCGTGGCGCGGGGCGTGCCGACCTCGTCCCAGGAGGCGTAGCGCTGGGACCAGAAGCTCGTGCCCCAGGCGGCGTTGAGCGCGTCGACCGTCGTGTACCGCTCACGGAGCCAGGCGCGGAACGCGTCGGCGGAGACGTCGCACCAGCACAGGGCGTTGTGGCAGCCGAGCTCGTTGGAGACGTGCCAGAGCGCGACGGCGGGGTGGTTGCCGTAGCGGGTCGCGACCTGCTCGACGAGCTGGAGGGAGAGCTCGCGGAACACCGGGGAGCTGGGGCAGTAGCCCTGGCGTCCGCCGGGGAAGCGGCGGGTGCCGTCGGCGGCGACGGGGAGGGTCTCGGGGTGGCGGGTCGAGAGCCACGGCGGCGGTGAGGCGGTGCCGGTGCCGAGGTTGACGCGGATGCCGTGGTCGTGGAGGAGGTCGAGGACCTCGTCGAGGTCGGTCCAGTCGTACTCGCCCGGGCGGGGCTCGAGGCGGGACCAGCCGAAGATGTTGATCGCGACGAGGTCGACCCCGGCCTCGGCCATGAGCGCGGCGTCCTCGTGCCAGGTGGCCCGGTCCCACTGCTCGGGGTTGTAGTCGCAGCCCAGCACGATGCCTCCCCCGGTGAGGGCGGCAGTGCCTCGGGTGCGTGGGAACGACATTGGTTCGTCCTGTCTGTCGGGCGGCTACGCTGCGGTCCGGCGATGTGTGCACGTGCACACATCCGCTCGCACATCTCGGCGTCGAGGAATGTGTGAACGTGCACACACTAAGAGCGTGTCGGCGGGACCGTCAACCCGGCACCACCCCTACGATGGGCGTCGTGACCGAACCGCAACCTTCTCGGCGTCGTGCAACGGTGCACGACGTCGCCCGCACCGCCGGCGTCTCCCGCGGCACGGTCAGCCGCGTCCTCAACGGCGGCTACGTCTCCGAGCAGGCACGCGCCGCGATCGAGGCCGCCATCCGCACCGTCGGGTACGTCCCCAACACGGCCGCCCGCAACCTCGTCATGCAACGCTCGCGCGCCGTCGGCTTCATCGTCCACGAGCCGCACGCCCTCTTCCTCGAGGACCCCAACATCGGCGCGATCATGCTCGGCGCCAACAACGTCCTGTCGGCCGCCGACCTGCAGATGGTCAGCCTCGTCACCGACTCCGCACGCGACACCGAGCGCGTCACCCGCTACCTGTCCGGCGGCTTCGTCGACGGCGTCATCATCGTCTCCGCACGCGCCGACGACCCGATCACCGACGCCATCGTCCGTCTCGGCGTGCCCGCCGCGTTCGTCGGGCACCCCCAGACGACCGTGCCGCTCCCCTGGGTCGGCATCGACAACTTCACCGCCGCACGCGACATCACGCGGCGCCTCGTCGAGACCGGTCGCACGCGTGTCGGCATGGTCGCCGCCGCGCTCGACCGCGACTCCGGCGCAGACCGCCTCGCGGGCTTCCAGGCCGCGCTCGGCGACGCGTTCGACCCGAACCTCGTCGCCCCCATCCCGCTCTACGAGTACACCGCGGGCCTCCGCGCGACCCTCGAGCTCCTCGAGCGCGCGCCTGACCTCGACGGCATCTTCGCGGCGTCGGACGCGGTCGCTGCGGGCGTCCTCGCGGCGCTGCGCCGCTCGGGCCGCACGGTGCCCGACGACGTCGGTGTCGTCGGGTTCGACGACTCCTCCTGGGCAGAGCGCTGCTTCCCGGCCCTGTCGACCGTGCACCAGCCCGCCGCGGGCGTCGGCGAGCGCGCCGCCGAGCTCGTCGTCGCCCAGCTCGACGGGAAGGACGTGCCGCGCGACGGTGTCTTGCTCGACTCCCCGATCGTCTGGCGCGACTCGGCCTGAGCGCCGCGGTGGCGCCGCCGCGCTCATGACCTCCATCGCCCCGAGGTCGTGACTTCTGTCGCGAGTTCGGCAGTCAGAGCTCACGACCTCGCGCTCCGGCCCACGACCTCGGCACCACTGGGGCCCCTGGTTGACTAGGACCAGGTCAGCCCCGACGGAGACGAGGACACGTGCGCCCTGGACGACACCCCGGCGAGGTGCTGCGCACCTTCGCGCGGCTCGGCGTCACGTCGTTCGGCGGACCCGTCGCACACCTGGGCTACTTCCGCGACGAGCTCGTCACGCGCCGCCGCTGGGTCAGCGAGGAGCGGTACGGCGAGCTGGTCGCCCTCTGCCAGGTGCTCCCCGGCCCGACATCGAGCCAGGTCGGGTTCGCCCTCGGGCTCGTTCGCGGCGGCCCGCTGGGTGCCGCCGCAGCATGGCTCGCGTTCACCCTCCCGTCCGCGCTCCTGCTCGTGCTGCTCGCCGCCGGAGCCGTGTCGCTCGACGGGGCCGTCGCCCACGGCGTCATGGTCGGGCTCAAGTCGGTCGCGGTCGCCGTCGTCGCGCACGCCGTGTGGGGCATGGCGCGCACCCTGACGCCCGACGTGCGGCGCATCCTGATCGCGTGCGGCGCGGCAGCCCTCGCGCTGACCCTCACGGGCAACGTGGGGCAGCTCGCAGCGATCGGGCTCGGTGTCGCGGCCGGCGTCGTCGTCTGTCATGACCTGCCGGGCCGCGCAGAGGCGCACGCGCTCCAGGTCGTGACCCGTCGCGTCGGGCTCGCGTCGTTCGGCCTCTTCGTCACCCTGCTCGTCGGGCTGCCCGTCCTCGCACGGCTCGCCCCGAGCGTGTGGACCGCCGTCGCCGACGCGTTCTACCGCGCCGGCGCGCTCGTCCTCGGCGGCGGGCACGTCGTCCTGCCGCTCCTCCAGGCCGAGCCTGCGGTCGCGAACGCCGTCCCGACCGGGGACGTGCTCGCCGGCTACGCCGCAGCCCAGGCAGTCCCGGGTCCCCTCTTCACGTTCGCCGCGTTCCTCGGGTACGACATGGGCCCGGGCGCCGCCGCCCCCTGGACGGCGCTCGTCGCCCTCGTCGCGGTCTTCCTGCCCGGCATCCTGCTGCTGCTCGCCGCGCTCCCGTACTGGGAGAGCCTGCGACGCCGGACCGGCGTCCGCGCCGCCGTCGCCGGGGCGAGCGCGGCCGTCGTCGGGATCCTCGCGGCCGCGCTGTGGGACCCGATCCTCACCTCGACCATCACCGGCGTCGTCCCGGGCGTCATCGCCGCCGTCTGCCTCGCGCTCCTGACGGTCGCCAAGGCACCGCCGTGGACGGTCGTCCTCGCGGGCGCCGTCGCCGGAGCGCTCTTCGCCCGCTGAGCGGACGGCAGCCCAGACAGACGTCGGGACGCCGCGCCCGTGGCGCGACGCCCCGACACCGAGTGCTGCCGACCGTCAGGCCCGCGCCACCGTGAGCCCCTCCGGGCCGCGGTCGACGCGCACCGCGTCGCCGTCGCCGATCGCGCCGGAGAGCAGCGCCCGCGCGAGCCGGTCGCCGATCTCGCGCTGCACGAGGCGGCGCAGCGGCCGCGCGCCGTACGCCGGGTCGAAGCCCTCGAGCGCGAGCCACTCGCGAGCCGCGTCTGTCACGTCGAGCGTCAGGCGGCGTTCCGCGAGCCGGGCCGCGAGCGCCCGCACCTGGATGTCGACGATCTGACTCAGCTCGGTGATGGTCAGCGGGTCGAACACGATGACGTCGTCGAGACGGTTGAGCAGCTCGGGCTTGAAGTGCGTGCGCACCGCTGACATGACCGCCTCACGCTTGTCGCCCTCGGCGACGAGCGGGTCGACGAGCATCTGCGAGCCGAGGTTCGACGTCATCACGAGGATCGTGTTGCGGAAGTCGACCGTGCGGCCCTGACCGTCGGTCAGCCGACCGTCATCGAGCACCTGCAGCAGGATGTCGAAGACCTCCGGGTGCGCCTTCTCGACCTCGTCGAGCAGCACGACCGAGTACGGCCGGCGCCGCACCGCCTCGGTGAGCTGCCCGCCCGACTCGTAGCCGACGTAGCCGGGAGGCGCGCCGACGAGGCGCGCGACCGAGTGCTTCTCGCCGTACTCCGACATGTCGATGCGGACCATGGCCCGCTCGTCGTCGAACAGGAAGTCCGCGAGGGACTTCGCGAGCTCCGTCTTGCCGACGCCGGTCGGGCCGAGGAAGAGGAACGAGCCGATCGGACGGTCCGGGTCGTTGATGCCGGCGCGCGAGCGGCGCACCGCGTCGGACACGGACGCGACGGCGGCCGTCTGCCCGATGAGGCGCGCGCCGATCGTCTGCTCCATCGACAGGAGCTTCTGGCTCTCGCCCTGAAGCAGCCGCCCTGCGGGGATGCCCGTCCACGCGGACACGACCTCAGCGATCTCGGCCGCGTCGACCTTGTCGCCCACGAGCTTCGGCGGCCGTTCCTGCGCGAGCTCGACCTCCTGGCCTGCGTCGGGGTCCGGGACCGCGGCGCGCTGCGCCTGCTCGGCCTCCGCGATCTCGCGCTCGAGCTCGGGGATCTCGCCGTACCGGATGCGCGACGCCGTCGCGAGGTCGCCCTCACGCTCGGCACGGTCCGCGTCGGAGCGCAGCTCGTCGAGCTTCTTGTGCAGGTCGCCGACCCGGTTGAGGCCGCCCTTCTCCGTCTCCCAGCGCGCGTTGAGCGCCGCGAGCTCTTCGCGCCGGTCGGCGAGCTGCGCCCGCAGGTCGTCGGCGCGCGCAGTGTCGACCTCGTCGTCCGACTGCTCGAGCGCCATGACCTCCATCTCGAGGCGCGTGACGACGCGGCGCAGCGTGTCGATCTCGACCGGCGACGAGTCCATCTCCATGCGCAGGCGGCTCGCGGCCTCGTCGACGAGGTCGATCGCCTTGTCGGGGAGCTGGCGGCCGCTGATGAAGCGGTCGGAGAGCGTGGCGGCTGCGACGAGCGCGCCGTCGGAGATCGTCACGCGGTGGTGCGCCTCGTAGCGGGACTTCAGCCCGCGCAGGATCGCGACCGTGTCCTCGACGGACGGCTCGCCGACGTACACCTGCTGGAAGCGGCGCTCGAGCGCCGGGTCCTTCTCGATGTGCTCGCGGAACTCGTCGAGGGTCGTCGCGCCGACGAGGCGCAGCTCGCCGCGGGCGAGCATGGGCTTGAGCATGTTGCCCGCGTCCATCGCGCCCTCGCCGCCGGCGCCCGCGCCGACGACGGTGTGCAGCTCGTCGATGAACGTGACGATCTCGCCGTCGGACTCCTTGATCTCGGAGAGCACGGCCTTGAGGCGCTCCTCGAAGTCGCCGCGGTACTTGGCGCCCGCGACCATCGCGGGCAGGTCGAGCGACACGATGCGCTTGCCGCGCAGCGACTCGGGCACGTCGCCAGCGACGATGCGCTGTGCGAGGCCCTCGACGACCGCCGTCTTGCCGACGCCGGGCTCGCCGATGAGCACGGGGTTGTTCTTGGTGCGGCGCGAGAGGACCTGGACGACGCGGCGGATCTCGCTGTCGCGGCCGATGACCGGGTCGAGCTTGCCCTCCTTCGCGGCGGCCGTCAGGTCGACGCCGTACTTCTCGAGCGACTTGTACGTGCCCTCCGGGTTGGGCGTCGTGACCTTGGTGTTGCCGCGGACGGCGGGCAGGGCGGCGCGCAGCGCGTCGGGCGTCGCGCCTGCGCGCAGCAGGAGCGTCGCCGCGGAGGAGGCGACCTCGGCGGCGGCGATGAGGAGGTGCTCGGTCGAGACGTACTCGTCTCCGAGGGCCTGCATCTCGGTGCGCGCTGCGTTGATGAGGCGCTTGGTGGCGTCAGCGAGGGCAGGCTGGGCGACGCCGCCACCCGTCGCGGACGGGAGCTCGACGAGGGCCTTGCGCACGTCCCTGCCGACGACGGCCGCGTCGACACCGGCGGCGACGAGGAGCTGAGGCGCGACGCCGTCGGCCTGACCGACGAGGCCCGCCAGGATGTGGATCGGCTCGACCTCAGGATTGCCTGCGGCGGTCGCCGTCTGGATCGCCTCGCTGAGCGCGTCCTGCGCCAGCGTCGTGAACTTCGCGTCCATCGTTTCTCCTTGACCAGCGAAAACTCTGATGACTGTGAGAACCACCCTGAAGTTGAGTCTATTCCGCTCAAGTTCACTTCGCTATCCGTCGGGCGACCTTCCTGGCAGGATCGAGAAGACCGGCACCGTCGCCTGCGAGGAGAACCCGTGAACACACCACCTGCACGCGATCCCTGGTCGCCTGACGTCCTCGGCGACGAGTGGCGCGCACGGACGATCCATCTCGGCGCCGACGAGGAAGGGCCCGTCGAAGCGACCCTCGTGCGCTCAGCCGACGGCCCACGGCACCATCGGGCCGTCCTCTACCTGCACGGCTTCGTCGACTACTTCTTCCACCCGCACCTCGCCGCCGCCTTCGCAGCGCGCGGCTGGGACTTCTACGCCCTCGACCTGCGCAAGTACGGACGCTCCCTGCGCGAGGGCCAGTCACCCAACCTCGTGCGGGACCTCGTCGAGCACGCCCCCGAGATCGACGAGGCGGTGCACATCATCACGGGCGAGGAGCACCACGGGCACCTCGTCGTCCTCGGCCACTCGACCGGCGGTCTGATCGGCGCGATGTGGGCCAACGCGCGCCCCGGCGTCCTCGACGCCCTCGTCCTGAACAGCCCCTGGCTCGACCTCAACGAGAACGCGTTCAACCGCACGGTCGGCACCGCCGCGATCAAGGCGCTCTCGCACGTCGCCCCGCGCACCGTCGTCGGGCACCTCGCACCGCACTACGGGCGGGCCCTGCACTCGGGCTCGGGCGGCGAGTGGGACTACGAGCTCACGTGGAAGCCGCACGAGGGATTCCCCGTGCGCGCCGGGTGGCTCGCCTCGGTGAGGCGGTACCAGGACCGCGTCGCACGCGGCCTGTCGATCGACTGCCCCGTGCTCGTGTGCACGTCGACCGAGACGGGCGACCACAAGAGGGAGCACGACCGGCTCGTGACGACGGACTCCGTCCTGTCCGTCGAGCAGATCCTCGCGCGAGCGCCGAAGCTCGGCGCCGACGTCACGATCGAGCAGATCGCCGACGGCGCCCACGACCTCGCGCTCTCGCCCGAGCCCGCCCGGACCACCTACCTGACGACCGTCCTCGACTGGCTCGACACGCGCGTGCCCGCGAGCTGACCCGGGGGCGTCTGGGCGCACCGGCTCACGGCCGCGGGTCCTCCTGCGACCCGTCGCCCGGCAGGGCGCCGTCCCCGGCGCCCGCCGGGGCGTCGTGTACGGGGCCGGGTGACGCGACGTCGTCGCCCGCGTGCGCGGCGCGCTCCGCCGCGAGCTGCGCGAGCTCGTGCTCGCGTGCGAGCGTGCGCGCCTCGTCGAGGTCGCTCGTCAGCTCGTCGAGCACGAGCAGGTCCGTGCGGACCTTGCCCGTGCGGTATCCGGCGCGGCCCACCATGTGCGCGGACACGGGCGCGGTGAGCATCTGGAAGAGCGTCACGAGCACGACGACGAGCAGCACGTCCCACGTCCGCAGCCGCAGCTCGAGGCCGAGCAGGACGAGGATCAGCCCGAGCACCTGCGGCTTCGTCGCGGCGTGCATGCGCGCGAGCAGGTCGGGGAAGCGCAGCACGCCGACGCCTGCTGCGAACGACAGGAACGCTCCGGCGAGCAGGCAGACGGCCGAGAGCACGTCGAAGACGCCGTCCCAGGTCATCGCGCACCTCCGTCGTCAGGGGCGGGCTCGCTCTCGGCGGTGTCCTCGCCGGACGACAAGATGGTGTCGGCGTGGCCGATCGTCGCGTCGCCCGTCGCCCCCTCAGCCGCCTCGAGCTCGGCCGCACGTTCGGCCGCACGTTCGATCGCGCTCTCCTCGGCCTCCTCCGCGAGGCGCCGTGCGGCGTCCTCGGCGGCGACCTCTTCACGGGTCTTGATGCGCCGCTCCTCCTCGGGCTCGACGGCGGCGAACCGCGCGATCGTCACCGAGCCCACGAACCCCACCATCGCGATCACGAGCAGGATCGGCAGCGTGTCGGTCCGCCGGTTCCAGGCTGCCTCGAGCGCGACGGCGCCCACCAGGGTCGCGGTGAACGTGTCGAGGGCGATCGTGCGGTCGAGCATCGACGGGCCGCGCTCGATCCGCACGAGCGTGAGCACGGCGGCCGCCGCGAGCAGCGCTGCGGACACTGCGAGGACGTAGATCATGGCGTCTCCCCCTTCACGGGTCGGACGACGGACGGACGCGTCGCGGTCGCCTGAGCGCGCGCCGCAGGGCCCCACCAGGGCCCGACCGGCAGGCCCGCGTTCTCGAGCTCCTCGTCCGAGGCGAGCGCGTACAGGACGCGCTCCTCGAGGGCGAGCACGTCGGCGCGCACCTTCTCCTCGCCGCCGTAGGCCTCGAGGTCGAGCACGTGCAGGTAGAGCATGCCCGTGAGACGGTGCGCCTCGACGACGAGCGATCCGGGGACGAGCGTGCTGAGCTCGGCAGTCACCGTGAGGTACAGGTCGGCGGGGTTGCGCAGCCGCACGCCGATCACGGCGCCCCGGGGGACGCGCGTCACGTGCAGCGCCTGGAACGCGACCTGGAAGGACGCCCGCACGAGGTCCCACAGGAAGTGCGCGACGAGCCAGAGCAGCGAGACCGGACGCACGCGCACGTGGAAGCCGATCGCGGGCAGCGGGAACACGAGGGTCACGACGACGCCGAGAGCGAGGCCGCCCAGGATGTTCGCCCACGTGAGGTCGCCCCAGAGCATGGTCCAGGCGACGGCGAGCCAGAGGATCGTCGGCCACTGCCCGAACCATGCGCGACGGCGGGGGTGCAGGGTCACGGTGCCGTCACCTCCTCGGGCGCGCCGTCCTTGTCCTCGGCGACGTCGGGCGACTGCCCGCGCCCGCGGCCGTCGTCCACGAGGACCGCGTCGATGTAGGTCGTCCGGTCCAGCAGCGTGACGGCGGCGCGGTCGGCGTAGCTGAAGAGCGGCCCGGCGACGAACGTCAGCGAGAGGCCGAGGGTCGCGAGCGCGATCGTCGAGCCGACCATGCCCGCGGGCAGGCGCTGCGGGGAGACCTCCTGCGGCGGCGTCTGCCAGAACGCCTTGTTCCACGCCTTGACGAGCGCGTACAGCGTCAGGAGCGACGTGACGATCCCGCCGACGACGAGCGTGTACGCGAGCCCCGTGCCCTGCTCGACACCGCCTTGCAGCAGGCCCACCTTGCCGAGGAACCCGGACATGGGCGGGATGCCGGCGAGGTTCATCGCGGGGACGAAGAACACGATCGCGAGGAGCGGTGCGACCTTGGCGAGGCCGCCCAGGCGCGCGAGCGACGTCGTCCCGCCGACGCGTTCCATGAGCCCGACGACGAGGAACAGCGTCGTCTGGACGGTGATGTGGTGCGCGACGTAGAAGACGGTCGCCGTGAGGCCGCTCTGCGACCCGAGCGCGATGCCGAAGATCATGTAGCCGATGTGGCTGACGAGGGTGAACGACAGCAGTCGCTTGATGTCGTCCTGCGCGACCGCGCCGAGGATCCCCACGAGCATCGTGAGGAGCGCCGCCCACATGAGCAGGTCGTTCGTCGCGCCGTCGGGGAAGAGCAGCGTCTGCGTGCGGATGATCGCGTAGACACCGACCTTCGTCAGCAGGCCCGCGAACACTGCGGTGACGGGCGCGGGCGCCGTCGGGTAGGAGTCCGGCAGCCATGCGGACAGCGGGAAGATCGCCGCCTTGATGCCGAACGCGAGGAGCAGCAGCAGCTCGAGCACGAGGCGCGTGCCGGGGTCGACGTCGCCCATGCGTTCGGCGAGCTGAGCCATGTTCACGGTGCCGGTCGCCGCGTAGATCATCGCGAGCGCGACGAGGAACAGCAGCGACGAGACGAGCGCGACGACGACGTAGATCGTGCCGGCGCGGATGCGCGCCCCCGTGCCGCCGAGGGTGAGCAGCACGTACGACGCCGCGAGCAGGATCTCGAAGCCGACGTACAGGTTGAACAGGTCGCCCGTGAGGAACGCGTTCGAGACGCCCGCCGCGAGGACGAGGTACGTCGGGTGGTAGATCGCGAGAGGCGCCTCGTCGTCGCCGTCGGCGACACCTTGGGCGACCGAGTAGACGAAGACGCACAGGAGCACCGCGCTCGACACGGTGATCATGAGGGCCGAGAGCCGGTCAGCGACGAGGTTGATCCCCACGGGTGCGGCCCAGCCGCCGAGGTCGATGACGAGCGGTCCGTCGTCTGCGGCGACCAGGAGGATCGCCCCGACCGTGAGCATGAGCGCGAGCACGGTGATCGTGACGATGCGCTGGACGCGCGTGCGGCGCCACACGGCGAGGTTGAGGCCGGCCCCGAGGAGCGGGAGCATGACGGGCAGCGGCACGAGGAGCTCGAGGGTCATCGGGCGTCCTCCGTCCCGTGCGGCACGACGGGCACGATCCCGAGCTCGTCGTGGACCGTCTCGTCGCGCTGGTCGGCGGCCTCGTCGTCGAGCGACTGGCCGGAGTCCTCGCTGTCAGTGTCCTCGTAGGCGGGCGCGTTCATCGCGGCCTTGCGCGCGACGCGGCGGTCCTCGAGGTCGTCCTGGACCTCGTCGTGACCGTTGATCTGCCAGGACCGGTAGGCCATCGACATGACGAAGCCGATCATGCCGAGCGAGATGACGATCGCGGTCAGCACCATCGCCTGCGGGAGCGGGTCGGTCATGTCCTCGGGCGCGGTCGTGCCGATCAGGGGCGCGCCGCCGGCGCGGCCGCCAGCGACCATGAACAGCAGGTTGGCGCCGTTGCCCATGAGCAGCGTGCCGAGCAGGACGCGCGAGAGGCTGCGCTCCAGGACCAGGTAGACGCCCGCGGCGAAGAGCACGCCGATGACGACGACGAGGACGACGTTCGGGGTCGTGTCGATCATCGTGCGGCCTCCTCTCGTGCATCGGCGTCGGAGTGCCGGTCGATCTCGGCGCCGAGGGAACGGACGACGTCGAGGACGAGGCCGAGGACCACGAGGAACACCCCGATGTCGAAGAAGAGCGAGGTGACGAGCTTGACGTCACCGAGCAGCGGGAGGGTGGTCTGGAGGATCGCGCTCTGCAGGGGCATCCCGCCGAAGAAGACGGGCAGGAGCCCGACGCCGACGCTCAGGAACAGTCCGGCTCCGAGCACGAGGCCCGGGTGGACGGGCGCCGCCTCACCGAGCTCGTAGCGACCGCCCGCGAGGTACCGGATGATGATCGCGATGCCGGTGACGAGGCCTGCGGCGAAGCCGCCACCGGGCGCGTTGTGCCCGGAGAACAGCAGGAACATCGAGAAGATGATCAGCGAGTGGAACAAGAGCCGGGTCGCGACCTCGAAGATGACCGACCTGCGCTGGGGCGCGAGAGTGCGGCCCGCGGTGAGCCACACGCGCGACCGCTGGGCGCGCTCGGCGATGCCTTCGGCGGTGTGACCGCGCAGCGTCGGGGTCGGCAGCCCGCCGAGCGTCGCGCCCACGCGCTTGCTCACCGCTGCGGCGTCGGGCACCTGGACCGAGCGGGCGCGGAGGATCTCGCCCGAGCGGCGCCGCAGGAACACGAGGCTCGCGACGCCGGTCGCGGCGACGAGAAGCACGGAGATCTCGCCCATGGTGTCCCAGGCGCGGGTGTCGACGAGGACGACGTTGACGATGTTCTTGCCGCCGCCGTACGTGTAGACCTCGTCGGGGAAGAGGGTCGTCACCGGCTCGGCCGTGCGCGCGCCGGGCACGGTCAGCGCGATGCCCGCGACCACGAGCCCGACGGCGATGCCGAGCGACAGGCGTATCCAGCGCGCGCCCGCGAGCGGCCGGTCGGAGAAGTACGCGGGCAGGCGCCGCAGGACGAGCACGAACACGACGAGCGAGATCGTCTCGACGAGGACCTGCGTGAGCGCGAGGTCGGGGGCGCCCTGGAACATGAACATCACCGCGGTGCCGTAGCCGGTCAGGCCCACGAGCAGGACCGCCTTGAGGCGGCGGCGTGCGCGCGCGGCGAGGACGGCGGCCACGACGATCACGGTGCCGACGACGACCTGGGCGGGCGTGTCCCACGCACGCACGGTCGTCGTGGCGGTGCCGTCGACGAGCGTGCGGATCATCGCACCGCCCGGCAGCACGACGACGGTGAGGAGGATCCCGCCGAGGTAGAACGGCAGCGAGCCACGCTGCGTGAGCGCGGTGATGTCGGCGGCGACCTCGTCGAGCCGCCGCATGAAGCGCCGGTACGTGCGCTCGGCCTCGGGGACGTGCGGCATCCGCGCCTGGAGGCGCTCGACGCCGCGGCGGCGCCAGAAGAGCAGCACGCCGACGCCGACGATCGCGACGGTCGAGAAGAACGCAGGACCGAACCCGCCCCACAGCGTGAGGTGCCCGGGCTCGCCGGACGGGTAGAGCTCGGCGTGCGGGGACAGCAGGTTCTCCCCGAGCCTCGGGACGAGCGCGGCAGCGAGGCCGAGGACCGCGAGCACGAGCGGCGGCCCCCACAGCAGCGGAGACTGCCGGTGCACCTCGGAAGGCGGCACCTGGCTCAGGTCGGGAGCCTCGATGCACTCGCCCGTCGCAGGGTCGGTGCGCGCGGGGACCGGCTCGGCGGGGGCCTTGGAGCAGAAGGCGCCCCAGAAGAACCGGAGGCCGTACGCGAACGTGAGCATCGAGCCGACCACGACCGCGACGACGAGCACGGTCGACACCCACGCCGGGCCCGTGCCCGCGCCGTCGTGCAGCAGGGCTTCGAGCGCCGCCTCCTTCGCGACGTAGCCCGCGAGGGGCGGCAGGCCGATCATCGAGGCGATCGCGAGGCCGCCGGCGACGGCGGTCTCGGGGAGCGCCCGCCCCACGCCGGTCAGGCGTCGCAGGTCGCGCGTGCCCGTCGCGGCGTCGACGACGCCCGTGACGAGGAACAGCGCCGCCTTGAACATCGCGTGCGCGCCGATCATCGCGAGCCCGGCGAGCGCTGCGGAGCGGGTGCCGAGCCCCACGAGCAGGATGATCATCCCCAGCTGGGAGACGGTTCCGTACGCGAGGACGAGCTTGAGGTCGTGCTGCCGCAGGGCGCGGTAGCCGCCGAGGAGCAGGGTGCCGGCGCCGAGCACCATGACGATCCCCTGCCAGACAGGCAGTTCGGAGAACGCGGGCGCGAACCGGGCGACCAGGTACACACCGGCCTTGACCATCGCCGCGGCGTGCAGGTACGCGGAGACCGGCGTGGGTGCGGCCATCGCGCCCGGCAGCCAGAAGTGGAACGGCAGCAGCGCGGACTTGGTCGCGGCCCCCACGAGGACGCACACGATCGCGACGGTCACAGCGGTCCCGGCGGGCGGGTTCGCGACGACCTCGGAGAGGCGGAACGTCCCGGCGGCGGTGCCGAGGACCACGATCCCACCGAGCATCGCCAGGCCGCCGAACGTCGTGACGACGATCGCCTGCATCGCGGCACGGCGCGACGCCTTGCGGTCCGCGTAGTGCCCGATGAGCAGGTAGGAGAAGACGGTCGTGAGCTCCCAGAAGATGAACAGCAGGAGCATGTCGTCGGCCGTGACGAGCCCGACCATCGCGCCCGCGAAGGCGGTCAGCACGCCGGAGAAACGGCCGAGACCCTGGGCGCTCGAGGAGAAGTACGCGGAGCAGTAGACGAGGACGAGCGCGCCGACGCCGCCGACGAGGAGCAGCATGAGCCAGGCGAGCGTGTCCATGCGGAACGCGAGCTCGATGTCGAGGACCGGGATCCACTCGTGGACGACGGTCGGGTGCTCGCCACGCATGACGCCTGCGGTGTGCGAGAGGGCGTAGGCGACGGCGGTGGCCGGCGCGAGGGCGAGGGCGAGGAACGCCTTGCGGCCGAGGAACCGGACGAGGAAGGGCGCGCCGATCGCCATCACGAGATGGATGGCGAGAAGCTGCGGCACGTCCGGGTCCGTCCAGTCGGCGGGGCGGTGTCGGTCGGCCCCGTGCGAGGACAGCGCACCTCACGGCACGCGACGCCCTTCCGAACCCCCTCGGAAGTGCACGGGATTGCTCTAGATCTTACCAAGACCTGACCGTGGCATGACCGCCGGAAGCGTGACGATCAGCACGTCGCGCGGGTCAGAGGTCCTCGGGTGCGACCAGGAACTCGGCTTCATCGACGATCTCGCCGCCGACCGCCCTGTGCAGCGCCGCCGTGACCGCGCCGAGGCGCGGCGTCGCCCGGCCGCGCGCGACCCGGTGGGCGAGCGGGGGCCGCTCCTCCTCGAGGTCGTCGTCGACCGGGTACCAGCGCACGCGGTAGGCGACGGCGCCGCCGTCGGCCCAGGGCAGTCCGCGCAGCGAGGTCGGCAACGACTCCTCGCCGCCGATCTCGATCGCAACGAGCCCGTCGTCGTGCAGGTCGAGGTGGATCGCATAACCGGTCGGCGCCTCGTCCGAGGTGAGCGCCTCGATGTCGGCGTCCTCCGCGCGCTGGTGGACGAACTCGCGGACATCGTCCTCGAGCTGGGGGACGTGCGGCAGCGTCGCCACGATGCTCTTCGCGGGCGGCCCCGCCCACGGGACACCGCCGGGCGCCCACGTCGCGCGGCGGTCGACGTCGCGCACGACGGCGAGGGCTGCCTCGGGTGCGAGCCACACGTCGGAGTAGACGGTCAGGTCGATGCGCGCCCCGGGGTCCGGGGTGAGCACGCGCTGCGTGCCGTCGACGTCGACCACGACCGAGCCGTGCAGCCGTCGCGCGGCTGCGACGAGCCACTGCACGACGCGTTCCTCCTCGCGCACGGGCAGACCGTCCGGGAAGGTACGGGCGAGGCCGTCACGGTCGGACTGCTCGGCGTGCGGGGCGTCGCCGCGCTCGCGCGGGCACGCGACGTCGTAGACGCCCGCGCGGTCCTCGCCGCGCAGCGGGCCGCCGGGCGCGTACGGCCCGGCGAGGTGCGTGTGACGGTTGAGGCGCAGCACGCCGGCGGCGACGTCGTCAGCCGTGACGAGCCAGCGCGCGCCGGGGAAGCGGCTGAGCGCGAGGCACTCGATCTCCTCGACGTCGACCTCGGGCCCGACGACGAGCGCGTGGCGGGAGAAGCGCTGACGGCCCGACGCGGGGCGCAGCTCCTCGCGCGGGGTGTCCGGGTACTGCTCGCGTGCCACGTGTCAGACCTGCGTGCGGTGGAAGCCCTGGGCCGAGCGGGACGGCGTCGGCCCTCGCTGCCCCTGGTAGCGCGACCCGTAGACGGGCGAGCCGTACGGGTTCTCGGCGGGCGAGGAGAGGCGGAAGAAGCAGAGCTGACCGATCTTCATGCCGGGCCACAGGGTGATCGGGAGCGTCGCGACGTTCGACAGCTCGAGCGTGACGTGACCCGAGAAGCCGGGGTCGATGAAGCCTGCGGTCGAGTGCGTGAGCAGGCCGAGGCGGCCGAGCGAGGACTTGCCCTCGAGGCGCGCGGCGATGTTGTCGGGCAACGTGACCTGCTCGTACGTCGAGCCGAGGACGAACTCGCCCGGGTGCAGCACGAACGGCTCACCGGCGTCGACCTCGACGAGCCGCGTGAGGTCGGGCTGGTCGGTGGCGGGGTCGATGACCGCGTACTTGTGGTTGTCGAAGAGCCGGAAGAACCGGTCGAGCCGCACGTCGATGCTCGACGGCTGGATCATGGTCGGTTCGTAGGGGTCGAGCACGACCCTCGCGGAGTCGATCTCGGCACGGATGTCGCGGTCGGAGAGCAGCACGTGGATACCGTACCGCCAGGCCTCCGGGCGGTCGCACGGAGGGTCTCCGCGGACCTCTTCGCAAGCGCTCCCGAATCGGCTACGATCGGGGTACAGCTCATATGGAAGCGCTCCCACGGCAATGCTGCCGGTCGGCGACCCCCACCCCCCGAGAGGCTCAGTCCCATGCGTTACGGCCACTTCGACGATGCCGCCCGCGAGTACGTCATCACGACGCCGCACACCCCCTACCCCTGGATCAACTACCTCGGGTCGGAGCAGTTCTTCTCCCTGGTCTCGCACCAGGCAGGCGGCTACTCGTTCTACCGTGACGCGAAGATGCGCCGCCTGACGCGCTACCGCTACAACAACATCCCCGCCGACGCAGGCGGCCGCTACCTCTACGTGAACGACGGCGGCGACGTCTGGACCCCGTCCTGGCTCCCCGTCAAGGCTGACCTTGACCACTTCGAGACGCGCCACGGCATGGGCTACACGTCCATCACCGGCGAGCGGAACGGCCTCTCCGTCGAGACCCTGCTGTTCGTGCCGCTCGGCGAGAACGCCGAGGTCCAGCGCATCACGTTCACGAACACCTCGGACGCCCCCAAGAGCTTCTCCGCGTTCACCTTCGTCGAGTTCTGCCTCTGGAACGCGCAGGACGACCAGACGAACTACCAGCGCAACCTCAACATCGGTGAGGTCGAGGTCGAGCAGGACGCCCCGAACGGCTCCGCGATCTACCACCGCACCGAGTACCGCGAGCGCCGCGACCACTACGCCGTCTTCGGCGTGAACGCGAAGGCCTCGGGCTTCGACACCGACCGCGACACGTTCGTCGGCGCGTACAACGGTCTCGGCGAGGCCGCGGTCCCGCGCGCCGGCCGGTCGGCGGACTCGGTCGCGTCGGGCTGGTACCCGATCGGCTCCCACCAGCTCGACGTCACGCTCGAGCCCGGCGAGTCCCGCACCTACGTCGTCGTCCTCGGCTACATCGAGAACCCCGACGAGGAGAAGTGGGCCGACGACGCCCACCAGGTCATCAACAAGGAGCGCGCGCACGCCCTCCTGTCGCGCTTCGCGACGACCGAGCAGGTCGACGCCGCGTTCGCCGCCCTCAAGGAGCACTGGACCAACCTCCTGTCGACCTACTCGGTCAAGAGCGACGACGAGAAGCTCGACCGGATGGTCAACATCTGGAACCAGTACCAGTGCATGGTCACGTTCAACATGTCCCGCTCGGCGTCCTTCTTCGAGACGGGCATCGGCCGCGGCATGGGCTTCCGCGACTCCAACCAGGACCTCCTGGGCTTCGTCCACCTGATCCCCGAGCGTGCCCGCGAGCGCATCCTCGACATCGCTGCGACCCAGTTCCCCGACGGCTCGGCGTACCACCAGTACCAGCCGCTGACGAAGCGCGGGAACAACGACATCGGCTCGGGCTTCAACGACGACCCGATGTGGCTCGTCGCGGGCGTGGCCGCGTACATCAAGGAGACGGGCGACTTCTCGATCCTCGACGAGCAGGTCCCGTTCGACAACGACGACTCCCTCGCGGACTCGCTGTTCGAGCACCTCACGCGCTCGTTCGACTTCACGACGAACAACCTCGGCCCGCACGGCCTGCCGCTCATCGGGCGTGCGGACTGGAACGACTGCCTCAACCTCAACTGCTTCTCCACGACGCCTGGCGAGTCGTTCCAGACAACGGAGAACCAGGCGGGCGGCGTCGCCGAGTCCGTCTTCATCGCTGCGCAGTTCGTCCTGTACGGCGAGGAGTACGCCGAGCTCGCGGAGCGTCGCGGCCTCGCTGACGTCGCTGCGAACGCCCGCAAGGCGGTCGAGGACATGCGCCAGGCGGTGCTCACGCACGGCTGGGACGGCCAGTGGTTCCTGCGCGCGTACGACTACTACGGCGACAAGATCGGCACCGACGAGCACGCCGAGGGCAAGATCTGGATCGAGCCGCAGGGCTTCGCGGTCATGGCCGGCATCGGTGTCGGCTCGGGCCCGGACGACACGGACGCTCCCGCGGTCAAGGCGCTCGACTCGGTCAACGAGATGCTCGCGACCGACCACGGCATGGTGCTGCAGTTCCCCGCGTACACGACCTACCAGGTCAACATGGGCGAGGTCTCGACCTACCCGCCGGGCTACAAGGAGAACGGTGGCATCTTCTGCCACAACAACCCGTGGGTCATCATCGGCGAGACGGTCCTCGGTCGCGGCGCTCAGGCGTTCGACTACTACAAGCGCATCACCCCGGCGTACCGCGAGGACATCTCCGACACGCACCGCCTCGAGCCGTACGTGTACGCGCAGATGATCGCGGGCAAGCAGGCCGTGCGTCACGGTGAGGCCAAGAACTCCTGGCTGACCGGCACGGCGGCGTGGAACTTCGTCGCGGTCTCGCAGTACCTGCTCGGTGTGCGCCCCGACTATGACGGTCTCGTCGTCGACCCGCAGATCGGCCCGGACGTCCCGTCGTACACCGTGACGCGTGTCGCGCGCGGCGCGACGTACGAGATCTCGGTGACGAACTCGGGCGCCCCGGGCGCCCGCGGCCGCCTGACGGTCGACGGCGTGGCGGTCGAGGGCAACCACGTGCCGTACGCGCCGGCTGGCTCGACCGTGAAGGTCGACGTCGTCCTGTGAGCGTGACGGACGCGGCCCTGCGTCCCGTCGAGGGTTCGTCCGCGAGCGCTGAGGGCTCTGCCCCGGTCCTCGCGGACGACCCGCGCGTCGTGCCGCTCGCGACGGCGACGTGGCGGGCCGGGATCGTCCCCGGTGCTGCGGCGTCTCTCGCGTACGCCCAGGTCCTGGTCGACGGCGTGTGGCGGGACCTCGTGCGCCCGACGGGCTCGAGCAAGCTGGACAGCCCGACGTCGTGCGCGAGCTTCCCGCTCGTGCCGTGGTCCAACCGCGTCGCGGGGGCGCGGCTGACATGGGGCGGGCGCACGTGGCGCCTGCCGCGCACGTCGCCCGACGGCACCGCGATGCACGGCGCGGTCCTGCCGTTCGCGTTCGACGTCGTCGAGCGCACGGACGTGTCGGTGCGGATGGTCTTCGACTCGCGTCGTGCGGTCGGCGTCGGCTTCCCGTGGGCGTTCTGCGCGGAGATCACGTACGCGCTCGACGAGCAGGGCCTGAGCGTGACGACGACGGTCGAGAACGTCGACGCGGAGCCGTTCCCTGCGGGGTTCGGGCATCACCCGTACTTCGTGCGGCACCTCGTCCCGGGCAGGGAGGACGCGCTGCTCGAGGTCCCGGTGACGCGTGGTTACCGGCTGGTCGACGCGATCGCGACCGAGGAGGCGGGCGAGATACCGGCTCGTGCGGACTTCCGGACGCTGCGACCTCTCGGCGACCGTTTCGTCGACGACTGCCTCACGGGCCGCGTCGACGGCGCGCCCGCACGCATCGTCTACCCGGGCGCTCGCGCTGACGGGTCCGACGTCGAGGTGAGCATCCACGCCGACGACGTCTACGCGCACTGGGTCGTCTACGTCCCGGTCCGCCGGACGTACTTCGCGGTCGAGCCCGCGACCAACGCGAACGGCGGCTTCGCGCTCGCCGACCGCGGCGTGCCGGGCAGCGGCGTGTTCGTCCTCGAGCCGGGCGAGTCCCGCACGGGCACGTTCTCGATCTCGGTGTGACGCTGCGGCGTCACGACGCCGCAGCCTGACGCACGCATCCCGACGCACGTACAGAGGCGCCCGTCCCCTTGGGGGGACGGGCGCCTCTGTACGTGCGTGCGCGGGGTCAGCTCGTGAGCGGGCGACCCTCGGCGTCGACGGAGTACGTGCCTTCCTTCGAGACCAGGTAGAGGATGCCCTCGACGAAGCCCCAGATGCCCGCGAGACCGAAGGTCAGGACGCTCGCGATGATCTGGATGACGCCGATCTTCGTGTAGCCCAGGTAGAACCGGTGGATGCCGATGCTGCCGAGGAAGATGCCGAGCAGGCCGGCGACGATCCGCGACTTCGCGTTCGGGTCGGAGTAGGGCTGCTGGTAGGGCTGCTGGGGGTACTGCTGGTACGGCTGCTGCTGATACGGCTGCTGCTGGTAGGGCTGCTGCTGCTCAGGGTTGGGCGTGTGCTCGGACATGTCCACCTCGTCTCGTTCGTGGCGCCGCGGCCACGACGTGCGGCCCGGGCGTGCGCCTCCTGTGCGGGCGCGCGGAGACAACGTAGCGCGTCGCGGACGCCCATGTCAGCGGCGTATCAGACACGGGCCGGCAGACCGGGTATGATCGTCTGTGCACCCGGTCGAACGAGCGGGTCACGCGGATGTAGTTCAATGGTAGAACTTCAGCTTCCCAAGCTGATAGCGCGGGTTCGATTCCCGTCATCCGCTCGGTAGCACCACCAAGAATGCGCGGTATCGGTCGCTCGCAGCGACCGATACCGCGCATTCTTCGTCTCGCCGAGGAGGAGGGTCGGCGAGACGACGGGCGTCTACCGCGGTTCGTACGTCAGCGGGCCGACCGTCGCCTGCGACTGCGTCGCCCGTCCCTCCGACGTCGCGTAGACACCCACCCACAGCCCGAGGAAGCCCCCCGTGGCCACGGAGTCGAGCGTGCGGCCGTCCGCGACCGCGACAGGCAGCGTCGCGACCTCGCCGTCGGCCCCGGGCCGCGTCACCTCGAACGCATAGTCCTGCCCACGCGCGCGCAGGCGGAGACCCACCTCAGCGCCGTCGACCAGGTCGACGTCCACGCTGCCGAGCACCTCGTCGCTCCCCTGGCGACGGTGCATGACGGTCGCGATCCACGGGCCGACGGCGCGACGCGTGAGGCCGAGCCGGACGTGGTCGTTCTCCGACTGCCGCACGGCGATCCCGACCTCCTCCCCCTCGGGGAGCTCGGCGCGGACCTGCACGGTGATGTCGACGTCGCGGTGCTGCTGGCGCACGCCGAGGAACGCGGGCACACCCGTGCCGGTCAACGGCTCCGGCCGCACGGGCAGGGTCCAGCGGTCGCCGTCGGGCGCCGCGACGTCCTGCGGCAAGGCACGGACACCGCACCAGCGCGGGTCGCCCGGGGCGACGACGCCTGACGTCGTGCCCTGCACGACGCCGAGCGGGCCCTCCAAGGCGAACGGCACCTCGACCTGCTCCGGGACGCGGCCCTGCCCGGGCGCGAGGACGGGCCAGCCGTCCTCCCAGACGACGGGCACGAGGAAGCACTCGCGGCCGAGGTTGTAGTGGTAGCCGCCGTACGTACGCATGCCGAGGCACACGGCCCACCAGGAGCCGTCCGCGGCCTCGACGAGGTCGGCGTGGCCGACGCCGACGAGCTCGCTCCCGCGGCCGAGGTGCCGGTGCGTGAGGATCGGGTTGCCCTTGTTGCCGGTGTACGGACCCGTGACGCTCTCCGCGCGCGCGACGGACACGGCGTGGTGGAACTCGGTGCCGCCCTCGGCAGCCACGAGATAGTACGTGCCGTCCTTCTTGTACAGGTGCGGGCCCTCGGCCCACACCACGCCCTTCACGGCGCCGTTCCACACGACGTGCTCGGGCCCGACGAGCCTCTGCTCGGTCAACGAGTACTCACGGATCCACACCTCCGTCTGGTGGAACCACTCCGGGTCCTTCTCGACGAGACGCGTGCCGTGCATCCAGACGCGGCCGTCGTCGTCGAAGAAGATCGACGGGTCGATGCCGCCCACGTCGAGCCACACCGGGTCGGACCACGGCCCGGCCGGGTCGGTCGCGGTGACGAGGAAGTTGCCGCCGCGCGCGTCGTCGGTCGGGTCGACGAACGTGCACACGACGTAGAACACGCCGTCGTGGTGGCGGATCGTCGGCGCATACAGCGCGCCCGACGACGGCACGTCCGAGTAGTCGATCTGGTCGGTCACGGCGGCGCCGACCTGCTCCCAGCGCACCAGGTCGCGGCTGCGCATGACCGGCAGGCCGGGCAGGTACTCGAACGTCGATGTGACCAGGTAGAAGTCCTCACCGACGCGGCAGATCGACGGGTCCGGGTAGCAGCCCGGCAGGACGGGGTTGTGGACGACCGTCATCGGGTCACCTCGACGTCGACGATGCGGGCGTCGTCGGCGGTGAGCTCGTGGAACGAGCCCGTCAGCCGGACGGTCGCGCGCTCGGTCGCGGAGCCCGGCACCTCGTGCCTGCGGTTGACGGCGGACGACACGATCGCGCCGCCCGTCGTGTCCTCGAGCGCCTTCGGTGCGGACGCCCCGGCATGGTCGGCGACCCACACCTCGACGGTCCCCGGCTCGACGCCGCGACGCATGTCACGGCCCGTGAACGCGAAGCGGGCAGCCGGCACGCGCATCGTGACACGTCTGCGCTCCCCCGCCTCGAGCGCGACGCGCGTGAACGCGAGGAGCTGCGCGACCGGGCGCGGCAAGGACGCCACGACGTCGTGCCCGTAGAGCTGGACGACCGTCGCACCCGCGACGTCGCCGGTGTTCTCGACCGTGACGCCCACGGTGATGACGCCGTCGGTCGGCGCCTCGGCGTCGACCTCGAGGTCCGTCGTCGCGAACGTCGTGTAGGACAGGCCGAACCCGAACGGGCGCACAGGCGTCGGGTCCGTCGACGTCACGTCGGACGGCCCGCCGAGCACGGGCTGCAGGTAGCGGTACGGCTGCGCCCCTGCGGTGCGCGGCAGGGACACGGGCAGGCGCCCGGACGGGGTGGCCGCGCCCGTGAGGACGTCGGCGACCGCGCGGCCGCCCTCCTCCCCGGGGAAGAAGGCCTGCAGCACCGCGGCAGGGCGCGGGCCCTCGCCGTCGAGCGCCCAGCCGAGCTCGTAGGGGCGGCCCGTGATGACCACGAGGACGACCGGCGTGCCCGTCGCGACGAGGTCCTCGACGAGCTCGCGCTGCACGCCCGGGAGGGCGAGCGACTGCGCGTCGTTGCCCTCGCCGACAGTGCCCCGGCCGAACAGGCCGGCCTGGTCACCGACGACGACGACCGCCACGTCGGCTCCCTGCACCGCCTCGCGGGCGGCCGCGAAGCCCGAGCGGTCGTCACCCTCGACCGGGCAGCCCTCCGCCCGCACGACGTCGGCCTGCGGGAACGCCTCCGCGAGCGCGTCGGCGACGGTCGGCAGCTCGATCCCGTCAGGCGTGCCCGGGTGGTGCGCGAGCACGTGGTTGACGAACGAGTAGCAGCCCATGAGCGCCGCCGACCGGTCGGCGTTCGGGCCGACGACCGCGATCCGCGCGGGGGCGGACCGCAGCGGGAGGGTGCCGTCGTTCGTGAGGAGCACGAGCGACTCCACCGCGAGCCTGCGCGCGAGCGCACGGTGCTCCGCCGGGTCGAGATCGACCGAGGTGGGCGGCTCGTCCTCGAACGCGTCCGGCTCGAGCAGGCCGAGGTCTTCCTTCTGAGCGAGCACGCGCAGGAGCGCGCGGTCGACGAAGCGCTCGTCGAGCTGCCCCGTGCGCACGCGCTCGGCGAGCGGCTCGAGGTAGGCGTCACCGGTCGGCAGCTCGACGTCGATGCCGGCCTCGAGCGCGAGCGCGGCGGCCTCGCCGCGGTCCTCCGCGACCTTCTGCATGACCTCGAGGAACGCGACCGCGAAGTAGTCCGCGACGACCGTGCCGTCGAAGCCCCAGCGGTCACGCAGCAGCTCCGTGAGCAGCTTGCCGTCGGCCGCGACGGGGATGCCGTCGATCGTCGAGTACGAGTTCATGACCGCGCGCGCTCCGCCGTCGCGCACCGCCATCTCGAACGGCGGCAGGTACACGTCCGCGATCTCGCGCGGCCCCATGCTCACCGGTCCGTGGTTGCGGCCCGCCTCCGACGCCGAGTACCCGACGAAGTGCTTGAGCGTCGCGATGACGCCCGTCGACTCGAGCCCCTTGACGAACGCGGTGCCGACGACGCCGACGAGGTACGGGTCCTCGCCGATGCACTCGTCGACCCGGCCCCAGCGCGGGTCGCGGATCACGTCGAGGACGGGCGCGAGCCCCATGTGGACGCCGAGGGTGCGCATCGACCCGCCGATCTGCGTCGCCATCTCCTCGACGAGCTCGGCGTCGAACGACGCACCCCACGCGAGCGGCGTCGGGTAGGTCGCCGCCTGCCACGCGGCGAGCCCGGTCAGGCACTCCTCGTGGACGATCGCCGGGATGCCGAGCCGCGTCTCGCGACGCAGCCGCCGCTGCTCGTCCCACAGCCATCGTGCCCGCTCGACCGGGTCGACCGGCCGGGTGCCGTACACGCGGGTGTAGTGGCCCAGACCGTGCTTGGTGATCTCCGGGAGGAGCCCCCCGTCCGCCTGGCCGGCCGTCATCTCGGACTGCATCGGGGCGACGGTGCCGTTCTGGTCGAGCCAGTAGCCCACGAGCTGGGCCAGCTTCTCCTCGAGGGTCATCTGCGCCGCGAGGGCGGCGACCCGGTCGGACACGGTGGGCATCGGGACGTCCTGGTCGGCAGAGCCGAGCGCCGGGACGGCAGGGACGACGTCGAACACTGGTGGTACTTCCTTACGCGCAGAGGAGCAGGAGACTGCTGGCCGTCGCGCCCGCCCCCCGGCCGGGCGCGACGACGATCACGATCCGGTCAGCCCTTCACGGCTCCCGTGAGCCCGCCGACGATCCGGCGCTCGAAGAGGGAGAAGAAGATGAGCGCAGGGATCATCGACAGCGAGGTGAACGCGAGCACGCGCGCCGTGTCGACCGCGTACTGCGACGCGAACGACTGCACCCCGAGCGGGAGCGTGTACGACATCTCGTTGCTGAGGATGAACAGCGGGAGCATGTAGCTGTTCCAGGCCGCGACGAACGCGAGGATGCCGACCGTGACCACTCCCGGCAGCGACAGCGGGACGACCATCCGGAAGAAGAACCCGAGCCGGCCTGCGCCGTCGATCGCCGCGGCCTCCTCGAGCTCGTTCGGGATCGCCCGGAGGAACGGCACCAGGATGATGATCGTCGTCGGGAGCGCGAACGCGATCTGCGGCAGGATGATGCCCGCGAGGGTGTCCATCAGGCCGAGGCTGCGCACGAGGATGTACAGCGGGGTGATCGCGACCGTCATCGGGAACATGAGGCCTGCCGCGAACAGCGAGTACATCGCCGTGGCGCCCCGGAACTTGTAGCGGGCGATGACGTAGCTCGCCATGACGCCGAGGATCACGACGCCGATCGTGGTGGCCACCGCGGAGATGGTCGAGTTGCCCATCTGCCGCCAGAAGATCTCGTTCTCGAGGACGCTGGAGTAGTTCTCCCAGTGCCACTTCGTGGGGAAGCCCGACGGGTCGGTCGTGATCTCCGAGTTGGACCGGAAGCCACCGATGATGATGTAGAAGACCGGTCCGATGCAGATCATCACGAAGAGGAACGCGATCAGGTAGGTCATGGGGCCGCTGCGGTGCAGGCGCGCGCCCTTCTGCTTCTTCGTGCGCGCGGGCCGGCTCGCGGGGAGCGGGGGCGCGGTGGTGACGCTGGCGGACATCACTTCTTCCCTTCCGTGAGCGCACCGGCGGTGTCACGACGGAGCACGAAGCGCTGGTAGATCAAGGCGATCGTGAGCGAGATGACGAACAGGACGACCGCGACCGCGTTGCCGTAGCCGTAGTTCCCGGCCAGGCGCCCCTCGCCGACCATGTAGGTCGCCATCGTCGAGGTGCCAGCGGTCGTGGCCACGTACTGGCCCCAGATGATGAAGACGAGGTCGAAGAGCTGGAGCGAGCCGATGATCGACAAGAACGCCCAGATGCGGATCGTCGGGCCGAGCAGCGGCAGGGTGATGCTCCGCTGCATCTTCCAGTAGGACGCGCCGTCGATCGCGGCGGCCTCGTACAGCTCCTCGGGGATCGACTGCAGGCCCGCGAGGAAGAGGATCACGGCGAAGCCGATGTACTTCCAGGAGATGATCACCATCAGTGTCCAGATGGCGACCTTGGGATCGGATAGCCACTCGACCGTCCAGTCGGGTAGACCGATCCGTTCGAGGAAGTGGTTCACCGCGCCCGTCGTCTTGAGCATCAGGCCCCAGCCCGTGCCGACGATGACCTCGGAGATCACGTACGGCACGAAGATCAGGACGCGGACGAGGGAGCGGCCCCGCATGCGCTGGTTGAGCAGCAGCGCGAGGGCGATCGCAGCCGGGCCCTGGATCACGAGCGACATCACGAGGATGAAGCCGTTGTGCATCAGGGCGTCCTGGAACTTCGCGTCCTGGAAGATCGTCAGGTAGTTCTGCAGGCCCACGAAGTCTGTGGGCGGACCGAAGCCCTTCCACTTGAAGAACCCGTAGTACGCCGCCATCAGCACGGGGAAGATGACGAACGCCAGGAACATGATGATGGCGGGGCCGGCGAGGAGAGCGATCTCCAGCCGCTTGGCCCAGTCCGCACCTCCGGCCCGGCGCCTGCGGGCCGGGGACGGTGCCTTGGGGGCACCGTCCCCGCCCGCCGAGCGACCCTCGGGCGGTGACGTGGTGAGCGTGTTGTCGCCCAAGGTGTCACTCATGGTTGTTGACTACTCCTTGGCCAGCGCGTCGGTCACGGACTTGATGACGCCCTCGGGCGAACCGCTGCCCGCGAGCATCTCGACGACACCCGCGTTGAGCGCGTTGCCGACGTTCTGGCCGAGCAGGGTGTCGAGCCAGACGGTGACGTACGGCGCCTTGTTGTAGGACGCGAGGACGTCCTTCAGAGCCGGGTCGGTGATGACGCCCTGCGCCTCCTGGTTCGCCGGGAGCGTCACGAACGCGGTGGCGTACGCCTCCTGGTTCTCCTTCGACATGAAGAAGTTGAGGAACTTGCCGCAGGCCTCGGCCGGAGCCTTGGCGGAGCAGCTGTAGCCGTCGACGCCACCCATCATGGCGGCCGGGTCACCCTTGCCGCCGTCGACCGCCGGGAACGGGAACCAGCCCAGGTCCGCGAGCGGCTTCTTGTCGGGGGTCAGGTCGGCGATGACGCCGGGGTTCCACGCGCCCATGAGCTCCATGCCCGCGAGGTGGTTGGCGATCATGCCGGCCGAGGAGCCGGCGCTGCCCTGCGCCTCGGTGGTGAGGAAGCCCTCGTTGAACGGCTGGGTCTTGGCGAAGTCGTTCAGTGCGGTCGCAGCTGCGAGCCAGCACGGGTCGCTGAAGTCCTTCGTGGCCGGGAGGCTGTCCATGACCTCCTTGGAGCAGGAGCGCAGCGCGAAGAAGTAGTACCAGTGCGCCGCCGGCCAGGCAGCCTTGCCGCCGAGCGCGATCGGGGCGACGTCGATCGCCTTGAGCTTCTCGTCTGCGGCCGCGAGCTCGGTGAAGTTCGTGGGGGTCGCAGAGATGCCAGCCTGCTCGAACAGGTCCTTGCTGTAGTACATGCCACCCGGCAGGATCGCGGTCGGCATGCCGTAGACCTTGCCGTCGACGGTGAACGCGTCGAACGCCGGACCCACACCGGTCTTGACGCTCTCGTCGATCAGGCTGGTGATGTCGAGGACCTGGCCCGCCTCGACGATGTCGGCGAGCTTGCCGCCACCGCGCGCCATGAAGACGTCGGGTGCGTCGCCTGAGTTGAGGGCGGTCTGGAGCTTGCCGTCCATGTCCTCGTTCTGGATCGCCTGGACCTCGACCTTGATGCCGGGGTTGGCTGCCGTGAAGTCGGCGGCCATCTTGTCCCAGTACTCCTTGCCGGGACCGGTGGTCGAGTTGTGCCAGAAGGTCAGCGTGACGTCGCCGCCACCGCTTCCGCCTCCGCCGGTCGTGCTGTCCGGGTTGTCGCTGCCTCCGCAGGCAGTGAGCCCGAGCGCGAGCGCGGCGACCGCGGCCGTTGCGCCCAAGAGCTTGTGTGCACGCATCAGTTCGTCCTCTCCGTCGAGTTGCACTGATCGCCGCTCCGACCATCGTTGGCCGCGGGCGTCGACACGAGACTTGCACGTCCGGAATGATCCCGTCAATCGTTATCGATAACGTTTTACATACGGTACTGTCGCCCCATGGCACAGCGGGTCACGATCACCGACGTCGCCCGGACGGCTGGCGTCTCGGTCGCGACCGTCTCGAAGGTGATCAACAGCAGGTACGGCGTCGCCCAGAGCACGACCGCGCGCGTCAAGGAGGTCATCGAGGACCTTGGGTACGAGTCGAGCCTCGTCGCGCGCAGCCTGCGATCGCACAAGACCAACGTGATCGGGATCCTCGTCGCCGAGTTCGAGCCCTTCAGCACCGAGATCCTCAAGGGCGCCTCGAGCGTCCTCGCCGGCACCGGCTACGAGCTGCTCGCCTACACGGGAGGTCAGCACAGCGGCGGCGTCGGCTGGGAGCAGCGCTATCTCAGCCGCCTGAGCGGCACGCTCATCGACGGCGCGATCCTCGTCACCCCGACCGTCCTCAACGCGGACGCGGCGATCCCGGTCGTCGCGATCGACCCGCACACGGGCCCCGGCGGCATCCCGACCGTCGACTCGGACAACCTCGCGGGCGCCGCGACCGCGACCGAGCACCTGATCAGCCTCGGCCACCGACGCATCGCTTTCCTCAGCGGTCGTGACGACCTCGAGTCGTCCCGCCTCCGCGAGGAGGGCTACCGCCAGGCGCTCACCGCTGCGGGCATCACGGTGGACCCGTCGCTCGTGCGCTCCGGCGACTACCGGGTCGAGACGTCGCGCGGCCCCGCCCGCGAGCTGCTCACGCTCGCCGACCGTCCGACCGCGATCTTCGCGGCCAACGACCTCTCGGCGCTCGCCGCGATGGAGGTCGCGCGGGACCTGGGCCTCGACATCCCGGGGGACCTGTCCGTCATCGGCTTCGACGACATCCCCGAGGCAGCGCGCAGCAACCCGCCGCTGACGACGATCCGCCAACCCATCCAGCAGATGGGCGCGACGGCCGTCAACCTCCTCGTCGATCTCATCCGCGGCCGCGCCCTCGACTCGACGCACGTCCGGATGCCCACGTCGCTCGTGCTCCGCGGGACGACGGGACCTCAGTCGGCGCGCAGCACCGCGACGACGAAGTCGCTGTCCGACTCGTAGGGGCGCAGGTCCCACGTCGCGAGCATGAGGTCCGGCACGAGACCGGCCACGCGCGCGTCCGCGAGCAGCTCCCGCACCTCGTAGCCCCGCCCAGCCCCGAAGCCGACGACGACGCGTCCGCGCGGGCGCAGGTGCGCCCTCATCCGCTCGAGCGCGGCCGCGTGCGTGCCCTCCGCGAGGAACGTCATGACGTTGCCCGCCGAGACGACGACGTCGAACCCCTCGTCGATCCCGTGCGCCGGGAGGTCCATCTCGCAGATGTCGTCGACCACCCAGGTCGCGTCCGGGTGGTCCGCGCGTGCGGCCTCGATCAGCACCGGGTCGACGTCGACGCCGACGACCGTGTGCCCGCGACGTGCCAGCTCGCCGCCGACGCGCCCGGGGCCGGAGCCGGCGTCGAGGATGCGCGAGCCGCGCGGCACCATCGCGTCGACGAGACGCGACTCGCCGTGCAGGTCGTCGCCTCGCGCTGCCATCGCGCGGAACCGTTCGACGTACCACGCCGAGTGGTCCGGGTTGGCCGCGACGATCTGCTCCCACCGGCTCGGGGTCCGCTGGCTCACTAGGTCCTCCTCGTCCGTGCGCGCCGCTCGACGGCGCGCGTCCGCAGCCAGCGTCGCACGGGCGGCGCCCGAACGCTGGGACACAGGTCCTCCGGCTTTGCCAGAGCCGCGTCCGGGCCGCACACTTCGCCCCATGCGGTCCTTCTTCTCCTTCCCCAACCCGGTCAACGAGCTCGCGGCGCGCACCGTCGCGGCCGGCGTCGTCGTGCTTGCGGTCACGACGCTCGTGACGCAGTCGTGGATCGTGCTCGCGGTCCTCGCGGCCGGGTTCCTCGGCCGCGTGCTCGCGGGACCGCGTCTGTCGGTCCTCGGGTGGCTCGCGCAGCGCGTGATCGCACCCCGGCTCGGGGCCCCGCGCCTCGTCCCCGGCCCGCCCAAGCGCTTCGCGCAGGGGATCGGCGCGACGCTCACGGTCGGTGCGCTCGTCGCGTACGCGTCGGGAGCCCCGACGGTCGCCTGGGTGCTCGTCGGCCTCGTCGTCGTCGCCGCGACGCTCGAGTCCGCGCTCGCGTTCTGCCTCGGGTGCTGGATCTTCGGCCGCCTGCAGTCGGTCGGCCTCATCCCTGAGTCGGTGTGCGAGGCGTGCAACGACATCCGCCTGCGTCAGCCGGCGTCCGCCGCCTGAGCCTCGGGTGCCGCGGCCCGGCCGCGCGCGCGTGAGCCGCGGAGGCGGTCACCCGCGGCGAGGACGAGCCAGAGCGCTGCCGCGAGCACCGCGAGGTACGGCAGGCGCGTCCACCACCAGGTCGCGCTCCCGGGCTCTGGCAGCGTCAGCCCGGCCGCGACCCACGCCCCCGTGAGCACGACGACGACGGGCAGGTGCCACAGGAACGCGCGCATCGACAGCGCGGCAGCCCGGTCGAGGACGGGCGCGAGGCGCGGCCCATCGAGACGCCCCACGATGACGGGTCGCAGCAGGAGCACGCCCGCCACCTGCACGAGGACGTGCAGCATCGCCAGGGTGCTCGGCGGGTTCATGGGTGACCGCTGCCCCGCGGTCCCGACCATCGACTCGGCCCACCACGGTGAGGCCGCAGCGGCGGCCATGGCCGCGAGCGCGAGGACGAACCACACGACGACGGTGCGCCGCGGGAGCCGCAGCAGGCGCCCGTCGCGGTACGCGAAGCCGAGCTGCTGAGCGAGGCCCCACACGAGCACGTAGTTGGCGTACCCGGTGAGCGGCACGTCGGTGAGGATGCGCACGGCATCGACGGCGATCGCGCCGAGCGCCATCACCACCGGGACGCGCATGCCGAAGCGCTCGTCGAGCCGCAGCATCGTCGGCGTCAGCATGGCGAGGACGGTGTAGACCGCGACGAACCACATGGGCATGAGCACGACGACGGCGACGGTCAGCGTGAGCGTGCGCGGCGCACCGAGGGCCAGGGCTGCCGCGACGACGGCGAGGACGACGAGCACGAACGGCGCGACGGGACGCAGCAGACCGACCACACGTCCGCGGACCCAGGCCCGGTCGGTGCGCCCGCGGGCACGCGCCCGGGCGAGGCTCGTCGCGTTCGAGAACCCGCCGACGAAGAAGAACAGGGGGATCAGGACGAGCACCCACGTCACGGGCCACAGCCACGGGGCGTCGCTCAGGACGTTGCCGACGCGGAGCACCTCGTCGTCGTCGGGGCGGACGGCCGCCATGGTCCAGTGCCCGAGGATGACGGCGCCGAGAGCGGCGGTGCGCATGAGGTCGGCGAACCGGTCACGCGTCGCGGGAGTGGTGGTCACAGAGACACTCTGGCAGCGGGGGGCCGCGTTGTCCCGGCGTTACGCGGCCTCCGGGGACGGCCGTCCCTCGGGCGCGCGGCCGGTGCCAGGGCCCTGGGGCGTCTCAGTCGCGGGGGCGTGGGCCGCGCGGGCCGGGCACCCGGAGGCGGATGCCTGCGAGGTCGGGGGCGGTGGCGGGCGCGGCGCCGTCGTCGACCCGGCCGAACCTCGCGGTCGGGTCCGCGCCGTGGGCGCGGCGGGTGCGTTGCGCTGCCCAGTCGGCGCGGGCGGTCGCGATGCCCTCGTGGTCGGGTGCGGCGAGCCCCCACCACAGCACGGTCTCGTCGCCTGCGGGCGGTCCGCCGAGGATGAGGAGCCGGGTGGGCGCGTCGCCTGCGGTGAGGCGCACGTAGGTGCGGCCTGCGGGCAGGACGACGAGCTCCGCGACGGTCGCGTGCGCGTCGTCGACCGTGACGGCGCCGTCGTCGACGAGGAGTCCGTGCTCGAAGGTGGGGTCGAGGGGCAGGGCGATGTGCGAGCCGGCGGCGAGCTCGAGCTGGGCGCACACGAGGGGCCGGTGCGTCGTCGCGGGCGAGGTGATCCCGCAGGCGGTTCCGATCGCGACGGTGAGCCGGACTCCGCCCTCGGCGAGCGTCGGCAGGTCGGTGTGGTGCTCGAGGCGCGCGGGGATGTCGAGGGTGCCCGGCGGGAGGAGCGACGCGAGGCGAGCGGCGCGGAGCGGGGTTCGGGAGCCGTCGCCGCTCGCGTCGTCGGGGGCGTCGGCGAGCCCGTGCGAGGCGCCGCGGCCTGCGGTGAGGAGCGACAGCTCGCCGGCCCGGACGACGGCGTTCGGCGCCGCGGAGGTCCGGTGCTCGATCGCTCCGGAGAAGATCCACGTGACGAGCTGGAGCCCGGTGTGGGGGTGGACCGGGACGTCGAGCGCCGGGCGCTGGTCCGTCCGCTCCTCGGCGGCGAGGTGCTCGACGAAGCACCAGGGCCCGACGCGCCTGCGCGGTCCGGGGAGCGTGCGCGCACGGCCCGCTCCCGCAGGCGTGAGCAGCTCGGGCGGGGCGTGGTCGGTGACCGGCTCGGGTGCGGGTGGTCGCACGGCGCGGCTGCCCGGGCGGCTCGGGCTTCCGTCGGTGAGGCCGGGTCGTGCCGACCTGCGGCGCGGGACGGGCGGAGCGGGTGCCACAGGTGCGGGTTCCTCGCTCCCGGGCCCGCGGTCGACGTCGCTCACGGGCCTGAGCCTAGGCCTGCGGGGGCGTCGTGGCGAGGATCGTGGGCGCTCGTGCCGCGCGTCTGCAAGGACGGAGCCCCGCGGTTCGCGGGGCTCCGTCGGACCGCACGACCTCGGCCTGGGGCCGTTCGACGAGTGGTCGTGCACATGGCTCCGCGGCGTGTCCGCCTTCGGTGCCGGTGCTGCGGTCGGCCTTCCGGGCTCGGGTGGGCTGTCGTCGATCGTGGCGCGTGGCGCGCCGACCCGTCCGTTTTCCGGAAGACCTGGGGGTGCAGTTCTCTCCTTTCCTATTCCTCTCGGGTGCCGTCGGCAAGGCTTCATCCCCTTGTCATTTGGGGTGTGCGCAACCCACAGCCCTGTCCACAGGCGGGACCCTGGATATCTCGCGGGGTGCACACCCCTGTGGAGCAGATCTGTGGATAACTCGACGCCAGGTGTTCACACTGTGGATGCCCGTCCGAGGGTGTGGACCGCCACAGCCCGGATGGCACATGTGATGACACAGTGGTGGCAGAATGTCACCATGCCCAAGATCATCGGTGGCTCGCTCGCTGAGCACCGCGAACAGACCCGCAACAAGCTGTTCACCGCCCTTGCCACCCTCATGGACGACCGCGGCTTCGACTCGATCACGCTCGCGCAGATCGCCCAGGCGGCCAAGATCGGGCGCACGGCCGTCTACAACCACTTCCCCGACAAGGAGTCGCTGCTCGTCGGGTTCATCAACCATGAGACCGAGCAGTACGTCGCGAGCCTCGAGCGTGAGCTCGAGAACGTCGACGACCCTGTCGACCAGCTGCGCACGTACGTCCGCGCGCAGATGCGCCTCAAGCGCGTGTTCCACCTCGCGCCCGGGCCGGACCTGCGCACGGTCGTCTCCCGCGGGACGCAGCACCAGCTCCGGGAGCACGCCGACATGGTCGAGGGCATCCTCAAGCGGATCATCGGCACCGGCATCGAGCGTCGCGCGTTCCCGCCGCAGGACCTCAGCGTCACGGTCGCGCTCGTGAACGCCTGCCTGTCAGGCCGCACGCTCGGGCACGACGACGCGTCCCGTGCGGTCGCGACGCGCGCGACGGAGGAGTTCGTGCTCCGCGCGATCGGTGTCCCGCCTGCGTCTGCGAGCTCTGGGGTCGCCGTGGACGACGAGCCGGCCCTGTCGGGGGCGACCATGCGCCCTGCGCCGACCGGCCCGGCCGGCTGCCCCTTCCACCACTGACGGCGCTCTCGCCGAGACGGCCCCGACCGCACAGCCGGGGCCGGGCTGCGTCCGTCAGACGTCCCCGAGCTGCTGCCGGACGTCGTGGACGTGGTGCACGACGTCGTGCAGGAAGTACTGCAGGAGCGTCGCCGTCGTGAAGGGCGAGCCGTTCGACCGCTCGCCGCGCCGGTCCCACGCGTCCTCGGGGAGCGACTGAACGATGGCGGCGAGGGCGGCGGCGCTCTCGGTGAGCTCGTCGGCGACGACGAGCGGGCGCTGCTCACGGTAGCGGCCGGCGATGGCGGCCTCGTCCTGGTCCCAGTTGCGGAACGTCGGGTCGTCCTCGTCGCGGATGAGCTCGACGCGGGTGCCGAAGATGTCGTAGACGTCGCGCACGTGGCAGGCGTACTCGAGGGGTGACCACACGTCGGGCGCGGGCCGCTCGGTGACGCGCGGGTCGACGAGGACTCGACGCCAGAACGCGATCTGTGCGGGGACGAGGTCTGGCACGGTGCGCGGGTCGACGTCTGCGGCGGTGAAGCCGCACTCGGGGCACGTCTCGCGCAGCACCCAGGTCCAGTCCTTCACGTCGGGTTCGACTGCGGCGACGTAGGGCTCCGCGGGCGTGTCGGGTGTCGTGTCCATGGTCGAGCGTAACCACGTGCGACTGGGCGAGCGCCAGGGTCCGTCTCACCGTGTGAACAAGGGTAGGCATACCTAACTACGTATGGTGAGGTGTCAGTGTGTCATGACGTTCCGTCAGCACACCCGAACGGCCGCGCCGGCCTCGACGACCGCACTGGAGACCCTCAGTGACCGCCACCGCTCCCACCGTCACGACCGCGACGGACCGCGCCACCCTCTCGGCCCTGCTGCGCGAGGGCACCCGCCAAGTCCACCGCGAGGCCGAGACGATGGGCTTCATCGAGACCCTCATGTCCGGCGGCTTCGGCGAGCGCGGCAAGGCCGCCTACGCCGACCTGGCAGCGCAACAGCTCGCGATCTACGGCGCCCTCGAAGCCGCGAGCGCCCGCATCGCCGCGACCCCCGAGGGTGCGGCAGCCGAGATCGTGTTCGCCGAGCTCGAGCGCACACCGCAGATCGAGCAGGACCTCGAGCACCTCTTCGGTGCCGACTGGACCGAGAAGATCACCGTCCTGCCAGCGACCGCGCAGTACGTCGCCCGCCTCGACGCGATCGACTCCCTCCCCCGGTACGCCGCGCACGCCTACACCCGCTACCTCGGTGACCTCTCCGGCGGCCAGATCATCCGCACGATGTTGCAGCGCCACTACGGCCTCGGCGATGCAGGGGTCTCCTTCTACCGCTTCGAGGGCATCGAGAAGGCGAAGGTCTTCAAGGACGTCTATCGCGAGCGGCTCGACGCGATCCGGTTCGACGACGAGGGTCGCGCAGCGGTCGTCGCGGAGGCACAGGAAGCGTTCCGTCTCAACCAGGCGCTCTTCGCCCAGCTGGGTGACATTCACCTCTGAGACGGCCACCCCGTCGGCGTGCGACAAAGGCTATCCTTACTTCGCCGCAACCTGCCTCTCTCCGCGCCGACGAGGAAACCCCTTCGATGCTCAGCACCCCCGTGCCCGCAGCCGGCCTCCGGCTGCCGCTCCGCCGCGCCCTCGTGACCGCGGTCGCGACGCTCGGCCTCCTCGCCGTCGCACCGGGAGCCCACGGCGCCGATGGCCCCGTGTCGGGCGAGGGACCGGAGGGCCAGAATGTCACGGTGACCCGCGCGACCGGCCTCGACCCGACCGGCGCCGAGGTCACCGTCACCGGCGAGGGCTTCGACGAGTCCATCGGCATCTACGTCGCCGTCTGCGTCGACAACGGCCCAGAGAAGCGGCCGACGCCGTGCCTCGGGGGCGTCGACATGGCGGGCACGACCGGATCGAGCGGCTGGTTCTCCTCGAACCCGCCGTCGTACGGCAAGGACCTCGCGCAGCCGTTCGGCCCCGAAGGGTCGTTCGAGCTGACGACGACGGTCGTCGCGCAGGACAACCTGACCGACTGCCTCGACGAGGCGGCCGCGCCGGACGGCTGCGTCCTCGCGACCTTCGCCGACCACACGCGGATCGACAACCGCTCGGCCGACGTGCGCATCCCGCTGACGTTCGCCGCGCCCGGCGCCGCTGAGCCGACCGACGCGACGACGGCGCCGGCAGGGACGGCCGACGCCGCCGAGACCGCACCGCCGACGACCGAAGGTCCCGCGGTGTCGTCCGCGTCCCCGGTCCCCGCGACCTCGAGCGCCACGTCCGCCGACAGCGCCGCTGGCGGTGCTCCGCTCGTGTGGGGCGGGGTCGGCGCGGTCGTCGTCCTCGGCGGCATCGCGTTCCTCCTCGCGCGACGGCGCACCGCAGCGACTCCCGGCGATGCACCGCCCGTGGACGACGGGGACCGCGATGCGTGAGCGCACGACGGCGCGGCTGCGCGCGGCCCTCGCCGCGATCGCGGTCTGCGCGCTCGCCGCGGGTTGCGGCGCCGCCGGCGCGACCCCAGCGAGCGAGCAGACAGGTACCACCTCGGGCCCGACGGGACCACGCACGATCGAGGCGCTCGCCGACCCGGTGCGCCCGCTGGCGACCCCGACCCCCACGCTCCCGGCGACCGTCACGTCTGCCGACGGCGTCGAGGTCACCGTCACCGACGCGAGCCGCATCCTCGCCGTCGACCTGTACGGCACGTTCGCCGAGATCGTCTTCTCCCTCGGCATGGGCGGCAACGTCATCGGGCGGGACGTCGCGAGCGGCTTCGAGGAGGCCGAGCACCTGCCGGTCGTCACGGGCTCGAGCCACGCGCTGAACGTCGAGTCGATTCTCGCGCTCGACCCCACCGTGGTGCTCACCGACACCTCGATCGGCCCGCCCGAGGTCTTCGACCAGCTGCGGGCCGCCGGCATCCCGGTGGTCTTCCTCGACCCGGAGCGCACTCTTGCGGGCATCGACGACCACATCCGCGCCGTGGCGGCCGCGCTCGGCGTCCCCGCCGCGGGCGAGGAGCTGATCGCGAGGACCGACGCCGAGATCGCCGAGGCACGCGCGCTCGCCCCGGCGGACGGGTCGGGGCCGCGCGTCGCGTTCCTCTACGTGCGCGGCACGGCAGGCGTCTACCTGCTGGGCGGGCCCGGCTCGGGTGCCGACGCGATGATCGAGGCGGTCGGCGCGGAGGATGCTGGCACGGCGATCGGCCTGGACCGCAGCTTTACGCCCATCACGAGCGAGGGGATGATCAACGCCGCACCGGACGTCCTGCTCGTCATGAGCGCGGGCCTCGAGTCCGTCGGTGGTGTCGACGCGCTGCTCGGGATCCCGGGCATCGGCCAGACGCCCGCGGCCGCGACCCGGCGCGTGATCGACGCGCCTGACACGCAGCTGTTGTCCTTCGGGCCGTCGACCGCGGGCACGATCACCCACCTCGCGAACGCGCTGTACCGATGAGCGTCCGCCCGGCTCCCGCCGCAGACACGACCGGCTCCGGCGTCGACGCTCCCGCAGCGCTGATCGAGCCGACCCGTCCTGCGCGCGGGATCGTGCTCCTCGTGGGCCTCGTCGTCGCGCTCGTCGCGGCCGCCCTCGTCTCTGCCGTGTCAGGCCAGACGCCGGTCACTCCGGCCGAGGTGCTCGGCTCGGTGCTCCATCGTCTCGGTCTCGACCTGGGGACGCTCCCCGCGCACCCGCAGGGCGAGAACACCTTGTGGGTCGCGCGGTTCCCGCGGATCACCCTCGGCGTCCTCGTCGGCGCAGCGCTCGGCTGCGCGGGCGCGCTCATGCAGGGCGTGTTCAGCAACCCGCTCGCGGAGCCTGGCGTCATCGGCATCTCGTCGGGTGCTGCGGTCGGTGCGTGCACGGTGATCGTGCTCCCGATGGCGGGCGGTGCGCTCTCCGGGTCGCTGGCTGTTGCTGCGGCGGCGTTCGTCGGCGGGCTCGTCACGACGCTCGTCGTGTATGCGCTCGCGCGGGCGAACGGGCGGACAGAGGTCGTCACCCTTGTCCTGACGGGTGTCGCGATCAACGCGTTCACGTCAGGGGTGCTCGCGTTCCTCGTGTTCATCGCGTCGCCGTCGGCGCGCGAGCAGATCGTGTTCTGGCAGCTGGGGTCTCTCAACGGTGCGACGTGGCGCTCGGTCGCGATCGTCGCTCCCATGGTGGCGATCGGGCTCGTCGCGGCGATGATGCTGCGCCGCAAGCTGGACCTGCTGTCTCTCGGTGAGCGCGCGGCCCGTCACCTTGGGGTCGATGTCGAGCGGCTGCGGCAGGTCGTGATCCTCATCGTCGCTCTGCTGACGTCTGCGGGCGTGGCGTTCACGGGCATCATCGCGTTCGTCGGACTCGTCGTCCCGCACGTGGTGCGGATGGTCGCGGGTCCTGGGCACCGCTTTCTCGTGCCGGGCTCGGCGCTCGGCGGCGCGCTCGTCCTCGTCGTCGCGGACCTGGTGGCGCGGACCGCGATCGCGCACGCGGAGCTGCCGCTGGGCATGCTCACGTCGCTCGTCGGGGGTCCGTTCTTCTTCTGGCTCCTGCGTCGCACGCGTACGTCGCAGGGGGGCTGGGCGTGAGCGGCGTCGTCGGGACGTTCCTCGACACCGTCTGGCTGCGGCCGCGCCGTCCGCGGCTGCCTGAGCGTCTCCCGGTCGGGGAGGTTCTCGCCGAGGTGCGCGACGCTCACCTGACGCTGGGCGGCTCGTCGATCCTCGACGGTGCGAGCCTGGCGGTGCGGGCGGGCGAGGTGCGTGCGCTCGTGGGTCCGAACGGCGCGGGCAAGTCGACGTTGCTGGGTGTGCTGACGGGCGACCGCAGGCCGTCGTCGGGCCATGTCATGGTCCACGGCGTTCCCCTCTCCTCGTGGTCGACGACGGACCTCGCCCTGCGGCGCGCCGTCCTCACGCAGGACGTGGCGGTGTCCTTCCCCTTCACGGTCCGCGAGGTCGTCGAGATGGGTCGCTCACCGTGGCGCGCGACCCCCCTCGAGGAGGACGACGACGCGATCGTCGCCGCGTCGCTCGAGGCGACGGACGTCGCGCACCTCGCGACGCGCAGCTTCACGACGTTGTCGGGGGGCGAGCGGGCGCGTGCGGCGCTCGCTCGCGTGCTCGCACAGCGCACGCAGCTCTTGCTGCTCGACGAGCCGACGGCGGCCCTCGACCTGCGGCACCAGGAGCTGGTCCTCACGCTCGCTCGCACGCACGCCCGTGCTGGCGGCGCGGTGGTCGTCGTCGTGCACGACATCGGTCTCGCGGCGGCGTACGCCGACCGGGTGACGATCCTCGCGGGCGGCCGGGTCGTCGGCGACGGCATCCCGGGCGAGGTCCTGACGCCGGAGCTGCTCTCGGAGGTCTACGAGCACCCGGTCGAGGTGCTCGAGCACCCGCGCGGGGGCGCTCCGATCATCCTGCCGCGTCGCTGACATGACGGGAGGGCGGGGAGCTGCGGCTCCCCGCCCTCCGCGACGTCAGTGGGCCGACGCCCGGCCGGCCGAGGTCATCTCGTTCTGACCGTGATTGTCGGCGCAGCCGTCGTCTTGCCCGCCTTCACGGTCACCGGCGACTTCGACGTCGCGTGGAAGTAGCCACCTCCGAGCCACTCGTCGTCCCACGCCCATTGCTCGCTCGCGTCCTTGAGGTGGATCGTGTACTTCCCTGGGACGACCTTGATCTCGTAGCGGCCGTTCACGTCCGTGGTGGCGACGTTCCACGACCACTGACCCCAGCTGTCGACGAGCGTGACTCCGACCTCTGCGGCAGGCATCCCGGTGTCGGTGACGACCTTGCCCGCGAGTGTCACGGTCTTGGCGAAGCGGAGATCGACCTTGGCTGTCTTCCCCTTCTTGACCGTCACAGCGCGGGTCTTACCCGTGCGGTCCTTGCCTGTCGCGCTGACGACGTACCGCCCCTTGACGGCCCCCTTGAGCGTGTACCTGCCCTTCGACGTCGTGGTGACGGCCCCGAGGTAGGTGCCATATCCGTCGGAGACGCGGACCTTGCCCTTGAAGGGCTTTCCGTTCGCCTTGCGGACCGTGCCCGTGATCGTGGTCCCGAGAGGCCGAGTGAAGGAGACCCTCGTCGTCTTCCCGCGCTTGACCGTGATCTTCTTCGAGATGTTCGTGCCGCCGAGGATCACGCGGTACTTGCCCGCAGGCAGGTCGGAGATGTTCGTGGTCCCCCGCTTCGACGGGTGGTACGTACCGACCGTCACGCCCTTCGAGTCTTTCACCGTGGCGTCGAGGCTGACCTTCTTGGACAGCTTCGCGGGGGCCTTGACCGTGACCTTGACCGTGCCCCACTTCTCATCCACGTTGATCGTGACGTTGCTGGTCTTCTTCGGGGTCACCGTGACGGTCTTGTATCTGCCGACCGTGTAGGTCCCGCGCAGCATGCCGTCGAGACGGACGTTACCGTTCCTGTCGGTGCGCTTGCGGAGGTAGAAGTTCCGGTCGACCCCGTGCACCGTGATCCGCGTGTCCGGCTGAGGTGTGCCCTTGGCGTCGACGACCTTCACGCTGATGGATCCGACCTGGGTGAACATCGGGATGTCCACGGTCGCGACGCTGTCGGCCGGGACCGAGACGGTTGCCGCGTCGGCTTCCCGGGTCACGCCGCCCAGGTAGGTCGTGAAGTACCCGGCGCTCGTGGCGGGCCTCTCCCCCCACACCTGGTACGGCTCGCCCGGGCACGCCTCGAAGGCGAACCGGCCGTCCGAGTCGACCGCACCGAGGTCTCGATACTTCCCAGCGCCTGAGGCGCTCACCAGGGCACCGACGGCCGGAGCTCCGTCTGCGGTGAGGCGCCCGGTGATCACGCTGACGCCGTCGATCGTCAGGGCAGCACGGCTCGCGACGCCCGCGACGTGCTGGACGCTCGCCGCGGCCGGCGAGGTCGTGACGCACACCGAGTCGAACGTGGCCCTCACTGTGTAGTCGCCTGCGGCCAAGGGCACCTTGACGCTTCCGTGAGCGTCCGCGACCTCTGTGGCGACAACCTCACGACCGCGCGTGACCGTCACCTCGGCGCCCTTGAGCGGGCCGCCGCCACGATTGGTCACGACGACCTCGAGAGGCGCCACGTCTGCCGCCCCTGCAGGTGCGGCAGCCACCCCGGTCAGTACCACGGCCACGATGGCCAGAGCCGCCAGGATCTTCCGTCTCATCAGCTTCCCCCTAGTCTTCCTTCGAGGCGGGGAGCTGTGGCTCCACGCCCTTCACACGCCTCAAGCATCCTTGTCCTGGATCAGGGTCCCTTGACCGTGATCGTCGGGGCCGCGACCGTTGTGCCCTTCTTGGCGGTGACCTTGCCCTTGCCGTGGAAGTAGCCGATGCCGCCATCCGTCGGGTCGACGGTTCGCAGCGTGAGCTTGCCCGGCTTCACCTTGAGGGAGTAGCGCCCCTGGTCGTCCGTGTGTCCGAGGCTGATCGAGACCTCGTGGCCTCGAGAGTCGTAGGCGGCAACCTCCACACCTCTCGCCGGCGAACCTTGCGAGTTGAGCACCGTGCCGGTGATCGTGCCGGTCTTGACGAAGCGCCAGCTCGCCTTCGCGTTCTTGCCCTTCTTCACCGTGACGGTCGCGCCTCGACCCAGGTCGCTCTCGGCGTGCCAGGCTCTGATCCGGTACTTGCCGGGCATCGCACCACGGATGGTGTACTCGCCGCGCGCGTTGGTCTTCACCGTGGCGAGCACTGTGCCGCGGGAGTCGTAGGCGATGAGGGAGCGCTTCGCGAATGCCTTGCCGTTGGCCCAGCGGACCGTGCCGGTGATCTTGGTGCCCACGGGTCGTTTGAACGAGATACGAGTCGTCTTCCCCTTGGTGACCTTGACCTGCTTGGAGATGCCGGTTCCGTCCAGGTAGACGCGGTAGCGGCCTGGCGCGAGGTAGCTCACGGTGGTCTTGCCGTTGTGGAACTGTCCGTAGTCGCCGACGGTTCGCCCCTTCGAGTCCTTCACGGTCACACCGGTCTGAACGTGCTCCTCGATCTGCTTGGGGACGGAGATCTTGGCGCTGATCTTCCCCGGGATGGTGCCCGGAGGCAGCTTGATGTTCGCGGTGCCCGTCCTGCCGGTCGTCACCTTGACCGCGACGGAGCGCTCGGCTGCACCCTTGCGCGACTTGACCTTGTAGCTACCGTGCGGGAGTCCGGGGATCCGGTAGGTGCCGTCAGCCGCCGTCTTCCCGGTGCTGACGCCGAACGCATCCCGGTCGGTGGCCTTGGCCTCGACCCAGACGCCCGCGACGGGCCTGCCCTTCGAGTCGACGACCTTGCCCTTGATCTCGCCGAGCGACGAGTACAGCTCGAAGTCTCGCTCGGCCCAGCTGTCGCGCTCGTAACTCACCGGAGTTGCGTCTGCACTGCGGCCGGTCGGGCCGCTGTAGGTGAGCGGGGAGTTCGAGCCCGTGCCCCAGTCGGCCGACAGCACGCCTCCGTCGAACTCCTCGGAGTCGTCGCACAGGGTGAAGGAATACCACCCGTCCGCATCCGCCTTCGCCACCTCGAACTGGTCGGAGGACCCCATGTAGATCGGAGCACCGGGAGCGGGCACCTGCTTGGAGGTCACACGCCCGGACACCACGCTGGGGCCGTCGAGGGCGAGGTTGAGGCGCTGCGTCGAGCCTGCCGTGAGCACGACGTCGGACACACCAGGCGCGATGGCTACGCACCCGTCGGCGAAGGTCACCGTGACCTGGTACGTGCCGGTCGGGAGGTTCGTCGTGAGCCGCCCACGCGCGTCGGACTCCCCAGAGGCGACGACTGCCCCACCTTGGCGGACGGCGACCTTGGCGCCATCCAGAGGACCGCCGCCCCTGTTGGTCACGACGACCTCGAGCGGTGTCACGTCCGCGGCACCGGCGGGTGCCGCCACGAGACCGGCTGCAGCCACAGCGATCGCAGCAGCCCCTGCAAGAATTGTCCGTCTCATCGAGCCTCTCCCCTGTCAGAGGGCCGCCCGCACGAGTCCGTTCTCGCCCTACCACCTGCCCCATGGCGATGGTAGCCGAGCGTGCCGGTCCCGCCTACCCTCGCCGTGCGTCGAGACGTCGAGGGTTGCTCGACGTCGGGCCAACAGCGTGTCGCCGATGCGCCTGAGCGCGAACGGTTCGCACTCGCTGGGGTGAGCGCCAGGATGGTCGCCGCCTCGCCCAGGGTGACGGCACCTTGGACTCCGCCGTGCGCCTTGAGAGACTCTCCCGCGTCCCTGGTCCCGTCAGGGACGCCATCATGAGAGTGAGGTACCCATGGACTCGACGGCCCCAGCGTCGGAGGGCGCGTCGCCTGCGGAGGACGTTCTGGCACGCGAGTTCGTGACGGACCTCGACGTCCTGACTGGCGTAGTCTCGGGGATCCTCTCGGTACCTGAGTAGGTCGCGCCTCACTATGAGTCGCGCTCACGCCACCCGGTGACCGCCCTGCCTGGGCCATCCGGTGGCATCGCGGGTGCTGCTCACGACGTCATCCGCGATCCGGTGCTCAGCGGTCTCGCTCGGCCAGCTTCGCGAGCATCGCGTTGTAGTCGTCGAGCTCCACGTCCCCGCGTGTCTCGATGCGACGGTCGCGCCGACGGGCGGCGCGCTCGTCATCCTTGGCCCAGCGCACGGCGACGACGACCGCGAGGACCATCGTGGGGATCTCCCCGATCCCCCACGCGATCGAACCACCGACCTGCTGGTCCGCGATCGCCGAGTCACCCCAGGTGCGGCCGAGCAGGCCGAACCACTCGGGCACCAGCAGCACCTCGCTCGTCACGAGCGTGACGCCGAAGAACGCGTGGAACGCCATGGTCGCGAAGAGCAGGAGCAGGCGCATCGGGTATCCGGGACGCTGGGGACCTGGGTCGACGCCGATGAGCGCATTGGCGAAGAGGTATCCGGCGAGCGTGAAGTGCACGATCATCGCGATGTGCCCGACGTGCGTCGTCAGCGACCACTCGAACAGGTCGGTGAAGTAGAACAGGATCATCGAGCCGGCGAAGTTGGTCGCGGCGACGAGGGGGTTCGCAAAGAACGCGCCCCAGCGTGACTGGACGAGGACGAGGAGCCACTCGCGGGGGCCCCGGGAGCCGTCGTGCCGCTTGGGCAGCGCTCGAAGGGCCAGCGTCACGGGCGCGGAGAGGGTGAGGAACAACGGGACGACCATGGCCATGACCATGTGCTGCACCATGTGCGCACTGAAGAGGACATGCCCGTAGACGGCCGCGCCGCCTGAGGTCACCCAGAGCATGACGACCATGCCGGTCGACCATGCAGCGGTGCGCCCCCAGGGCCAGCGGTCGCCGCGACGGCGCAGGCGCAGGACCCACCGGATGTAGACGACGAGCGCTGCGCCGATCAGCAGCGTCATGAGCACGTCCCAGCGCCACTGGGTGAACCAGGTCGCGGAGGTCTGCTCTGGCGGCAGCGGTTCGCCGGTGATGACCTCGGCGGGCGTGAGGCCTGCGCGGGGCTCGTCGGGCACGGGAGGGCTCGAGGATCCGAGCGCGGAGGCCACGCCGACGACGGCGCCCATGAGCACGAGCTCGACCGTCACGAGCCGCCAGAACGTGAGGCCCTCGCGAGCGAGCGTGCCTGCGACACTCCGGGCGAGCAGCGCCCTGCGGTGCAGGAGACCGAGGACCCCGATCCCGGCGATCAGCAGGACCTTGACGATGACGAGCCGTCCATAGCTTGTCCCGAGGTCGCTGAAGCCGCCGAGGCGGACGACGGCGCTCGCGACACCGGAGTAGCCGACGATGACGAGGCACCAGGCGGCTACCGGTGAGAACCGGCTGATCGCGTCGGCCAGGGCGGGGCCGCGCAGGCCGCCTGCTGCGCGTACGGCGGCGAGTGCGAGCATCACACCGACCCACGTGGCGGCCCCCACGAGGTGGAGGAACATCGCGGACACGGCGATGTTGTGACCGGATGCGCCGGCGGAGTGGCCGGTGAGGGACCGGAGCGCCAGGGCGGTCGCGGCGAGGGCAAGCGTCCATGCGGCCCCGGTGGGGGTGCGCACGATGATCGCCAGAATGGCTACGGCGCCGGCGATGAGGGTGATCGCGAGGAGCACGCGCCCGAGCGGCACTCCGGTGAGGAAGGATGCGAGCTGGGCCCCGTAGGCCCCGTCGGAAGGTTGTCCGCCTAGCACGTCGGTGAACGTGAGGAGGGTGTCGGCGACGGAGGTGAGGGCCCACAGGCTGCCGCCAGCGGCCGCGGCCAGGAGTGCGCGGCTGCGGTCGGCGTCGTCGCCGAGGAGGAACACGACTGCGACGAGGGCACCGATGGTGAGCGCGGCGGCGAGCTCCCCGGTGACGCTGACGAGAGGAAGGGACCAGCGGACGAGTGCGCCTGGGTCGGCGATGACCGCGGGGTCGAAGACTCCGGTGGTGCTTCCGGCGAGCAGGACAAGCAGCAGCCCGGTGGCGACCGCGGCGCCGATGCTGATCGCGTAGCGGGTGCGCTGTGGCTCGTGTGCCGTGGGGGCGGGGGCTTGTGTCTGCTGCACCTGTTCAGCCTAGGCCGGGGTTGTCTGGGTACGCCAAAGGCCCACCCCGATCGGGGTGGGCCTTTGGTGAATGGTTGTCCGGCGGCGTCCTACTCTCCCACCCCGTCTCC
>NZ_JBZEMO010000003.1:83686-407375 GCF_058313055.1 Flavimobilis sp. BM9 | reverse complement strand
GGAGACGGGGTGGGAGAGTAGGACGCCGCCGGACAACCATTCACCAAAGGCCCACCCCGATCGGGGTGGGCCTTTGGTGTACCCGCAGTGGTCGTCGTCGCGACAGACGCCCCGCCGGAGCCGCCGTGGCCTGTGGGTATGGCCCAAGGCAGCTCGTCATGGCTTCGCAGGCGCCTCGCCGCACAGCACCAGGCGCTTCCGGCTGGTCGTTCGACGTTCGTCACACCTCGCTCCTCAGTGTTCTCTGCGACAATGGAGCGCAACTCAATCGTGGAAGGAACCGCATCAGCGTGAACGAGAACCCAGACAGGAATCGCCGCGACGACGGCGAGCAGCCCAGGCGGTCCTCGTCTGCACCTCGAGGCGGCCGCGACGACCGCGCCCGTGGCGGTGCCCGTGGAGGCGGCGAGTACGGACGTCGCGACTCGGGGACCCGCTACGGCGACGCACGACGTAGCGACGCCCAGTCCAGCGGCTCGCGGGCTGGTCGTGACGGTGTCCGCAGCGACCGTGATTCGCGTCCGTCATACGGTTCTCGTCCTTCGTTCGGCTCCGACCGTCGAGACGACCGCGGGCCGGCGCGCGACGACCGCGGACTTCGTGGTGGTGAGCATCGCCGGGACGGTGAGCGTCCGCAGCGTCAGGAGCGTGGCGCTTACGGTTCCCGCCCGTCCTTCGGCGGTTCCCGCGATGCTGACCGTCCGCAGCGCGACGAGCGCGGCTCCTACGGTTCCCGCCCGTCCTTCGGCGGCTCGCGCGACGGTGCGAGAGACTCTCGCCCCTCCCGCGGAGGCTACCGTGATTCGCGTTCGTCCTACGGGGCAGCGCGTGGCGACCGGGATGTGCGTCCCTCGTCCGGCGCGCCGCGCAGTGGCGACCGTGATTCGCGTCCGTCATACGATTCTCGTCCGTCTTTCGGCTCCGATCGCCGAGACGACCGCGGGCCGGCCCGCGACGACCGCGGATTCCGTGGTGGTCAGCCTCGCCGGGACGGTGAGCGTCAGGAGCGTGGCTCTTACGGCTCCCGCCCGTCCTTCGGCGGTTCCCGCGACGCTGACCGCCCGCAGCGCGACGAGCGCGGCTCCTACGGTTCGCGTCCCTCCTTCGGCGCAGACCGCCGGGACGATCGGCCCCAGGGCAACGAACGGCCCCGGCGCAACGAGCGTCCCCGTGGGGCGAGCGACGCGTCACGGCGTGACGAGCGGCCCGCCAGCGGCGAGCGTCGCCCCTCCAGCTACGACCGTCGCCCTGCCCACCGCGAAGGGCGCCCGCCAGCCGGTGACTACCGGCCGCGCGCGTCCGACCGCGCAGAGTCCCGCGGCTACGAGGGCGCCGGTACGCGTCGTCGCGAGGACCGCCCGGACACTCGTCAGCGGCCCGAGCGTCACGATCACGCAAACCGTCCGCCGCGCGATGACCGGCCGCGTGATGCAGCCGGCGACGCTCCCCGTCACGGCCCCGTGCTGCCCGACGACGTCTCGTTCAGCGAGCTCGACCGGGACGCCCGCGGTCGCCTGCGCACCCTGAGCAAGGACAACGCCGAGGACGTCGGTCGGCACCTTGTCATGGTCGCCCGCCTGATCGACGTGGACCCGGAGCTTGCCTACGAGCACGCCCAGGAGGCCGTCCGCCGTGGTGGACGTGTCGACATCGTCCGCGAGGCCGCAGGCCTCGCCGCCTACCGCACCGGCCGCTACGCCGAGGCGCTCCGCGAGCTGCGCACCGTGCGGCGGCTCAACGGCTCGTCCGAGCACCTGCCGGTCATGGCCGACTGCGAACGCGGGTTGGAGCGCCCTGAGCGCGCCATCGCCCTCGCGGCCTCGCCCGAGGCCGAGACGCTCGACGCGTCGGCCAAGGTTGAGCTCGCGATCGTCGTCAGCGGCGCGCGGGGAGACCTGGGCGAGCTGGACGCGGCCCTCGCGGTGCTCGACCAGATCGAGATTCCGCGCGGCGAGCGCCTCCTCGAGGCGCGCGTCGCCGTGGCACGGTCCCTCGTGCACGAGGCCGCAGGCCGCGAGAGCGATGCTGCAGCTGCTCTCGTCGGCTTCACCGACGACGAGATCCGCGCCGCGAGCGGCGAGGTCGACGAAGAGGACGACGTCGTCGTCTACGACCTCAGCGAGGAGCTCATCCCCGAGCCTCAGGCCGTTGAGCACCCGGTCGCGGAAGCAGATGCCGCGACCGAGACGGCCGCCGCCGACACGTCGGACGAGCCCGAGGGCTCCGGCGGCGACGCCGGCTCGGCTCCCGAGGGCACGGCGTCGCACGACGCCGAGACCGCCGGGCCGGCTGACGCCGCGACGGCCGAGGAGCAGGACGACGCGTCGGCGACTGACGCTGCTGCCGACCGCGCGGAGGGTGAGAAGTGACCGCAGCAGGCCTCATTGGGACCGACCTGCCGCTCGCCGAGGCCTACGACCTCGCGCTCGTCGACCTCGACGGCGTCGCCTACCGTGGCCCGCTGCCGATCGACCATGCCGCAGACGGACTCACGTCGGCGCGGGAACGCGGGCTCCGGCTCGTCTACGTGACGAACAACGCGTCGCGCGAGCCCGAGTCGGTCGCTGACCAGCTCACCACGCTCGGGATCCCGACCCAGCCCGACGAGGTCATGACTGCGGCCCAGGCCGCGGCCAAGGTGCTCGAGACGCGACTCGCCCCCGGGGCGAAGGTGCTCGTCATCGGTGGCGCCGGCCTGCGCACAGCCGTGACCACCTCGGGCTTCACGATCGTCGGCTCTGCCGACGACGAGCCTGACGCGGTCGTCCAGGGCTTCGCGCCCGAGCTCGGCTGGGCCGACCTCGCCGAGGCGGCCTACGCCGTCGGCCGCGGGTCCTGGTACGTCGCGAGCAACCTCGACCTCTCCCTGCCGACCGCCCGTGGCTACGCCCCGGGCAACGGCTCGCTCGTGGGGGCCGTCGTCAACGCGACCGGAGTGACGCCCGACAGCGCTGGCAAGCCTTCCCCGCGGATGTACGAGCTCGCGGTCGAGCGGGCAGGCGCCGAGCGCGTGCTCGTCGTCGGGGACCGTCTCGACACGGACCTCGCCGGCGCGCGGGCCGGGGGATATCCCGGCCTGCACGTCCTGACAGGCGTCAACACCGCTCGCGACGACGTGCTCGCCGAGCCGCACCTGCGCCCGCACCTCATCGGTGAGGACCTTCGTGCGCTGCTCGTGGCGCACCCCGAACCCCGCCTCGAGGCTGGCTGGTGGGTCAGCCGCGGCGCGGCAGCCCGCGTCAACGACGGACGGCTCGAGCTCGACGAGACGCAGCTCTCGACCGACGCAGACGCCGTCGACATCGTGCGCGCCGCGTGCGCCGCGGCGTGGGACAGCGCGGACTCGGGAGCCGGCCCCGTCGACCCCCGGTCCGTCCCGGAGTTCGCGGTCGGGGACCACTGAGCCGCCCGTCCCCAACCATCGACGCCGCAGCCCCGGACCCACACGTCCGGGGCTGCGGCGTCGTCATGCCAGGCAGCCGGGCTAACCTGGGTGAGGCCTTCTCGTGGGCCACCGCGCCGACGACCCGACAGGAGGACCATGCAGGACAGCCGCACCGGTGACGCCGAGGTCGACCGCATGCTCGAGCGCCTCGACGGTCTGACCGCACGACCCGTCGTCGAGCACGTCCAGGTCGTCGAGCAGGTGCACCGCGAGCTCGAGGCCCACCTCACCGGGCAGGACGAGGGCTGAGATGACCTCAGGCGCCCACCGCGTCGACGTCGCCCTCGTCGCGCGCGGGCTCGTCCGATCACGCACGCTGGCCGCGCACGCGGTGCGCGACGGCCGCGTCCTCGCTGACGGCGTCGCCGTCACCCGGGCCTCGCACCCCGTTGACGACAGCACGTCTCTCGTCCTGCTCCCCGGCGACGTCGACCGGTACGTCTCGCGCGCCGGTCACAAGCTCGCCGGAGCACTCGACGCGATCGACGCGCTCGCCGACCACGTCCTCCCGTGCCCGCGTCCCGTGATCGACGGAGCGGTCTGCCTCGACCTCGGCGCGTCGACCGGGGGGTTCACCCAGGTGCTGCTCGAGCGCGGTGCACGCCAGGTCGTCGCACTCGACGTCGGCCACGACCAGCTCGACCCGACCCTGCGGGCCGACCCGCGCGTCGTCGAGCGCGAGGGCGCGAACGCACGTGAGCTCACGCCGGACGAGCTTCCCGACGACGTGCAGGTCGTCGTCGGCGACCTGTCCTTCATCTCGCTGACGCTCATCCTCCCGGCACTCCGTGCCTCCGCGCCCGCAGCCGACCTGCTGCTCATGGTCAAACCGCAGTTCGAGGTGGGTCGCGAGAGGCTGGGTCGCGGCGGCGTCGTCCGCGACCCCGAGCTGCACGTCACCGCTGTGCTCGACGTCGTCGGGTGCGCGACCGGGCTCGGCGCGCCACCCGTCGCCGTCGCAGCGAGCTCGCTACCCGGGCCGAGCGGCAACCGCGAGTTCTTCTGCTGGTTGAGCCCGCACCGCAGCGCCGTCGACCCGGCGTGGACCGCCGCCGCCGTGCGTGCTGCGGTGGCAGACTCTGAGGGGCGCCACGCCTTCGTGGTCGGCGCGACGACCGACGGAGGTGACCAGTGACCAGGACCGCGATCGTGGTGACTCACGGGGGCCGGCCCGAAGCGCTCGTCGCCCTGCGGGAGGCGATGCACGAGCTCACGGCGGCAGGCTTCACGGTCGTCCTGCACGACCAGGACCTGCCGACCCCGCACGGCGACCTCGTCGGCGCTCGACGCCCCGAGACGGCCGACGCCGAGATCGTCGTCGTGCTCGGGGGAGACGGGACGATCCTGCGCGCCGCCGAGCTCACGCGCGGGACGTCGGCACCCATCCTCGGCGTCAACCTCGGCCACGTGGGATTCCTCGCCGAGAGCGAGCGTGACGATCTGCGGGACGCCGTCCAGCGCGTCGCCGCCCGGGACTACCAGGTCGAGGAACGCGGGGTCGTCGAGGTCGAGGTGCGCGCACCCGGCCACGAGCGTCCCGTCATCGGCTGGGCGCTCAACGAGGCGACCGTCGAGAAGGCCGACCGGCAGCGCATGCTCGAGGTCGCGATCGAGGTCGACGGGAGGCCGCTGTCCTCGTTCGGTTGTGACGGTGTCGTCATCTCGACCGCCACCGGATCGACTGCGCACGCGTTCTCCGCCGGAGGGCCCGTCGTGTGGCCCGACGTCGACGCGATGCTCCTCGTGCCGCTCGCCGCGCACGCCCTGTTCGCCCGCCCGCTCGTGGTCGGTCCGCGATCGACCTTCGCAGTCGAGATCGTGACCCGCTCCCAGTCAGGCGGCGTGCTCACCCTCGACGGACGCCGCCGGATCGACGTCGCGCCCGGTGCACGCATCGAGGTGCGGCGCGGCTCCGACCCCGTGCGTCTCGCGCGGCTGAGCCACGCGCCGTTCACCGACAGGCTCGTGCGCAAGTTCTCCCTGCCTGTCGTCGGCTGGCGGGGCGGCGCGCCGCGCACCGGCTCCCAGCCCGTCATCCCGCACCACCCGAAGGACTGACAGTGCTCGAAGAGATCGTGATCGAGAACCTCGGAGTGATCAGCCGGGCCCACATCCCGCTCGCCCCGGGGCTCACGGCGATCACCGGCGAGACGGGCGCCGGCAAGACCATGCTCCTGACCGGGCTCGACCTCCTGCTCGGTGGCAAGGCCGACTCCGAACGCGTGCGCACCGGTGCCGACCGGGCTCTCGCCGAGGGGCGCTTCGTCCTCGCCCCCGGCTCCGCCGTCGCTGAACGCGTCGAGGACGCTGGCGGCGCGCTCGACGACGACGGCTCCCTCGTCGTCCTGCGCACCATCACCTCGGGGCGGTCGCGCGCGCACCTCGGAGGCCGCAGCGTGCCGCAGAGCGTCCTCGCCGACCTCGCGGAAGAGCTGGTCACGGTGCACGGCCAGAGCGACCAGCTGCGCCTGCGGTCCCCGCGACGCCAGCGCGACGCGCTCGACACCTTCGCCGGGGCGGCTCACGCCCGCGCGCTCGACGACTACCACGCACTGTGGACCGAGCGGGGCGCCGTCGCCGAGGAGATCGACCGGCTCACCTCCCAGCGCGACGACCGTGCACGCGAAGCCGAGCTGCTCCGCCTCGGCCTCGCCGAGGTCGAGCGGGTCGACCCGCAGCCGCACGAGGACACCGAGCTCGATGCCGAGATCGCCCGGATGAGCAACGTCGAGGACCTCCGGGCACGGACGGCGGTCGCGCACGATGCCGTCACGGGCGACGAGTTCGCGTCCGGCGACGCGCCCTCCGCCGTCGCACTCGTCGAGCGTGCACGCCGAGAGCTCGAGGCCGCCGCCGCGCACGACCCGTCGCTCGCACGCCTCGCCGAACGCGCCGCCGAGATCGGCTTTCAGCTCGCCGAGCTCGCCGCGGACCTGTCCGGATACCTGCAGGACCTCGCCGTCGACCCTGGCCGGCTCGAAGAGGCCAACACCCGCCGCGCCCAGCTCGGCCAGCTCACCCGCAGCTACGGCAGCGACGTCGACGCCGTCCTCGAGTGGGCGTCCGCTGCAGGCCTGCGCCTGCTCGACCTCGAGGGTGGCGACGAGCGGCTCGCCGACCTCGCTGCCCGCCGGGACGAGATCGACGCGGCGCTCACCGAGCGGGCCGCGACGATCAGTGCGACCCGACGCGAGGTCGGGGCGCGGCTCGCCGATCTCGTCTCTGCCGAGCTCGACGGACTCGCCATGGCGGGTGCCCGGCTCGAGGTCGAGGTCCGCCCCGACGAGCCCGGACCGTGGGGCGCGGACGCCGTCGTCATGAGCCTGCGTCCGCACCCCGGCGCACCCGCGAGCCCGCTCGGCAAGGGCGTCTCCGGCGGCGAGCTGTCCCGCGTCATGCTCGCGATCGAGGTCGTGCTCGCCCAGGCCGCGCGCGAGGAACGCGGCGGGGGCGTCCCGACCTTCGTGTTCGACGAGGTGGACGCAGGGATCGGCGGCCGTGCCGCCCTCGAGGTGGGCCGCAGGCTCGCCGCGCTCGCCCGCTCCGCCCAGGTCGTCGTCGTCACGCACCTCGCCCAGGTCGCCGCGTACGCCGACCAGCACCTCGTCGTCACCAAGTCCACCGGCTCGGGCGGTGACGTCGTCACGCAGTCCGACGTCACCGTCGTCACGTCCGACGACCGTGTGACGGAGCTGGCCCGCATGCTCTCCGGGCAGGAAGAGTCCGACGCCGCGCGCACGCACGCCGCGGAGCTTCTCGCCGCCGCCGACATGGGATGATCTTCACGATGAAACTCACCTCCCGCAGACGACGGACCGACGTCGCGACCCCTGGGCTCCTCGCGCCCGTCCGCGTCGACCCTCGCACCAAGAACCTGACGAAGCGACTCCGCGCAGGCGAGATCGCGGTCATCGACCACCTCGACATCGACCGCGTCGCGGCCGAGGCGCTCGTCGCCGCGCAGCCCGCCGCGATCCTCAACGCCTCGAAGTCCATCTCGGGCCGCTACCCGAACCTCGGACCCGAGATCATCGTCGAGGCAGGCATCACGCTGATCGACGACCTCGGACCCGACATCATGGCGCTCACCGAGGGGCAGCGGGTCCAGGTCGACGGCGCCCAGGTCCTCCACGGCGGTCACCTCGTCGCCGAGGGCGAGCTGCAGACGGCCGACACCATCGAGGTGAGCCTCGCCGAGGCGCGCGAGGGGCTGTCCGCCCAGCTCGAGGCGTTCGCTGCGAACACGATGGACTACCTGCGCCGCGAGCGAGAGCTCCTCCTCGACGGCGTCGGGGTCCCGGAGATCTCCACCAAGCTCGAAGGGCGGCAGGCGCTCATCGTCGTCCGCGGCTACCACTACCGCGAGGATCTCGCGACGCTCCGTCCGTACATCCGCGAGTACCGCCCGGTCCTCATCGGTGTCGACGGCGGTGCCGACGCGATCCTCGACGAGGGCTGGCGCCCGGACATCATCGTCGGCGACATGGACTCCGTCTCGGACAAGGCCCTCACGAGCGGCGCGGAGATCGTCGTGCACGCGTACCGGGACGGCAAGGCGCCCGGACTCGAGCGCGTCGAGCGCCTCGGGGCGAAGCACGTCGTGTTCCCCGCGACCGGCACGAGCGAGGACATCGCGATGCTCCTCGCCGACGACAAGGGCGCCGACGTGATCGTGGCCGTCGGTACGCACGTCACCCTCGTCGAGTTCCTCGACAAGGGCCGTTCCGGCATGGCGTCGACCTTCCTCACCCGACTGCGCGTCGGCGGCAAGCTCGTCGACGCCAAGGGCGTCTCCCGCCTCTACCGCCAGCGGATCTCGAACGCGCAGCTGGCGATGCTCGTCGTCTCCGGCCTCGTCGCTCTCGTCGTCGCGCTCATGTCGACCGCCGCCGGGCAGACTCTCTTCGGGCTCACGGGAGCCTGGATGGACGACGTCTGGAGCTGGATCCTGGGGCTGTTCGCCTCACCCTGACCAGCCCGGCCCCACCCGCAACTCCGCTACCGACCGAGGATGAACCCCCGCCGTGATCGACTTCCGCTACCACCTCGTCTCCCTCATCTCGGTGTTCCTGGCGCTCGCCGTGGGCATCGTGCTGGGCGCAGGCCCGCTCAAGGAGGCGATCGGCGACCAGCTCACCGGCCAGGTCGAGTCCCTGCGTGCCGACAAGGAGAAGCTGCGCGCTGACCTCGACGAGGCAGCCGCCGACCTCTCGCAGCGCGACGCGTTCCTCGACGCGACCGCACCGAGCCTCGTCGCCGGGTCGATCGCCGGCCGTCGCGTCGCGATCGTCGAGCTCGACTCCGCGAGCGACGAGACCGTCGCCGCGCTCTCCGAGCGTGTCGCCGCCGGCGGCGGGAAGGTGACCGCGCGGGTGCAGCTCGCGGACACGTGGACGAGCGAGGGCCAGGCCAAGTTCCGCCAGTCGCTCGCCGCCAACCTCGCCCAGTACCTCCCTGAGTCCCCAGACGGCTCGGTCGACGCGGACCTTGCGACCGCGCTCGTGCTCTCGCTCGTCCAGATCGACTCGAGCAAGCCCGACGCGTACTCCCCGGACGCGAGCGTGCTCCAGGGACTCCTCGCCGCTGGCGACCTGGTCACCTACGCACAGCCGGACGCGGCCCCCGCGGACATGATCGTCCTGCTCACGAGCGCGGACGAGCCGAAGAGCGACGAGACGCCGAGCAGCGGCACCCAGGCCGAGACCACGCGCCTCATCCACCAGGAGCTCGCGGCCGCAGCGGTCTCCGGGTCCGAGGCCGCTGTCGTCGTCGCGACCGGCACGAGCACGGCGCTCCTCGACGCGATCGCCGAGGGCGAGACGCCGATCAGCACGGTCGCCGACGCCGCCACCACGACGGGCCAGATCACGACAGTCCTCACGCTCGCAGCCCAGGCCTCCGGGACGGTCGGGCACTACGGTCCGCAGTCCGGCGCGACCGCGGTCGCGCCCCCGGTCGTGCGGCTCGCCGAGGTCGACCGCACCGCACGCACCGCCGTCGCGCAGGAGGCCGACGGCGGAGCCGAGACCCAGGACGGCGACGCGGACACGGGCGACGGCGCATGACGCGCCTGCGCGGCTCTGTCGCGGGCGCGCTCTCAGGTGTCACGGCACGCAACCTCGTCCGCGCGGCACTCGACGAGCAGATGCCCGGCGGGACCGCGACGTGGCTGCGCACCAACTTCCGCGGCACGCGCGTCAGCCTCATGGGCGGCCCTGCCCTTGCGTCCGGCCTCGCGGCAGGTGCGCTGACGACCGGTGTGGTCTCGCGACGCGCCCGGGTGGGAACGGCAGGCGCTGTCGCTGCGCTCGCCGGGGGAGCCGCTGGGCTCAACGACGACCTGCACGAGGACACCGAGCAGCGGGACAAGGGCCTGCGCGGTCACCTCGGTGCGCTGCGTGAGGGCCGCGTCACGACAGGAGCGATGAAGATCGGCGTGATCGGCGCAGGCGCGCTCGCCGCCGCCGCGCTCGTCGGCCGGGACCGCCGCGGAGCGCAGGCGTCGTCGTCCGTCACCGCGCTCGGAGACCTCGTCCTCGACTCGATCCTCGTGGCAGGTTCAGCGAACCTCGTCAACCTCTTCGACCTCCGGCCCGGGCGCGCGCTCAAGGTGGGGCTGATCGGCGCGGCGACGGTTGCCCTGGCTGGCGCCCCGGCACAGGCGGCAGCCGTCGTCGCGCCCGTCGCGGCATCTCTCCCAGCCGACCTCGCCGAGCTCGACATGCTCGGTGACAGCGGTGCGAACGCGCTCGGAGGCGTCGTCGGTGTCGGGCTGACACAAGCGTCACGGCCCGCGCGGCTGGTCGCTGCCGCGACAGTCGTGGGTCTCACCCTCGCGTCCGAGAAGGTCAGCTTCTCCCGTGTCATCGAGCGCACCCCCGTGCTCTCCGCCCTCGACTCGTGGGGCAGACGGCCGTGAACCTGAGGTCGCGCTCGGGCCGGATCGCCACGGGCCTGGTCGGCGCGGCCGCGATGATCACGGCGATCACGCTCCTCTCGCGGATCCTTGGCTTCACCCGCTGGATGGTGCAGGCGGGCACCGTCGGCTACGGCGCCACGGGGACCGCGTACGCATCCGCGAACGCGCTGCCCAACGTCCTGTTCGAGGTCGCCGCCGGCGGCGCCCTCGCGGGCGCCGTCGTGCCGCTGCTCGCCGCGCCTCTCGCGCGAGGCGCACGCGCCGAGGTCGATCGCATCGCGTCGGCGGCGCTCACGTGGACTGCGACGATCCTCGTCCCGCTCGCGGTCTTCGTCGCGGTCCTCGCCGAGCCCCTCGTCACCGTCTTCCTCGGCGCCGGAGCACCGAGCGCGCAACTCGAGCTCACTGCGCACTTCCTGCGGGTGTTCGCGTGGCAGGTCCCGCTCTACGGCCTCGGCGTCGTGCTGACCGGGGTGCTCCAGGCGCAGAAGAGGTTCTTCTGGCCGGCGTTCGTCCCGGTCCTGTCGACGCTCGTCGTCATCGGCGCCTACATCGTGTTCGGCGCCACCGCCGACGGTGCCCAGGACGACCTCGCCGCGCTCCCGGCCCGAGCCGTCGCCTGGCTCGCATGGGGCACGACCGCTGGCGTCGTCGCCCTCTCCGTCCCGCTGCTCCTGCCCACCGCGCGCGGCGGTGTCAGGCTGCGCCCCACGTGGCGCTTCCCCGAGGGCGTCGCGAGGCGCGCGCGGAAGCTCGCCGCCGCCGGGGTCGTCGCAGTCCTCGCGCAGCAGCTCTCGCTCGTCGCCACGATCTGGCTCGCGAACAACCGGGGCGGCGACGGCACCTTCGCCGTCTACCAGTACACGCAGGCCGTGTACGTCCTGCCCCACGCCGTGCTCGTCGTCCCGCTCGTCACGAGCGCCTTCCCGCGCATCGCCGACGTCGTCCACCAGCCTGAGCGCCTCGGCCGCCTCGTGTCACTGACCACTCGCGCGGTCCTCGTGCTCGGCGCGGTGGGCGCGAGCGCCCTCGTCGCCGCAGCCCCGCAGGTCGCCATGGTGTTCTCGACCGTAGGGCACGGTGACGACCAGGTGATCGCCGCCATGGCGCCCGCCCTGAGCTGGATGGCACCAGGGCTCGTCGGGCTCGGCGTCATGCTGCACCTGACCCGCGTGCTCTATGCGCTCGAGAGGTCACGCGCCGCGGTCCTCGCGTCGTCGGTCGGCTGGGCCGTCGGCATCGTCACCTCGGCCGTCCTGGCGGTCTCCGCCACGTGGGGCGGGCGAGACGCCACGGCGACCCTCGTCGCCCTCGGCATCGGCGGGTCGGTCGGTATGGTCGTCGGTGCGATCGCCGCGATCGTCGTGCTGCGCCGCACCGCGGGAGCGGACGCATCGCGAGGAGTCGCGCGGACAGCGGGAGTCGTCGCGTGCGTGGGAGCCGCGGGTGCGGCCGCCGGGCGCGTCGTCGCCGACCTCGTCGTGGAGGCGTGGCCGGGCACCACCGGGACCGTCGTGGCAGGTGGCGTCGGCGGCCTGCTCGCCGTCGTCGTCGTCCTCGCCGGTGCGTGGGTCGTCGACCGCGGGTCGGTGCGCGAGATGCTCGGACGTCCGCACGCCGCGCGGGTCGCCGCCGCAGCGACGGAAGGGGAGTGACATGCGGATCTTGCAGGTGCTCGGGACGAGCGCGGGCGGGGTGATCCGGCACGTCTCCGCCGTCTCGGTCGCACTCGCGGCGCACGGGCACGACGTGCGCGTCGCAGGCCCCGCGTCCTCCCGCGGGCTGCTCCACGAGCGGCTCCCGCTCGCTGCCGTCGAGATCGGCCCACGGCCCGGGCCGGGCGACCTCGCTGCGGTCCGTGCGCTGCGCGAGACCATGGCGGGAGCGGACGTCGTCCACGCGCACGGGCTGCGCGCCGGTGCCTTCGCCGTGATGGCTGCGCGGACGAGACGCTCGCGACCGCGCGTCGTCGTCACCCTCCACAACCTGCCGGTCGGCGGTCGCGCGGTGCGGGCCGTCTCTGCGGTCCTCGAGCGGGTCGTCGCGCGCGGCGCCGATGTCGTCCTCGGTGTGAGCGGCGACCTCGTCGCCCGTGCCGGGACGCTGGGCGCGCGTGGCGCCGAACGGGCGCTCGTGCCCGCTCCTGCTGTGCGCCCGGTCAGCGACGACGACGTCGCTGCGGTGCGAGCGGAGCTCGACGTACCCGGCCGGCTCGTGCTCACCGTCGCGCGCCTCGCCCCTCAGAAGGGCCTCGACACGCTGCTCGACGCCGCCGAGCGTCTCGCGCGCGACGTCCCCGACGCCACGTGGTGCGTGGCCGGAGACGGACCGTTGCTCGGCGAGACCGAGGACGAGATCCGACGCCGGTCGTTGCCGGTGCGCATGCTCGGCGCCCGCTCGGACGTCGCGGCGCTCCTGCGCGCCGCCGACGTCGTCGTGAGCACCGCCGTGTGGGAGGGCCAGCCGATCGCTGTCCAGGAGGCGCTCGGTGCAGGTGCTGCGCTCGTCGTGACCGACGCAGGCGGCACGCGTGAGGTCACGGGGGAGCGGGGCGCAGTCGTCGTGCCCGTCGGCGACCCGACCGCGCTCGCGCGCGAGACGGCCGCCCTGCTCGTCGACGACACCAGACGTGCAGGTCAGGGCGACGATGCGGCCCGACGGTCCCGGGAGCTCCCCACGAGCGACGACGTCGTCGCACAGCTCCTGCGGGTCTACCGATAGCTCCGCACGGCGGAGAGTCCGGCAACTGTGATGCTGCCGACGCGGCGGGTCCGGGGGCGGGCGGCCAACTCACTGATAGAGTGGAATCCCGTGGTAGAGCATGCGAATCGACTCTCCGGGCGGTCGGAATCCACGACCCGGCACATCTTCGTGACCGGAGGCGTCGCCTCCTCACTCGGCAAGGGACTGACGGCCTCGAGCCTCGGTCGCCTTCTCCGTTCTCGCGGCCTCCGCGTGACGATGCAGAAGCTCGACCCCTATCTGAACGTCGACCCGGGAACGATGAACCCGTTCCAGCACGGCGAGGTCTTCGTCACCGAGGACGGTGCCGAGACGGACCTCGACATCGGCCACTACGAGCGCTTCCTCGACGTGCCGCTCTCGGCGAGCGCGAACGTGACGACCGGCCAGGTCTACTCGCACGTCATCGCCAAGGAGCGTCGCGGCGAGTACCTCGGCGACACCGTCCAGGTCATCCCGCACATCACCGACGAGATCAAGACGCGGATGCGCGCCCAGGCGAGCCCCGACGTCGACGTGATCATCACCGAGATCGGTGGCACCGTCGGCGACATCGAGTCCCAGCCCTTCCTCGAGGCGGCCCGCCAGGTCCGCCACGAGCTCGGCCGCGACGACTGCTTCTTCCTGCACGTCTCCCTCGTCCCGTACATCGGCCCGTCGGGTGAGCTCAAGACGAAGCCGACGCAGCACTCTGTCGCCGCACTGCGCAGCATCGGCATCCAGCCGGACGCGATCGTCCTGCGCGCCGACCGCGACATGCCCGAGTCGATCAAGCGCAAGATCGCCCTCATGTGCGACGTCGACAACGAGGCTGTCGTCACGTGCAAGGACGCGCCGAGCATCTACGACATCCCCAAGGTGCTGCACGCAGAAGGCCTCGACGCATACGTCGTGCGTCGCCTCGGCCTGCCGTTCCACGACGTCGACTGGGACGGCTGGAGCCAGCTCCTCGAGCGCGTGCACAACCCTGAGCGTCACGTCGAGGTCGCGCTCGTCGGCAAGTACATCGACCTGCCGGACGCCTACCTCTCCGTGACGGAGGCGCTGCGTGCCGGCGGCTTCGCCAACAACGCGAAGGTCGCGATCCGCTGGGTCGCTTCCGACGAGTGCCAGACGCCCGAGGGTGCCGACCAGGCGCTCGGCGGTGCGGACGCGATCCTCGTGCCCGGTGGCTTCGGCGTCCGCGGCATCGAGGGCAAGCTCGGTGCGCTGCGCTGGGCGCGAGAGAACCGGGTGCCGACGCTCGGCATCTGCCTCGGCCTGCAGTCGATGGTCATGGAGTATGCCCGGAACGTCGTCGGCCTCGAGGGCGCCTCGTCCTCGGAGTTCTCGGACGACACCGCGCACCCCGTCGTCGCGACGATGGAGGAGCAGCAGGCGTTCGTCGACGGCGCTGGCGACCTCGGTGGGACGATGCGCCTCGGCGCGTACGACGCCGTCCTGGCGCCCGGCTCGGTCATCGCGGGGGTCTACGGGAGCACGCACGTCTCGGAGCGTCACCGCCACCGCTACGAGGTCAACAACGCGTACCGGGCTCAGCTCGAGGAGGCTGGCCTGGTCTTCTCGGGAACGTCGCCCGACGGAACGCTCGTCGAGTTCGTCGAGCTTCCCGCGGACGTGCACCCGTACTACGTCTCGACGCAGGCCCACCCCGAGTTCAAGTCGCGCCCGACCAAGGCTCACCCGCTGTTCGCCGGCCTGATCGCCGCGGCCGTGGCCCAGCAGGACTCATGACAGACCCCATCTTCGACCGCGTCGCCCCACGCCCCGTCGTCGACCGCAGCGCGGTCCACGACGGGGTCGTGTGGGACGTCGTGAGCGAAGACGTCGACCTCGGCGAGGCCGGGGTCGTCACTCGCGAGTGGGTCGACCACCCTGGGGCCGTCGCGACGATCGCGATGGACGACGAGGGTCGCGTCCTGCTGCTGCGCCAGTACCGCCACCCGGTACGACGCGAGCTCTGGGAGCCGCCCGCCGGCCTCCTCGACATCACCGCAGAGGACGCGTGCGTCGCCGCGCAGCGTGAGCTCGCGGAGGAGGCGGACCTGCGTGCCACGACCTGGCACGTGCTGGCCGACTACTTCACGACGCCGGGCGGCAACAACGAGGCGCTGCGCGTCTTCCTCGCCCGGGACCTGAGCCCCGTGCCCGAGTCCGAGCGCCACGTCCGCGAGGACGAGGAGATGGACATGGTGCCGCACTGGCTGCCGTGGGAAGAGGCCGTCGAGTCGGTGCTCGCCGGTCGCCTGCACAACCCGTCGACCGTCGTCGGGGTCCTGGCTCTCGCCGCCGCGATGAACCAGGGTCTCGAGACGCTCAGGCCGGGCGACGCACCGTGGCCCGAGCGGCGCGACGGTGTCCCTCCTGGCCGGCGAGGCCGCGGAGCGTGACGACGCACGCATGAGGGTAGACGAGAGGGGCGGACCGATGGTCCGCCCCTCTCGTCGTACCTGGCGGGAGGTTCACCTCCCGGACGACGCCCTCGCCGTCCCGGTCACGAGCGGCGTTCGTCAGACCGGGTGCGGGTCGACAGGACGAGGTTCGCCGCAGCTGCTGTCGACAGGGCAGCACCCAGCATGTGCAGCAGCACGAGAGTGATCGGCAGGTCGGTGAGGTACTGCGTGTAGCCGATGACCGCCTGCAGCGCGATGACCGCGCCGACGAGGATCAGCGCGCGACGGGGGCGTTCCGTGTCGGCCGTGCTGCGGGACGCCCGCACGACGAGCGCGGCCAGCACGGCGACGGACGCGATGTAGACCCAGACGCTCACGCCGTGCAGCTTCGCGGCGTGTGCGGGGTCGAGCGCGAAGCGGTAACCGACCTCCTCGTCGCCCGAGTGCGGGCCTGCGCCCGTCGTGATGACGCCCAGGACGAGCATCGGGACGGCAAGGACGCCGGTGAGCGCGGCGACCGCGCGCGCCGGCGACGGGAGAACGGGGCGCGCGGGCCCGTCGCTCTCTCCGTGGCGCACGATCAGCCACGTCGACGCGGCGACGAGGCCGAGCGAGATGAACATGTGCGAGCCGACGACCGCGGGATGCAGGTCCACGAGGACGGTGATCCCGCCGACGACGGCCTGGACGACGACCCCGATGATCGGGACGAGGCCGAGCACCCGGTAGGAGAGGGCTCGATCGCGCTGGCGCCACACCGCGACTGCTGTCAGCCCCGCGACGACGCACAGCACGAACGTGAGCGTCCGGTTCCCGAACTCGATCGCCGAGTGGAACGCCGCCTCCGGGTGGTAGACCGGTGTGAAGCTCCCCGGCTCGCACTGCGGCCACGTCGAGCAGCCGAGACCGGAGCCGGTCAGACGGACGAGGCCACCGGTGACGATGATGCCGATCTGGGCCACGAGGTTCGCGACGAGGATCGCCCGGCGCCGGGTGTCGGTCCACCGCACGAACCTCTCGAGGGGACCGCGCGGCGGGGTCGTGGTCGTCTGGGCAGGGGCGGCGTCCGGGGTCGTCACGGTCCCTACGCTATTCCTCACGCGCTGGGCCGGACGAATCTGGCAGCGTGATGCTCGTCGCGTCAGCTCCAGCGGAACGTGCGGGAGGTCGCCCAGCCGAGCCCGAAGGTCCACACCACGAGCGCCGCGACGTCGCGCAGAGCGACTCCGCCGTCGAACGCACCGCGCATCGCCTCACCGAGCGCGCCGGAGGGCAAGAGACGGACGATGTCGCCGGCGACGCCCGGGAACGACGACGTCGGGACGAGCGCGCCGCCGACGAGCGTGAGGACCACGAGCAGGAGGTTGGCCAGCGCGAGCACAGCCTCGAACCGGAGCGTCCCCGCGATGAGCATCGCCAACGACGTGAACACCGCCGTCCCGAGAGCACCGACCAAGAGCGCCGCCAGGACGTCGGGCGCTCCGGGACGCCAGCCGAGCACGACGGCACCGCCGCCGACGACGAGTGCCTGGACGACCTGGAGCACGAGGACTGCGGCGACCTTGCCGCCGAGCAGCCCGAACCTCCCGAGCGGGGTCGTCGCCATGAGACGAAGCACGCCCCCACGCCGGTCGAACGACGTGGCGATCGCCTGCGACGTGAAGGCCGCAGCCATGACGGAGAGCGCGAGCACGCCCGGCGTGACCACGTCGATGCGCGCGCGCCCGCCCAGGTCGATGTCGACGACGTCCGTCCCGCCGAGGACCACGAGCGCGACGAGGGGGAGCAGCAGCGTCACCAGGACCTGCTCGCCGTTGCGGAAGATCGACGCGATCTCGAACGACGTCTGGGCGCGCAGCCGTGCGCGCGCGGGAGCAGCAGCGGGAGCGGGGGCCGGGACGGGCCCCGGGGTCGTCGCGCTCATCGCATGGTCCTTCCGGTGAGGTCGAGGAAGAAGTCCTCGAGCGTGCGGCGCCCGAGGTCGAACCTCGTGACGAGCAGGTTCTCGTCGGCGCACCAGGTGAGCACCGCAGCGAGAGCGCCGGGATCGAGCGGACCAGCGACGCGCAGGCGCGTCGCCTCGGTCGACTCGACCGTCCACGCGGCGTCACCACCCAGACGGTCGTGCAGGCGAGCGCTCGCGTCGTGGGGGAGCGGCGCGTCCGTCTCGAACGTCGCGACCTGGTCGCCCGAGCCCGTCGTCAGCTCGGCGGGCGTGCCCTGCGCGATGACCCGCCCGTGGTCGACGACGACGACGTCGTCCGCAAGCTCAGCCGCCTCGTCCATGAGGTGCGTCGTCAGGATGATCGACGTGCCGACGCCGCGCAGGGCGCGGACGAGGTCCCACACGGCGAGGCGGCTCTGCGGGTCCATGCCGGCGCTCGGCTCGTCCAGGAAGACGACTTCGGGACGCCCGACGAGCGCGCACGCGAGCGCGAGACGCTGCCGCTGGCCGCCAGAGAGACGACGCACGGTCGTCGTCGCGAAGGACCCCAGGCCGAGACGCTCCTCGAGGTCGGCGACGTCCCACGGGTTGCGGTGCATGCGGGCGACGTGGCGGAGGACCTCGCCCGAGCGCTTCTGCGCGGGCAGACCGGAGTCCTGGAGCATGACACCCACGCGAGGGCGCAGCTCCACCGCGTCCGCGCGGGGGTCGAGCCCGAGCACCCGGACGGTCCCGCCGTCCGGGACGCGCAGGCCCTCGCAGCACTCGATCGTCGTCGTCTTGCCGGCTCCGTTCGGGCCCAGGACGGCCGTGACGCTGCCTGCGGCCGCTGTGAGGCTCAACGAGTCGACGACGGTCACGCCGTCGTACTTCTTGACGAGGTCCGTGACCTGCACGGCCGGGGTGGTGGGCACGGTCACCGAGTCTAGGACGAACGTCGCGTGCCCCGCCGACCCGCGGCCCACGAGGGCGGCGCCGTCCCAGCCGGTGCCCGGCGCAGCGCGACGACATCGGTACGATCTGGGCATGACTTCGCAGCACACGGGCGGTCGCGCCCTCCTGGCGGCAGTGCGTCGACGCGCGGAGGCTCGAGACCTCCTGCGCGTCACGATCGCGGTCGTCGCCCTCGTCCTCGTGATGGTCGCCCCCGGCACGCCGTTCCGCGCAGTGGGAGCGGCGCTCGCGACGCTCGTGCTCGTGGAGATGCTCGCTCGGCCGTCCGGCCCGGCGCGACGGGCGCTCAACGCGAAGGGGGCCGATGTCCTGGCGCGCGACCTTCAGGCGCGCACGGTCGTCGTCGTCGCCCTCGCGGCAGCGGCTGCCCCGACCCCAGGCTCTGCCGCGGGGATCCTCGTCTGGACGTGGGCGGCCGTCCTCGTCGCTTCCGCCGCAGCCGAGCCGCCGCTCAAGGCGTTCGGCAGGATCGCGCCGCTGCGCGTCGCCAACATCCCCTCGATGGGACAGGCGCCGGCCCGCCTGCAGCCGGGTACGTGGGTGCTCGCCGTCGCGGCGAGCACCGTGGCGCTCGCGCTCGCCGCTGCCGCCGGGCTCGTGGACGCGCCGGTCGTCGCAGGTGCGCTCGCGGTGGCTGGCCTCGCCGGGCACGCGGTCCTCGCCGTGCTCACGCTCGCGCGGATCATCCCCGTCGCGCGGCAGCGCGCTGCGCTGCGCGCCTTCCTCGCGGACCTTGCCCCCAAGATCGCGATCATGCACACCGGCGGCGAGTCGAGCGCTTCCTACCAGATCCCGATGTGGGAGCCGCACGTCCGTGCTGCTGGGCTGCCCTACATCGTGGTCGCGCGCTCTGCGGCGACCGTCCGCAGCATCGCGAAGCTCACGCCTGCGCCCGTCATCTGCGCGAACGACTCGGACCGGGGACTGCTCGACGCCGTGATGGTGCGCAGCCTGACGCTCGGGGTGTTCCTGCGCAACGCGAAGGAGAACCGCCCCTACCTCGCCTACCGACACATGCGGCACGTCTTCCTCAACCACGGCGACTCGGACAAGCCCGCGAACTTCAACCCGATGCATCGCGAGTTCGACCGGGTCTTCGTCTGTGGCGAGAAGGGCGTCGAGAGGTACGCCGAGCACGGCGTCGAGATCCCGCGAGAGCGTTTCGTGCTGGTCGGACGGCCGCAGATCGCTGACATCGTCAGGACCGACCGCCACGTGTCCGAGGTGGCCGAGCAGCGGGTGCTGTACGCGCCGACCTGGTACGGCAAGCACACGTACGACCGCTACACGTCGCTCCCGGTCGGGACCGAGATCGTCGCCGCACTGCTGCGGCGCGGCGCGACGGTCACGTTCCGCCCGCACCCGGTGAGCGAGATCATCCCCTCCGACCGGGAGCAGTGCGAGGCGATCCGCGCGATGCTCGAGGCGGACTCGCGCGAGTCGGGCCGGGCCCACACGTTTGGTCGGGCTGCCGAGAAGGACCGGACCGTCGCGGACTGCATCAACGACGTCGACGCGCTCGTCTCCGACGTCTCGTCGGTCACCTCGGACTTCCTCCAGTCAGGAAAGCCGTTCGCGCTCGTCGCGATGACGTGCTCGGGCGCCGAGTTCGTCCGCGAGTTCTCGGTCGCCCGTGCCGCGTACGTCATCGAGCGAGACCTGAGCAACCTCGACACCGCGCTCGAGCAGCTGCTCGTCTCCGACCCGCTGCACGACGAGCGGGAACGTGTCCGCGTCCACACCCTGGGCGACTTCGACGGCAACGAGGCGCACGACGCGTTCGTCGCGGAGGTGAAGGCGCTGGTCGCGCTCGGGCCCCGTCCCCGGGCGTGAGTCGTCGGTCACGAAAGGCTTCATCCAGAGCCCCGCATGACCGATGGTGGGTGTGTGAAGAACACCTCGATCCTCTCCCGGTCCGCCCTGGCCGGTGCTGTCGCGCTCTCGGTCCTCGTCGGTGGAGCCGTCATCCCCGCAGCCTCCGCGACCACCGCGCAGTCCGCGCCTGTCGCGACCTCCGTCGTCGCGGCCAAGAAGGCCAAGACGCCCAAGCGCGTGACGGGTGTCAAGCTCGCCAAGGGCGGCAGCCGGAACCACAACGTGCGTGTCGGCTGGACCTGGCAGAAGGGCGTCAAGCGCTACGAGGTCCAGGTGGCGACCGACAAGGCCTTCAAGAAGGACAGGGTCAAGACGGTGCGCGCCAACACCAACAGCAAGCCTGCCGGTGGACGGCTCGAGGTGACGGTCGAGGGGCTCAAGAACGCGACGACCTACCGGGTCCGTGTGCGTGCCGTCGCCAAGAACGGCGCCAAGGGCGCGTGGTCCGCCCCGAAGAAGGTCAAGACCAAGGTGCACATCCCCGAGCGCGTCACGTCGCTCGTGGCGACGCCCGGCCCCAAGCCGGGCGAGGTCCGCCTCACGTGGAAGCACAAGACGACGTACACGACGCACTACCGTCTCGAGCTCGCCTCGACGGTGTTCAACGACCAGAAGTCGAACCTGCCGAAGAAGGGTCGCAAGCACGTGCGGCTCACGATCCCGGCGAAGGGCAAGTCGTACGTCATCCCCGCCTCCGTGACGGCGAAGCTCGGCCTGCACCCGGCGAGCGGCAACCACCTCTACTACCGCTTCCGTGCGCTCAACAAGGGCACGGCCGGCACCAAGATGCGGCTCTACCCGTCGCTCCACGCCGTGCAGCCCGCCCGCCAGGCGGGCACGACCGCCGGGATGGTCCCGCTCAAGGTCGGTTCGTACAACGTCGTGTCGGCGCGCGTCGGCGCCAACTCCCAGCCCAGCAAGCCCTGGTCGAAGCGCAAGGGCAAGGTCGCGTCCACGATCGTCGCGTCCGGCGCGAGCGTCGTCGGCCTTCAGGAGGTCTCGCCCAGCACCGAAGAGGTGAGCGCTGACGGCAAGACCCGGCAGACCGAGTCCCTCCTCGCGGCCGTCCGCAGCGCCGCGAAGACCGCCGGGAGCAGCGCGGACTACGCGATGGTCCGCGTGAGCCCTTACCTCGAGCCGGGCTCGACCTGGGGCAGCCAGGGCCAGCGGATCCTCTACGACAAGAAGCGCCTGACCCTCCTGAGCAACTGCCCGGAGAACACGGGAGCGCGCTTCTACTCGGGCAGCTGCACGGCGAACCTTGCGGCGAACGCGTCGGACTCGAACGAGGACAAGCGGAAGTTCGCCTATGCAAAGTTCCGTGACAACAAGTCGGGCGGCGAGTTCTGGTTCGTCTCGACGCACCTCGACCCGCGCCAGGGTGCCGAGTCCCTGCGTGGCCGTCAGGCGCAGTCGATCATCTCGACGATGAGCCGCCTCAACACCCAGAAGCTGCCCGTCCTGGTGACGGGTGACCTCAACTCGTACCAGAACAAGTCCGCGGGCAACGCCCCGCACGACGCGTTCGTCGGTGCCGGGTTCCGCGACTCGTTCACGGCGACGAAGAAGAAGAACGCGGAGTTCTCGACGCTCAACGACTGGTACACGACGGTCAAGAAGTACGACCAGGGCTTCGGGGTCCGTCTCGACTACATCCTCGGTCAGGGCGTCGGCGACTTCACGAACCACGTCAACGAGATGGCACGCACGGACAGTGCGCGAGGCTCGGACCACAACATGGTCCACGCGACGGCCTACCTGCCGGTCCGCTCCTGAGCTGACACGACGACGAAGGGCCCGAGGCATGCGCCTCGGGCCCTTCGTCGTCGTGTGGCGTGTCGCACACGCGGGCGAGCGTGGTGCGGCGGTCGTGCCCGTCGTGGCGCGACGCGGGGGACATGCCTGGGTGCGAGCAGGCAGTGACGTTGGTCCTACTGAGGTTCACCTTCCTTGCAGCGGCACATTTATGCAACGACAATGTTCGGTATATGCGCGCCGCTGGCGTGCTGGCGTCCCCGCTGCCGGAGGCGCCCCGACCGGACGCCCTCAGGAGGTGGCAGTTGACGCACGTCGATCCAGTCCACCCCGTCGCCGACCCGAGCACCCGGGACCGGGTGCTCGAGCTGATCATGTCCGACGGCCCCATCAGTGCGGCCGAGCTCGCCGAGCGCCTCGACCTCACGTCGGCAGCGATCCGCCGCCACCTGTCCGGGCTCGAGGGCGAGCAGCTCGTCGCCGTGCACGAGTCAGGTCACACCGGGCTGCGCGGCAGGCCCGCGCGCCGGTACGTCGCGACCGTCGCGGCGCAGGGTGCGCTCTCCGCCGGATACCCGGAGATCGCCCTCCAGGCGCTCGAGTACCTCGCCCGCGCGGTGGGGACGGACGGCGTCGAGGCCTTCGCTCAGGAGCGGCTCGACGAGACGGCCGCGCGCTACGCGCGGCACATGACCGCCGACGACGTCCAAGGTCGCGTCGACCAGCTCGCGGCAGCACTCCACGAGGACGGCTTCGCGCCCAGCGTGCGACCCGTCGCGGGAACCACGATGGTCCAGCTCTGCCAGGGCCACTGCCCCGTCGCGCACGTCGCAGCCCGGTTCCCGCAGCTGTGCGACGCCGAGACCCGCCTCTTCTCGCGGATGCTCGGCACGCACGTCCAGAGACTCGCGACGCTGGCCGGCGGCGGCCACGTCTGCACGACGAACATCCCGGTCGGGGCGTGGCAGCCTCACCCGCCACCGCCGTCGCCCGCCGAACAGCACGACCACCCGACCTCGACCCACCACCGGCCCCACAGCCGGTCTGCGGAAGGATCACCATGACCGCACCAACCGAGAACGTCGTCCAGGCGCCCTCGACCGACGACGAGATCATCGCCTCGATCGGCTCGTACGGCTACGGCTGGCACGACAGCGACGCTGCCGGCGCCACGGCGCGCCGCGGACTGGACGAGGACGTCGTGCGCAACATCTCGGCGCTCAAGAACGAGCCCGAGTGGATGCTCAAGACCCGCCTGAAGGCGCTGCGCCTGTTCGAGAAGAAGCCGATGCCGAACTGGGGCGCCGACCTGTCCGGCATCCACTTCGACGACATCAAGTACTTCGTCCGCTCGACCGAGAAGCAGGCCACCAGCTGGGAGGACCTGCCCGAGGACATCAAGAACACGTACGACCGCCTCGGCATCCCCGAGGCCGAGAAGCAGCGCCTCGTCGCCGGTGTCGCTGCCCAGTACGAGTCCGAGGTCGTGTACCACCAGATCCGCGAGGACCTCGAGGAGCAGGGCGTCATCTTCGTCGACACGGACACGGGCCTGCGCGAGTACCCCGAGATCTTCGAGCAGTACTTCGGGTCCGTCATCCCGTCGGGCGACAACAAGTTCGCGGCCCTCAACACCGCAGTGTGGTCGGGCGGCTCGTTCGTCTACGTCCCGCCGGGCGTCCACGTCGAGATCCCGCTGCAGGCCTACTTCCGCATCAACACGGAGAACATGGGCCAGTTCGAGCGGACGCTGATCATCGCCGACGAGGGCTCGTACGTGCACTACGTCGAGGGTTGCACCGCGCCGATCTACCAGTCGGACTCGCTGCACTCGGCCGTCGTCGAGATCATCGTCAAGAAGAACGCCCGCGTGCGGTACACGACGATCCAGAACTGGTCGAACAACGTGTACAACCTCGTCACGAAGCGCGCCACGGCCGCCGAGGGCGCGACGATGGAATGGGTCGACGGCAACATCGGCTCCAAGGTCACCATGAAGTACCCGGCGATCTACCTCATGGGCGAGCACGCCCGCGGCGAGACTCTCTCGATCGCGTTCGCCGGCGAGGGCCAGCACCAGGACGCGGGCGCCAAGATGGTGCACGCCGCGCCGCGCACGTCGTCGTCGATCGTGTCGAAGTCTGTCGCTCGCGGCGGCGGTCGCACCTCGTACCGCGGCCTCGTCCAGGTCCTCGAAGGGGCCGAGCACTCGGCGTCCAACGTCCTGTGCGACGCACTCCTCGTCGACCAGATCTCGCGCTCCGACACCTACCCGTACGTCGACGTCCGCGAGGACGACGTCTCGATGGGCCACGAGGCGACCGTCTCCCGCGTGAGCGAGGACCAGCTCTTCTACCTCATGTCCCGAGGCATGGCCGAGACCGAGGCCATGGCCATGATCGTGCGCGGGTTCGTCGAGCCCATCGCGCGTGAGCTGCCGATGGAGTACGCCCTCGAGCTCAACCGCCTCATCGAACTCCAGATGGAAGGGTCCGTCGGCTGATGACCACCGCAACTCCCGAGACGCTGAGCACCGACCACAGCCAGGCCGGCCTCGACGGCGCACACTCGCACGGCGCAGTCGTCCCGCAGGGCTCGCGCGCCGAGCGCGTCACCTCCTTCGACCTCGCGGCGATCCCCGTGCCCACGGGACGCGAGGAGGAGTGGCGGTTCTCGCCCGTCTCCCGCCTCGCGCCGCTCTTCGACCAGGAGATCGCCGGGCACGGCGTCCGCACGACCGTCGTCGCTCCTTCCGGCGTGTCCGTCGAGATCGTCGGGCGCGACGACGAGCGGCTCGGCCGTGCCGGCCGCCCGGGCGACCGCTCCGCCGTCGTCGCCTGGAATGCCGTCCAGGAAGCCACGGTCGTCACGATCCCCGCCGAGACGGTCACGACGGGCGCGACGTCCGTCCGCGTCGAGGGCATCGAGGGCAAGGGCGACGAGGCGACGGCGACGCACCTGCTCGTGCGCGCCGAGCACCACGCCGAGGCCGTCGTCGTCATCGACCACACGGGTGACGCACTGCTCACCGAGACCGTCGAGATCGAGGTCGGTGACGGCGCGCACCTCACCGTCGTCTCCGTCCAGGACTGGTCCGCCGGTGCCGTGCACGCGAGCTCTCACCGCGCGCGCCTCGGCCGCGACGCCAAGCTCAAGCACGTCGTCGTCACGTTCGGCGGCGACGTCGTCCGCATCACCCCCGACGCGGAGTTCGAGGCCGAGGGCGGCGAGGTCGAGATGCTCGGCCTCTACTTCGCGGACTCCGACCAGCACCAGGAGCACCGGCTCTTCGTCGACCACAGCGTGCCGAACTGCCGCTCCCGCGTGACCTACAAGGGCGCGCTCCAGGGTGAGGGCGCGCACGCGGTGTGGGTCGGCGACGTGCTGATCCAGGCGGCCGCGAGCGGCACCGACACGTACGAGCTCAACCGCAACCTCGTCCTGAGCGACGGCGCCCGCGCCGACTCCGTGCCGAACCTCGAGATCGAGACCGGCGAGATCGAGGGGGCTGGTCACGCGAGCGCGACCGGGCGCTTCGACGACGAGCAGCTGTTCTACCTGCAGGCCCGCGGCATCCCTGAGATCGACGCGCGCCGGCTCGTCGTGCGGGGCTTCTTCACCGAGCTCATCCAGGAGATCGGCGTGCCCGAGGTCGAGGAGCGTCTGGTGGCCTCGATCGAGGCCGAGCTCGAGAAGTCCATGTCCGTCCTGACCGGGGCGAGCGAGCAGGCATGACCGCTCAGGTCGCCTGCCTGGCCCAGGACGTCCCCGTCGAGGGGACGTTCCGGGTCGAGCTCGAGAACGACGAGGGGCGCCTCGTCGAGGTCGCCGTCGTCCGCGACTCCGACGGCGAGCTGCACGCCGTGTCCGACATCTGCTCGCACGGCGCCGTCTCGCTCTCCGAGGGCGAGGTCGAGGGCTGCCTCATCGAGTGCTGGCTCCACGGCTCCCGCTTCGACCTGCGGACCGGCCAGCCCGACTCGCCGCCCGCCGTGCGCCCCATCCCCGTGTACCCCCTGACCCTCGACGGTGACGACGTCCTCGTCGACGTCGACACCACCGTCTGAAACAGCTTCCGAGGAGAACTATGTCCACCCTGGAGATCCGCGACCTGCACGTCAGCGTCGAGACGAAGGAAGGCGCCAAGCAGATCCTGCGCGGCGTCGACCTGACGATCAACGCCGGTGAGGTCCACGCCATCATGGGCCCGAACGGCTCCGGCAAGTCCACCCTGGCGTACTCGCTCGCCGGGCACCCGAAGTACACGATCACGGGCGGCACCGTGACGCTCGACGGCGAGGACGTCCTCGCGATGAGCGTCGACGAGCGTGCCCGGGCGGGCATGTTCCTCGCCATGCAGTACCCGGTCGAGGTCCCCGGCGTCTCGGTGTCGAACTTCCTGCGCACCGCGAAGACGGCGATCGACGGTCAGGCTCCGGCGCTGCGCCACTGGGTCAAGGACATGAAGTCTGCGATGGCGAACCTGCGCATGGACGACTCGTTCGCCGAGCGGTCCGTCAACGAGGGCTTTTCCGGTGGCGAGAAGAAGCGCCACGAGATCCTTCAGATGGAGCTTCTCAAGCCGAAGGTCGCGATCCTCGACGAGACCGACTCGGGCCTCGACGTCGACGCCTTGCGTGTCGTGTCCGAGGGTGTCAACCGTGTCATCGCGAGCGGTGAGGTCGGCACGCTGCTGATCACGCACTACACGCGCATCCTGCGCTACATCAAGCCGGACTTCGTGCACGTCTTCGTCGACGGTCGCATCGCGGAGGAGGGTGGCCCCGAGCTCGCCGAGCGTCTCGAGAACGAGGGCTACGACCGCTTCCTGGCCAAGGCCTGACCGAAGCTGTACGCGTCGCCCGGCCCGGCCCGTCCGGACCGGCCCGGGCGACGCAGCACGACCCCACGCTGCACCGCCGTCCCGCACGGGACGGTGGACGACGACCAAGGCGGTGCCTGACATGCTGACCGAGACCGAGCTGGCGGCGGTGCGCGCGGACTTCCCGTTGCTCGCCCGGACGCTGCGCGACGGGCGACCGCTCGTGTACCTCGACTCGGGCGCCACGTCCCAGAAGCCCGACCCGGTGCTCGACGCCGAGCAGGACTTCTACCTGCAGCGCAACGCCGCCGTGCACCGCGGCGCGCACCAGCTCGCGGAGGAGGCCACCGAGGCGTTCGAGCAGGCACGCTCGAAGGTCGCCGCGCTGGTCGGCGCGGACGACGACGAGATCGTGTGGACCTCGGGCGCGACCGCCGCGATCAACCTCGTCGCGTACGCCTTCTCGAACGCGACCGCGGGCCGCGGGGGAGTCGAGGCGGCACGCTTCGTGCTCGCCCCGGGCGACGAGATCGTCGTGACCGAGGCGGAGCACCACGCGAACCTCGTGCCGTGGCAGGAGCTCGCCGCCCGCACGGGTGCGGTGCTGCGCTGGCTCGAGGTGGACGACGACGGTCGCGTCCGGGTGGACCAGGCCGACGACGTCATCGGGGATCGCACCCGCATCGTCGCGTTCACGCACGTGTCGAACGTGACGGGCGCGATCACGCCTGTGGCACCGCTCGTCGCGCGCGCACACGCCGTCGGCGCGGTCGTCGTCCTCGACGCGTGCCAGTCGGTCCCGTACATGCCGGTGGACCTGCATGCGCTCGGGGTCGACTTCGCCGCGTTCTCGGCGCACAAGATGCTCGGCCCGACCGGTGTCGGCGCGCTCTACGGTCGCCGCGAGCTGCTCGCCGCGATGCCGCCCGTCACGACGGGCGGGTCGATGGTCGAGGTCGTGACGATGACGGAGACGACGTACGCGCCGCCGCCGCAGCGCTTCGAGGCCGGCACGCAGCCGGTCGCCCAGGCGGTCGCGATGGGTGCCGCTGCCGACTACCTGCGCGAGCTCGGGATGGAGGGCGTGCTCGCCCACGAGCGCGCGCTCGCCGCAGAGCTGCTCGAGATCCGCCACATCCCCGGTGTGCGGGTGATCGGACCGACGGACGTGACCGACCGCCTCGCCGTCGTGTCGTTCGTCGTCGACGGCGTGCACGCGCACGACGTCGGCCAGGTGCTCGACGACGACGGCATCGCCGTGCGCGTCGGCCACCACTGCGCGCAGCCCCTGCACCGCCGCTTCGGTGTCGCCGCGACCGCGCGCGCGTCGGCGTCGGTCTACACGACCTCCGAGGAGGTCGCCGCCTTCCGGGAATCACTCGCGAGGGTCCGGACGTTCTTCGGACTGTCCTAGGAGGGTCAGACGTGTCAACGAACGCGATGGAACAGCTCTACCAGCAGGTCATCCTCGACCACGCGAAGACGCCCCACGGGCGCGGCCTCGTCGACGCCGCCCCGGGGCGCGCGTGCGGCGAGTCGCACCAGATCAACCCGACGTGCGGTGACGAGGTCACGCTCCGCGTGACCGTCGACGCTGCCGACGACGGCGCGCTCACGCTCGGCTCGGTCACCTGGGAGGGCCAGGGGTGCTCGATCTCCCAGGCGTCGCTCTCCGTGATGACCGAGCTCGTCGAGGGCGGCTCGGTCCAGCAGGCCGAGCAGCTCGGCGACCTCTTCCGCGACCTCATGGGGACGCGCGGCAAGGGGCTCGACGACGACACGGCGGAGGACCTCCTGGGTGATGCCTCGGCGTTCACGGGCGTCTCCCGCTACCCGGCGCGCATCAAGTGCGCCCTGCTCGGCTGGGCGGCGCTGCGCGACGCCCTCGTGCGCACCGACACGCTCGGCCGTGACGCCTCGGCGACGATCGCCGCGACGGCGTCGGCCCCGCACACCACCACCTCGAACCCTGCTCCCGACTCTCAGGAGATCTCATGACCACCCATCAGGCGCCGACCGCGGCGGACGTCGAGGAGGCGATGCGTGACGTCATCGACCCGGAGCTCGGCATCAACGTCGTCGACCTCGGGCTCGTGTACGGCATCACCGTCGACCAGAACAACACGGCCATCATCGACATGACGCTCACGTCTGCGGCTTGCCCGCTGACCGACGTCATCGAGGACCAGACCGGACAGGCCCTCGAGGGCATCACCGACGGCTACCGGGTCAACTGGATCTGGATGCCGCCGTGGGGCCCCGAGAAGATCACGGACGACGGCAAGGACCAGCTCCGCGCCCTGGGGTTCAACCTCTGATCTGGTTCAGACGTCCCGCTGTCGGCACCACCGGCAGCGGGACGTCTGCGTGTCAGCAGTGAGGAGCTACGAGACTTCGTCAGGCGGGACGGCATTCTGAAACTCCGACCGCACGTCGCGCAGGCGCCTGCCGTCGCCGACGGCCCAGAAGTACCAGCCGTTCGACGCCTTGCCGGCCAGGGAGAATGCTGCCGCCGACGGCGTGGCGAACAGACGTCCGTCCAGCTCGATGAGACCGTCGGGCGTCAGTCGCGCCTCGCGCCCCTTGTACGTGCGATGGGTCGCGACGAGCTTCTCACCCGCGTGGAGGAAGCCCGCGCGCAGCAGGTGCTTGAGCTCGATCCAGTCGCCCGCCTTGGTCTGTGGGTCCACGACCCTGCCGTGGTGACCCTCGGGGACCGGCCAGACCGTGAGCAGGACGTCGACGAGCTCCGCCGTCCTCGCGTCGATGAGGCTCTCGTCCCAGGGAAGGTCCGCTGTCCTGCTCACGACTCGCCCCGTGAGATTGATCGTGTTGTGCTCGAGGAGGGCTGCTCGTTTGCTCGTCCACGGCCCGTTCGAGACCTTAGAGTTCAGCGGTCCTGTCAGCAGGGTGAGGTTGCCCAGGCGGTGGACGTGGGCCTGCCGCTCGTCGGCCTCGTCGGGTGTCTCGACGGGCCAGGTCGTCCGCCACGACTGGGGGAGGAGATGCTCGATCGGGTAGTCCTTGCGCTCGACCTGCGGTTGGCCCGTGAGGCCTCGGTAGTAGTCCTCCGCGGCCTGGAGGAACATCCTGAGTCGTGCGCGAGGGTACCGACGATAGACGGCTTCGGCTGCCAAGGTCTGGCGTACCTCTTCGTCGCCCGGCCAGTAGGTGCTCGTGACGTTGAGCCGTGCCAGGTGCCGGGAGATGCGTGGCGCGAGCCCGCTGTCGCGGCCCGCAGCATTCGCGGCGATCAGGTCAGCGACGATCCGGCCAAGATCACTGCCCGAGAGGCGGAGGAGCTGACGTCGGTAGACCCAGCTCTCGGCATCACGGATGACGCTGTCGATGGTGGCCTGGTCCAGCCGCGCTTCAGGTTCGTGCAGCCAGACGAGGAGTGGCTTGAGCAGCTCGATCCCCGCCGTCCGCATCCGGTAGACGGCCATCTCTGTCGCGTTGAGGCTGCCGCCGGGGCGTGCGGCAGCCTCGGTCCACGACTCGTACATGGCGGCTTGCTGCTTGATAGCAGGCAGGATGCGGGACATCGGCTGGTGAGCCTCGAGCTCGACCCAGGACTTGAACCTGGTGAACGTCGACTGGGGGCTGATCTCCTCTCCGGTGCGCGAGGTCAGCCACTGGTTGAGGAACAGTGAGCTCCGCGAGACCAGGTTGCGGCCCACGCTGACTTCCCGCGTCCAGAACTTGGTCTCGAACGGCCAGTCTTCGTCGTAGGCCCGTTGCGTGTCGCTGCCCTCAGCCTCGAGTCTCTGGAAGACGAAGTTGCGGACGAGGTCCGCTGCCGTGAGCGGGGTGCCACGGGCATTGAGCGTCTCGAAGATCTCCTGCGAGTTCTCTGCTGCCCCGAGCTCGATGGAGATGAGCTGGAGACCGTCGAGCAGGACATCGGTGAGTTCGCGTGCCCTCGTCTCGAACTCGTCGTCCTCCGGAGCGCCGAGCCACTGCTCGACGACCGTAGTGAAGTACGCGTGGGCTGCGGCGATCTGTGAGTCGTGGTGCTTCAGCCCAGCGTGGTCCACCGGAGCCTCGGCGGTCATGACCTCGTCGAAGGCCGCCCGGTCGTTGTTGAGGTGCCGGAGCTTCAAGGGGATCTCGTCGTCCTCGACGAACTTTGACGCGTTGTGGGTCAGGTCTTCGAGCTGCTCCGCGAACCGGGTGAGTCCTCCCTCGGCGAGGAGCGCCGCGGTCGCGTCGGCCAGGAGCTGCACGGTGGTGAGCCGTTGCTGACCGTCGATGACGTTCCAGCTCGTGAGTCGTTTCGTCGTCGCGATGTGCGCCTGGAGCACCACGGCGCCCAAGAAATGGGTCACGGCAGCGTGAGGGTCTGCGAGTCGGATCTCTGTGACTCGCCGGACGTCTTTCCAGAGAGGTTCCCACTGCTCGCTCTCGCGCCACACGTACGGCCGTTGGAAGAGCGGGATGACGAAGTGCTGCGGAAGGTTGAAGAGCTGTAACGGCGTGCGCTTGAAGGTCTCCACGCGGCAATCGTGCCCTATCGCGGTCAGCCCGGTGCAGGGAGCTCGCCCGGCGGCGCGCTGTCGAGCTCGTCCCACCACGGGCCGTAGCCGAGCCGGGCCTGCTCGGCCGCGACGACCTCGCGGGCGAGGTCTCCGCGGGCGACGTCGACCGAGCCGACCGTCGACTGCGCGAGGGAGGATACGCGGACGTAGTCGTCGAAGATCTCGCGCTTGCGCTCGAGGATCTCGACGATGCGCTCGTCGACGCCGTCAGCGCCGAGCAGTCGGTGGACGCGCACGGGGCGCACCTGACCCATGCGGTGGGCGCGGGCGACCGCCTGGTCCTCGAGGCTCGGCGTGAGCTGCGGCTCGCACAGCACGACGACGCTCGCCACCTGGAGGTTGAGCCCCGCACCGCCGACGGAGATCTGCGCGACGAGCACGGCGGCGTCGTCGGCTGTGAACGCGTCGACGAGCTCGCCGCGGCGCGCGACCGGCACGTCCCCGGTGAGCGGCCCGTGGACGGTAGCACCACGCTCGGCGAGGGCTTGGGCGACGAGCTCGAGGGTCGCGCGGAAGTAGGAGAAGACGAGGACGGAGCGGCCTTCGTCGAGCGCCTCGTCGATGAGCTCGAGGAGGCGGTCGAGCTTGGCCGGGGGAGCGGCGGTGCCGTCCGGGGCGTGCCACGCCGCCTGGCGCATCGCCATGAGGTTGCCGCTCGCGACGGCTGCGCGGTAGTGCGTCTCCTCGGGTGCCCGGAGCTCGACCCAGTCGTCGGACGCGACCACGCCGGGGAGCTCGACGAGCACGTCCGACTGGTTGCGCCGCAGGTAGACGTGCGCGACCGCCCGGCGGAACGCCTCCGGTCCGACGAGCCCGAGGTGCTTCGGCACCGACTCGGAGAGGCCCGGATGGAGCAGGTCCACGAGCGCGAGGAAGTCCTCGAGGCGGTTGTCCATGGGCGTGCCCGACATGAGCAGGACGCGCGCGCACCGCTGCGCCCACGTGGCGACGAGCCTCGACCGCGCGGCCTTCGGGTTCTTCACCTGCTGCGCCTCGTCGACGACGAGCAGCCCGACGCGCCACGGGTCCGCGCCGGCCGCCGCGCCGTCGCCCGCCGTGCCGCCCGCTGTGCTGCCCGCCGCGCCGGCCGCTGTGCCGCCAGCCGCCGCGCCGTCGCTCGCGGAACCGGTGGTTGGTGCGTTGTCAGAGCGGGGAGCGACGCCGTCGAGCGGGACGTGCGTGAGCCCCTCGAACGTCGTGAGGCCGATACCACCGTCGCGTTCCCACGCCGCGAGCGCGGCGGCGCGACCCGACCCGTGGATGCGGTGCACGGCGAGAGCGGCACGTCCGCGCACCTCGTGCTCCCAGTTTGCGAGCAGCGACGCGGGGCACACGACGAGGAACCGCCGGTGCCCGTCGGCAGCGAGATGGGCGATCGCCGCGAGCGCCTGCACGGTCTTGCCGAGGCCCATCTCGTCGCCGAGCAGGACGCGCCCCTGCTCGAGCGTGAAGCGGGCCCCGAACTCCTGGTAGCCGCGCAACGAGACCTTCAGCAGCGTGGTGTCGAGCGGGTGCGCGTCGACGCGGGCGACGAGGTCGGCGGGCAGGAGGCCTCGCGTCGCCAGGGCGTCCGCGGCGTGCGGGACGATCCTCTGGAGTGTCGTGTGGTACTCCGCGGAGCGTCGGGCGTAGTCGTCTGCGAGCGCGATCCCTTGCGGGTCGCGGGCCGCGATCTCAGCCTCGGCGCGGGCGACGATGCCGGGGAGGTCGTGGGCGACGAGGAGCCGGTCCCAGTCGTGCAGCTGCGCGAGAGCGGCCTGGGTGCGGCGGCGGGTGCGGGGCAGCGTGAGGAGCATGCGCGCCGCGTGCCGCGCAGGTCCGGCGTCGCGCGTCGACTGCCCGGCGAATCGGAGGTAGTCGTCGAGCAGCTGTCGGTGGGGCGTGACGAGCGGGGACACCCGCTGGAACCTTCGGAGGAGTGCGAGGAGGTCGCGAGCCTCTCGGGGTTCGGGCAGGCCGGCCCGGTCGAGCGTGATGCGCAGGGGTCGCAGCGTGACGGCGGCCTTGGCGAGCTGGTCGACGGCGGCCACGACGCCCCGGGCGGTCGCCTCGCCGACGCCGGGGATCGCGTCGAGCGTCGCCGCGTCGACGCCGAGGAGGTCTGCCGCGGTCGTGTACCCCGCGGTCTGGACGGCCGTGAGCCGCAGGTTGCGGTCCGTCGTCTCGCCGAGTCGTCCCACGGGGACGTGGGAGAGCTCCTCGCGCGCCCGCCGCCGCTCGTCGGCGCTCACCCACGACGTGACCGCCACCGCGACACCGTCCAGGTGGTCGACGACGGCGCGCACCCGCGTGACGAGTGCCGTGTGGCGGTCGACCAGCGCGCGTGCCTCGGGTCCGGGACGGACAGGCGAGCGCAGGGCAGGAGCGGGAAGGGCCACGAAGGAAAGGCTAGAGCGCGTCCGCGGCGAACGTGTCGCACGCCGTCGTGCCACGCTCGTAGCCGTTCGTGAACCAGGTCCGGCGCTGCTCGGAGGAGCCGTGCGTCCACGTCTCGGGGCTCACCTGGCCGGCGCGCCCCTGGATGCGGTCGTCCCCGATCGCTGCGGCGGTGTCGAGGGCGTCGGCGATCTCGGCTGTCGTGGGGGCCTTGAGGAACGCGGTGCCGGAGTCGTCGCGCGTCTGGGATGCTCCGCCGACCCAGGCGCCCGCGTAGCAGTCGGCCTGGAGCTCGAGGCGCACGGAGTCGCTCGTGGGTCCGGTGCCGTCGCGGTCGATCGCGGACATGGTGCCGGTGAGGTTCGAGATGTGGTGGCCCCACTCGTGCGCGACGACGTACATCTGCGCGAGGTTGCCGCCCTGCGCGCCGAGGCTGCCGCGGAGCGCGTCGTAGAAGTCGGTGTCGAGGTAGATCAGCTGGTCTGCGGGGCAGTAGAACGGGCCGACGGCGGAGCTCGCCTGGCCGCAGGCCGTCTGGACCTGGCCCGAGAAGAGCGTGACGTTCGTCGGCTCGTAGCGGTTGTCTCCGACCGACGGGTACGCGCCCGTCCAGAACTCGTCGAGCGAGGTCGCGGCGCCGACGACGCGGCACTCGACGTCCTCGTTCGCGGACGCACCGGTCGCGCAGCGGGCGAGGTCGTCGTCGGTCGCGGTGCTCTGCGGCGTCGAGCTGCCGCCGAGGATGCCCGACAGGTCGATGCCGAACAGCTGACCGATGAGGAGGATCGCGACGACGCCGACACCTCCGCCGATCGCGATGCCCTTCGTGCCTCCCGCGCGGCGGACCCTGCTCGTGTCGAGACGCGCGTCGTCGTTGAACGTCATGATCTGACGGTAAGCGACCCTAGGCGTCGTCGCTCGTCCCACGGGCGGCGAGCGCCTCGCCCGTCCGGTGCGCCATCGCGACCGTGCGCACGACGGTCGGCACGAGGCGCGCCCGGGGGGAGCGCTCGAGGCCGCGCGCCATCGCGGCGTCGCGCGACTCCCGCTCGACCTGTGCGACGGCGGGGACAGCGCGGAGCATGAGCGCGACGGCGAGAGCGACGCTCTCGGGCCGGACGTGCCGCCCGACGACGGGGAGCCGGGCTGCGCGGTGTAGCGCTGCCGTGAGCATGTCGAGCAGCGCGTCCGCGCGGGTCGTCGCCGTGAGCAGGGCTGCGGCGAGGACGGTCGCGGCGAGGCCGAGCGACGTCGCGAGCGCGGGCGCGAGGCCTGCGCTCCACGCCTGCACCGCGGCGAGGACCACGAGCATGACCAGCACGGTGCGTGCCTGTCGGAGCAGGACGCTCACGCCGACGCGTGCGAGGCCCGTGACGAGGAGGACGGCCACGAGCGCGCCCGCGGACAGGGGAGCGGAGCGCACGACGGCGAGGACCGTCCCGAGGACCGCGAGCGCGGCGAGCTTCACGCCGGCGGGCGCGCGGTGGACGGCGGAGTTGCCCGGCACGTGCAGCCCGAGCACGCTCGCGCCAGCCGTGAGCCCGTGCGGGCGCGGGCGTGCCCCTCGTCGGCGGGTGCGGCGCGGCCAGCTCACTCGCGCCCCGGCGGGATCAGGCTGGACGCGAGCATGCGCTCGCGGTAGGCGGCGATCCCTGCCGCGGGGTCGCCGTCGTGGACCACGCGTCCGTCCTCGACGACGATCAGCCTGTCCGCCGTCGCTGCGGCCGCGAGGTCGTGCGTGACGTGCACGACCTGCTGCGGCAGGTCGGCGAGGAGCGCGTCGACGTGCGCCGTCCAGCGCAGGTCGAGGAGCGTCGTCGGCTCGTCGCACACGAGGATCTTCGGCTCGGTCGCGAGCACGCCCGCGAGCGCGAGGAGCTGCTTCTGGCCGCCGGAGAGGGCGTGCACGGAGACGTCGGCGCGGTCGGCGAGGCCGAAGCGCGCGAGCACGTCCCGTGCCCGCGCCGCACGCCGTACGGCGTCGCGCTCGTGGCGGCGGAGGGACAGCAGGACGTCCTCGAGGGGGGTCGGCATGACGAGCTGCGCGTCCGGGTCGCTGAACACGAAGCCGACGACGGACCGCACCCGGGCGCCGTCGCGCCGGGTGTCGAGGCCGTGCACGCGGACCGATCCGGCGGTCGGCAGCACGAGACCGTTGAGCAGGCGTGCGAGCGTCGACTTGCCGCTGCCGTTGGGCCCGACGACCGCGACGCGCCGTTCGGTCAGCCGCAGCGAGACCGGGTGCAGGATCGTGCGCACGCCGCCGGGGGACGACCGATCGACGACGCGGACCTCCGCCCCGTCGAGCTCGATGTCCTCGTCGGGTTCCACGGCCCCGTCGCGCTCGGTGAGGCCGCGACTGCTCATGCGGCCTCGTGCCCACGCCGCAGCGCCGGGAGCAGGTCGGGGAACGCGCGGTGCACCGCGGGGGCCGTGAGCGCGACGAGCGCGACCTTGGCGAGGTCGAACGGCACGAAGATGTTGTTGAACGCGACGGCCGCCTCGAACGACATGCCCGCCCGCCACGCCATCACCGGGACGCCGACGGCGTAGATCACGAGGGTGCCCACGATCCCGGCGAGGAGCGTCACCGCGACGAGCGCGACGCCCCGGCGGCGCATGGCCGCGACGATCGCGCCCGTGGCGAACGCCGCGAGGGGGAACGCGAGGAGGTAGCCGGCGGACGGACCGGCAAGGACGGCGAGCCCACCCTTCGCCCCTGCGAGCACGGGCAGCCCGACGAGCCCGACCACGAGGTGCAGGAGGACGGCAAGAGGTCCGAGCCGCGGACCGAGCACCGCCCCGGCGAGAAGCACCGCGAACGTCTGCAGTGTCACGGGGACGGGAACAGCGCCGAACGTCACTGCGAGCAGGGAGCAGACCGCCAAGAGCGCGGCGAACGTCGCGACGAGCGCGATCTCGGTCGGCGCCGACCGCGCCCGTGGTGCGAGCGGTGCGTCCGGGACCGGCGCGGCATCGCCGGGAGCGCTCGCCACGGTGGCGTCAGTGGGGTCGACGGTGCTGCCGGGCATGGGTGGGACCTCCGATGAGTCGGGTATCACGTCGTCGGGAAACGGTAGGCACCGGTAAACTCGGGGGCGTTTGTGCCGCCGACCAAGGCTGGCCACCACCGCATGGAGGAAACCTCAGTGATCACTGCCCAGGGCGTCGAGATCCGGGTCGGAGCCCGCCTCCTTCTCGAACCGACGACCTTCCGTGTGGCCGCAGGCGACAGGATCGGGCTCGTCGGTCGTAACGGTGCCGGCAAGACGACGCTGACGAAGACCCTCGCGGGCGAGACCCAGCCGACCGCCGGCACGATCTCCCGGTCGAGCGAGATCGGCTACCTCGCGCAGGACCCGCGGACGGCCGACCCGGAGCAGCTCGCGATGGACCGTGTGCTGTCCGCGCGCGGTCTCAGCGAGATCGTGCGCGGCATGCGTGAGGCCGAAGGGCAGATGGCCTCGGCGGTGCCGGAGACCGCTGCGGCGGCGATGGAGCGGTACCCGCGCCTCGAAGAGCGGTTCCTCGCGGCGGGCGGCTACGCCGCGGAGTCCGAGGCCGAGCGCATCACCGTGAATCTCGGCCTCGACGAGCGGGTGCTCTCGCAGCCGATCGGCACGCTCTCCGGCGGTCAGCGTCGCCGTGTCGAGCTCGCCCGGATCCTCTTCTCGGGCGTCGACACCCTCCTGCTCGACGAGCCTACGAACCACCTCGACCACGACTCGATCGTGTGGCTGCGCGAGTACCTGCGCACCTACTCGGGCGGTCTCGTCGTCATCTCCCACGACGTCGAGCTGCTGCGCGTCGTGTGCACGAAGGTCTTCTTCCTCGACGCGACCCGCTCGACGATCGACCAGTACAACCTCGGCTACGACGCCTACGTCAAGCAGCGTGAGACCGACGAGAAGCGTCGTCGTCGCGAGCGCGCCAACGCTGAGAAGAAGGCGGCGACGCTCACGGCGCAGGGCGAGAAGATGCGCGCCAAGGCGACGAAGGCTGTCGCGGCGCAGAACATGCTGCGTCGCGCCGAGAAGCTGCTCGAGGGACTCGAGGGCGAGCGCGTGAGCGACCGGGTCGCGAAGCTGCGCTTCCCGAAGCCCGCGCCGTGCGGCCGCACCCCGCTCACCGCGGAAGGCCTGACGAAGGCGTACGGGTCGCTCGAGGTGTTCACGGGTGTCGACCTGGCGATCGATCGTGGCTCACGCGTCGTCATCCTCGGTCTCAACGGCGCGGGCAAGACGACGATGCTGCGCATCCTCGCGGGGGTCGAGCAGCCGGACACGGGAGCCGTCGTCCCGGGGCACGGTCTGAAGATCGGCTACTACGCCCAGGAGCACGACACGCTCGACATGTCGATGACCGTCGTCGAGAACCTCCGCCACGCCGCGCCGGACCTCACAGACACCGAGGTGCGTTCGGTGCTCGGCTCGTTCCTCTTCTCGGGCGACGACGCCGACAAGCCGACGAAGGTGCTGTCCGGCGGGGAGAAGACGCGCCTCGCGCTCGCGACGCTCGTCGTGTCGTCGGCCAACGTCCTCCTCCTCGACGAGCCGACCAACAACCTCGACCCTGCGAGCCGCGAAGAGATCCTCGGCGCGCTCAGCACGTACGAGGGTGCGGTCGTCATGGTCACGCACGACGAAGGCGCGGTCGAGGCGCTCACGCCCGAGCGTGTCCTCCTGCTGCCCGACGGCGACGAGGACCTCTGGAACGACAGCTACGCCGAGCTCGTGTCGCTCGCCTGACGGTCGTGCGCGGCGTCGATCTCGGCGTCCTCGGCGTCCTCGTCGCTCACGCGACGAGGACGGCGCTCGGCCGCCCCGGAACGTCGCCCTGACACCCACGCGACGACCTCGGGCGCGGTGCCCTCGGGCAGCTCCGCCACGGTCGCGGAGAGGCCCGCCCGCTCGTCCGCCTCACGGCGCTCGCGGCGCAGCAGCACGAAGAACCCGCCGATCGCCCCGGCCGCGAACACGCACCACTGGAACGCGTACGACAGGTGCGACCCGAGCGACGTGTCGGGCGCCTGCAGCGGCCGCAGCGCCGTCTCGGGAGCAGGGGACTCGGAGACGAGGGCGAGGTAGCCGCCGACCGTCGCGACGTCGTCGGCAGAGAGCCCGCCCGCGGCGAGCACCTGCGCGTTGTCGATCGCCTGGACCTGGCCTGCGGGTGCGCCGCGCCCGCTCGGCGCCTCCTGGGCGCGCAGACGAGCCGTGAGCGTGACCGTCCCGGAGGGCGGGGCGGGCAGGGTGTCGGGCGCGGACGCGTCAGCGCCGATCGGGATGAAGCCGCGGTCGACGACGACCGTGACCGCCGGGTCCTGTGCCTGGAACGGGGTGAGCACGTGGAAGCCCGCCGTCGAGTCGACGGGACGGTTGCGCAGCAGGACCGTCGCGTCGTCGAGGTACGTCCCTGTGACGGTGACCGTGCGCCACACGAGCGGCGCGGCCACGGTCGCGCCCGGCTCGGGGAGGAGCTCGGCGAGCGGTACGGCGGGTGCGGTGTAGTTGGCCGTGACGATCGCGACGGCGTCCCGCTTCGACTCGTAGCGGTGCCACTGCCAGCGCCCGGCTGCGAGGCACAGGAGCGCCACGACGACGACGCCGACGAACAGGACCACCCACTCGCGCCGCGTCCGCGCGCGGGCGCGCTCAGGTGCAGCGGGCGCGGACGCTGTCACGGCTCGAGCTCCGCGACCGGGATCGTGCCCTTCCGAAAACCCCGCAGGTCGAGGAAGTTCTCGAGGTGGTCACGGTGGTCGTCGCACGCGAGCCACACCTTGCGCCGCTCGGGTGCGTGGATCTTCGGGTTGTTCCACAGCACGGCCCACACGGCGTCGGCGCGGCAGCCCTTGCCGCTGCACACGAGCTCGCGGTCGACGGGGTCGGGTTCGGGCGTGGTCAACGTGCGCTCCTGGGTCGGTGGCCGTCCGATGGGTCTTCCCCATCGTCCCAGGTCCGTCCCGCGCCCGGCGAACCAGGACCCCCAGGCTCAGGGGTGGGACGCGCCGGGAGCGCACGCGTGTCGATCAGCGTCGCCATGGTGCGGCGGTCGCGGCCTGCGTTGACGAAGAGGACGGCCGTGTACGGCAGGACGACGGCGCCCGCGACGAACACCCAGCGCAGCATCCCGGGCACGAAGATCGCGAGGAAGATGCACACGAGCCGGATCGCCATCTGGATCAGGTACGCGCGCATGCGCCGCCGCTGGTCCTCCTCGAGCGACAGGGGCGCGTCGGACACGCGCTGCACGGGGACGTCGTCGGAGCGTCGCCGCTGCCGTCCCGCGCCTCGAGTCATCACCTCAAGAGTCTAGGCGCGGCTCCGCGACGCTTCGGTTGCGCGCGATGTGATCTTTGTGGGAAGTCCACAAGAGGTGCGTGGCATCCGTGCGTGCGCCGTTCACAGGCCTCACGGCGTGCCCCGGGTAGCGTCGGGAGGACGCGGGCGCACCACGCCTGCCCCGAGCACGACGACCTGGAGGACATGTGACCGAGCCGCGCACCGTTCTGGTGACCGGAGCCAACCGCGGGATCGGCCGCGCGATCGCCGAGCGCTTCGTCGCGAACGGCGACCGCGTCGCGACGATCTACCGCAGCGGCGACCTGCCCGACGGCGTGCTCGGCGTGGTCGGCGACGTGACCGACACGGCGTCGGTCGACGCGGCGTTCGACAAGGTCGAGGCCGACCTCGGACCGGTCGAGGTCCTCGTCGCGAACGCGGGCGTCACGAAGGACCAGCTCCTCATGCGGATGACCGACGAGGAGTTCGAGACGGTCCTCGACGTCAACCTCACCGGCACGTTCCGCTGCGTGCGGCGCGCGTCGAAGGGCATGATCCGCATGCGCCGCGGGCGCATCGTCCTCATCTCCTCGGTCGTCGGCCTGTACGGCGGCCCGGGCCAGGTGAACTACTCGTCCTCGAAGGCCGCGCTCGTCGGCATGGCCCGTTCGATCACCCGCGAGCTCGGTGGGCGCGGCATCACCGCGAACGTCGTCGCCCCCGGCTTCATCGAGACCGCGATGACCGCCGAGCTCCCCGAGGAGCGGCAGAAGCAGTACCGCGCCACGATCCCCGCCGGGCGCTTCGCGTCGCCCGACGAGGTCGCTGGCGTCGTCCAGTTCCTCGCCTCGCCCGACGCCGCCTACGTCACCGGGGCTGTCATCCCCGTCGACGGCGGCCTCGGCATGGGCCACTGACACGCACGCACCAGCAACAGACCTCCCGCGGTCCGCGCACGCACGGACCGCGACGAAGAAAGGACCACGCATGGCTCTTCTCGACGGCAAGAAGCTCCTCGTCACCGGGGTGCTCACCGACCACTCGATCGCCTTCCACGTCGCCCGCCTGGCCCAGCAGGAGGGAGCCGAGGTCGTCCTGACGTCGTTCGGCCGCCAGCTGCGCCTCACGCAAGCGATCGCGAAGCGCCTGCCCGCCCCCGCGCCCGTCATCGAGCTCGACGTCACCGACGAGGGCGACCTCGAGGCGCTCGTCGGCCGCGTGTCCGAGCACGTCGACCGTCTCGACGGTGTCGTCCACTCGATCGGCTTCGCGCCGCAGTCCGTCATGGGCGGCAACTTCCTGTCGGGCCAGTGGGCCGACGTCGCGACCGCGCTCGAGGTGTCCGCGTTCTCGCTCAAGTCCCTCGCGGTCGCGGCGAAGCCGCTCATGTCGCAGGGCGGCTCGATCGTCGGCCTGACGTTCGACGCGAGCTTCGCGTGGCCCGTCTATGACTGGATGGGCGTCGCCAAGGCGGCGTTCGAGTCGACGTCGCGCTACCTCGCGCGGGACCTCGGACCGGAGGGCATCCGCGTCAACCTCGTCTCCGCGGGCCCGATCCGTACGACCGCGGCCAAGTCCATCCCGGGCTTCGAGAAGATGGAGGGCGGCTGGCCCGAGCGTGCCCCGCTCGGCTGGGACCAGACCGACCCCGAGCCCACGGCGCGTGCGGTCGCGGCGCTGCTGTCCGACTGGTTCCCTGCGACGACCGGCGAGATCGTGCACGTGGACGGGGGAGTCCACGCGATGGGCTTGTGAGACTCTAGGGCCATGCCCGGAACTGAACGCACCCTGGTCGTCCTGCGACACGCGAAGGCCGAGCCGGCCGACGGCGCCGCAGACGAGCTTCGTCCGTTGGCCCTCCAGGGCCGCAAGCAGGCGACCCGCCTCGGCAAGCACCTCGCCGAGGGAGGCCTCCTCCCCGAGGTCGTGCTCTGCTCGACAGCGTTGCGCACCCGCCAGACGTGGGAGCTCGCGAAGGCCGCTCTGAAGCAGGCCGAGCCGCAGGTCGAAATGCGTGACGAGCTCTATGCCGCGTCGCCGTCGGGCCTGCTCGCAGCAGTGCGAAGCATCGATGCGCGCGTGCGGACCGTGCTCCTCGTCGGGCACGAGCCGGCGGTGTCGGGGCTCGCGGGGGCGCTCGCAGCCCCCGGCTCCGACCAGGGCGCGCTCGCTCAGGTCCGGGCCGGCGTCCCGACTGCGGCGTTCAGCGTCCTGACGGCAGCCGTGCCGTGGGAGCAGTGGGGCAACGACGTCGCCCAGCTGACCGGAGTTTTCCGGCCCGAGGTCTGAGCACGACACACGACGCGGCCCACCCCTGACGGGGTGGGCCTCGTCGTGTCGGGGCGCGTCTGCGCCCCTCGCGTCAGCGAGCGGCGATCGCCGCGTCGATCACCGCGACCGCGGCGTCGAGCCGCGGCCCGGGGACGACGTACGGAGCGACCGCCTCGACGACGGGCTTCGCCTGGAAAGCGATCCCGATGCCCGCGGCGCCGATCATGTCGAGGTCGTTCGCGCCGTCACCGATCGCCACGGTGCGTGACATCGGGACGCCCTCCAGCTCGGCGAACTCGCGCAGCGTGCGCTCCTTGGCCGCGCGGTCGATCACGGGCCCGGTCGTCCGGCCGGTCAGCGCCCCCTCCCGCACCTCGAGGCGGTTCGCGCGGAAGCGTGTGATGCCGTGGCGAGCCGCGAGCGGCGCGACGACCTCCTCGAAGCCCCCCGACACGAGCCCCACGGCCCAGCCGCGGCTGCGCGCGACGTCGAGAAGCTCGACCGCGCCGGGCGTCAGACGGACCTCGGCGAGGACGTCGTCGAACACGGAGACGGGCAGGCCCGCGAGCGTGGCGACGCGGCGCTCGAGCGAGGCCGCAAAGTCCAGCTCGCCGCGCATGGCTGCCTCCGTGACAGCCGCGACCTCGTCCTTGCGGCCGGCGCGCTCGGCGAGCAGCTCGATCACCTCGGCGGTGATGAACGTCGAGTCGACGTCCATCACGAGGAGGTGGCGGTCGGTGCGGGCGGGCTCGGTCGCAGTCACAGGCTCACGATAGGGACCAGCCCGGCGCGCGCGCGTCGGTGCCCGCGACCCGGACGCTTCACGCGTCCCGGACGACCGTGCCCTTCGGGATGACCGTCAGCCCGCTCTCCGTGACCGTCAGGCCGCGAGCACGGTCCGCCTCGGGGTCGAAGCCGACGCGGACGTTCTCCGCGATCACACAGTTCTTGTCGATGATGCACCGGTTGATCTGCGCGTGCCGCTGCACCTCGACGTTGTCCATGAGGACCGAGTCCGCGACCGACGACCACGAGTGGAGGAACACGCCCGGGGAGAGCACCGAGCCGGCCGCCTCGCCGCCCGACACGATCACGCCCGGCGACACGAGCGAGTCGACCGCATGACCGACCCTCCCGCCGCTCGCGTGGACGAACTTCGCGGGCGGGAGGCCCACGTAACCCGTGTAGAGCGGCCACAGCGTGTTGTACAGGTTGAACACCGGCTGGACCGCCATGAGGTCCCGGTTCGCCTCGTAGTACGAGTCGAGCGTCCCGACGTCGCGCCAGTAGTCGCGGTCGCGGTCCGTCGATCCCGGCACGTCGTTGCGGATGAAGTCGTAGACGGCGGCAGTGCCCCGCTCGACGAACATCGCTCGCAGCGTCCTGCGTCACGGCCTCGACGAGCGCGTCCGCGTCGAAGACGTAGTTGCCCATCGAGGCGAGCACCTCGCCGGGGGAGTCGGGCAGGCCGACCGGGTCCGTCGGCTTCTCGAGGAAGGCGCGGATCTTCGTGGCGTCCGCGGGGTCGGTGTCGATGACCCCGAACTGGTCCGCGAGCGCGACCGGCTGCCGGATCCCCGCGACCGTCAGCTGGGCTCCGGACTCGATGTGCGCGTCGACCATCTGCTTGAAGTCCATGCGGTACACGTGGTCCGCACCGACGACGATCACGATGTCGGGCCGCTCGTCCGAGATGATGTTGAGGCACTGGTAGATCGCGTCGGCGCTGCCGAGGTACCAGTGCTTGCCGACCCGCTGCTGCGCGGGCACCGAGGCGACGAAGTTGCCCAAGAGGTGCGACATGCGCCAGGTCTTCGTGATGTGCCTGTCGAGCGAGTGCGACTTGTACTGCGTCAGCACGACGATCTGCAGGTAGTGGGAGTTCACGAGGTTCGACAGCGCGAAGTCGATCAGGCGGTAGATCCCGCCGAACGGGACTCCGGGCTTGGCCCGGTCTGCCGTCAGCGGCATCAGCCGCTTGCCTTCGCCACCTGCGAGGACGATTGCCAGGACCCGGGGAGCTGCCATGCCTCGACACTAGTGGCCGGTGTGGCCTTGCGCACAGGTGTGCGCGCCGTTTCTCGTGTCGTGTCGCAGCGAGCGGTCAGCGCGTCGGCGTGCGCGCACGCGCTACCGTGTCGCCTGTGAGAATCGACCTCCTGACCCGCGAGTTCCCTCCCTACGTCTACGGGGGAGCGGGGGTCCACGTCGCCGAGCTGTCCGGCGTCCTGCGCACGCACGCCGACGTGCGCGTGCGGTGCTTCGACGGCCCGCGCGACCAGACCGAGCACCCCGGCGTCACGGGGTACGTCGCACCTGACGAGCTCGCCGCCGCCAACCCCGCGCTGAGCACGTTCGGCGTCGACCTCGCGATGGCGGCCGACGTCGCCGGCGCCGACATCGTGCACTCGCACACCTGGTACGCGAACCTTGCCGGCCACCTCGCCGGCCTCCTGAACGGCATCCCGCACGTCGTGTCCGCGCACTCCCTCGAGCCGTTGCGCCCCTGGAAGGCCGAGCAGCTCGGCGGTGGCTACGCCCTGTCGAGCTGGGCCGAGCGCACCGCCTACGAAGGTGCGGCCGCGATCATCGCCGTGAGCGGCGGCATGCGCGAGGACATCCTGCGGGCGTACCCCGACGTCGACCCCGCGCGCGTCCACGTCGTGCACAACGGCATCGACCTCGCGCGGTGGAGGCGCCCTGAGGGTGCCGCGGCCCAGGTCGCGCAGGACGCCGTGCGGGGTCTCGGCATCGACCCGGGCCGTCCCGCGGTCGTGTTCGTCGGTCGGATCACCCGGCAGAAAGGCCTGCCGTACCTGCTCCGCGCGGTGGAGAGCCTCCCCGCTGACGTGCAGGTGATCCTCTGCGCGGGCTCGCCCGACACCCCGGAGATCGCGACCGAGGTCGGGGAGGCCGTGGCCCGCCTGTCAGCGAACCGCTCGGGTGTCGTGTGGATCGAGGAGATGCTGCCGCGCGACGTGCTGATCGCTGTCCTCGCGGCCTCGACCGTGTTCGTGTGTCCCTCGATCTACGAGCCCCTCGGGATCGTCAACCTCGAGGCGATGGCCGTGGGCCTGCCCGTCGTCGGCTCGGCGACGGGAGGCATCCCCGAGGTCATCGTCGACGGTGAGACCGGCCTCCTCGTCCCGATCGAGCAGGCGCAGGACGGGACGGGCGAGCCGGTCGACCCGGACCGGTTCGTCGCGGACCTCGCCGCCGCGCTCGCGGCCGTCGTCGCAGACCCTGAGCGGGCCGCTGCGATGGGCGCGGCGTCACGTCGTCGCGTCGAGGAGCACTTCGCGTGGGAGGCGATCGGCGAGCGGACGATGGACATCTACCGCTCGGTCCTCGCGGTCTGAGCGCTCACCGGTGGTCCCGCCACAGGGCGTGACGGCCTCACACCCCGAGGTACCGCAGCACCGCGAGCACCCGCCGGTTGTCGGCGGAGTCCTGCGGCAGGCCGAGCCGCTCGAAGATCGACGTCACGTTCTTCTCGACGGCACCCGCCGACAGGAAGAGCGACGAGGCGATCGCCGCGTTGGACCGGCCCTGCGCCATGAGGCCGAGGACCTCGCGCTCACGCGGGCTCAGCGCCGTCAGGCTCTGGTCGCGGCGCGACGCACCCATCAGCTGGCCGACGACCTCGGGGTCGAGAACCGTGCGGCCCTGCGCGACCTGCTCGAGCGCCGCCATGAACTCAGCCACGTCCGCCACCCGGTCCTTGAGCAGGTAGCCCACCCCTTGCGCGCCCGACGCGAGGAGGTCCGACGCGTAGCGCGTCTCCACGTGCTGCGAGAAGACGAGGACGCCGAGGCCCGGGTGCGCCGCACGCAGGGCGACGGCAGCGCGCAGTCCCTCGTCCGTGAACGTCGGCGGCATCCGCACGTCGGTGACGACGACGTCGGGCAGGTCGCCCGTGCGGGCCAGGTGGGCGACGTGCGCCTCGAGCGCTGCCGCGTCCCCGACGGCTTCGACGACGTCGTGCCCGCGACGGGCGAGGAGGGCGACGAGCCCGTCCCGCAGGATCGCAGAGTCCTCCGCGACGATCAGGCGCACGTGCCCTCCTTGCATGCAGGTCGATACGTCATCCGGCCTGGACAGGAACGGTGACGGTGACCACCGTAGGCCCTCCGTGCGGGCTGTCGATGGTCAGCGTGCCGTCGACGGAGCGGACACGCTCCGCGAGCCCCGCGAGCCCGGTGCCCGACCAGCCGGGTCCCGCAGCCGGCGGGACGACGACCGCGCCGCCGCGACCGTCGTCGCGCACCGTGACGTGCAGGGCCTCCGGGCGCTGCACGAGCTCGACGTCGACCCGCGTCGCGTCCGCGTGCTTGGTCGCGTTCGTGATGAGCTCCGCGACGCCGAAGTAGACGATCGTCTCCGCCGCAGGGGAGGCGTGCGTCGCGCCGTCGGCGCGGGTCGAGCGGAGCCGCACCGGGATCGCCGACCGTGCGGCGAGCGTCTCGAGAGCGACCTCCAGCCCCGCCTCGAGCGCGGGCGGCCGGATGGTCCGGGCGATCTCGCGCAGCTCCGCGAGCGTCTCCTTGGTCGACGCGTGCGCGGTCTCGAGCAGGTCCGACGCCTCGTCCGGCGCCGTGCCCAGGAGCTCCTTCGCCTCGCCGAGCTGCATCGCGACCGCGACGAGCCGCGCCTGGGTGCCGTCGTGCAGCTCGCGCTCGATGCGACGCAGGCGCGCGTCCGCGTCCTCGACCGTCCTGCTGCGCGACTCCTCGAGCGCCGCGACACGCAGCTCGGTCGCGGTCGGCGCGAGCATGGTCGCCGTGAGCCACCGCCACACGTCCGCGGCAGCCCGGTTGACCACGACCCAGACGAGCAGCGACACCACCCCGATCGCGACGAGGAGCAGCTGACGGCCCGGTGTGTCGAAGAACCAGCCGCCGTTGATCTGCGCCCCGCGGTGCATCTGCCCGTCCCACCCGACCTGGGTGGGCAACGACCATGACCAGGCCCAGTGGGTGACGCCGCCCACCCCGAGGGCCAGGAATGTCCAGGACACGGTGAAGCTCACGATCGCGACGGGCAGCGATACAGCGCCGAACAGCAGGGCGCGCCACCCGGGAGCGTCCGTGAGCATCGCCCACAGGCTGCCGCTCACGCTCGTGCGCCGCCGACGACGCGGCGGTGCCGCGACGTCCGACCCCAGCAACCCGCGTGCGAGGCTGCGGTACATCGCACCCCACCCGCGCCCGGCCACGACCATCGCCCCCGGGACGAACAAGCCCACGACGGTCACGAGCAGACCACCGATCAAGGACACGGTCGTCACGGTCCACGTGAAGGCGAACGGCGCGAGCAGCATCGCGACGTTGACGTACGCGAACTCGCGCCACGACTGCCGGTGCGCGAGAGCCCGCCACGCGGGAACGCGTTCGGGGCGGTTGACGGCGGGGGTGGTCATCGTGTCCTCCTGGCTCGGGTCCACCCATCGTCGTGCGCGTCCCACCTCGTCCGGCAGCCGGAGGACACCCGCTGTGGCGGGGGAAAACCCGACCGTCCGGCCAGTCGTGCGCGCGGCGCACGGCCACGCCGGGTCACAGGTGCGTGACGTCGACGTCGTCGGCCGGGAGGAACGTCGCCGCCGACAGCGCTCGGCGCGCCGCGCGCTCGACCTCGCGCAGCGCCGTCGTGCGCTGGTCCGCCTGCCACAGGTTCGTCGCCCCGCCGTCGTTCTGAGTCGCGAGGGCGACGATCGCGCGGAGGCGAGCCGCCATCGTGAGGACCGTGACGTTGCGCTGCGGCACGTCCTCGGGCAGGTCCCACGCAGGGACGAGCCCCGAGCGCAGGTGGTCGACCTCCCGCGCCGCATCCTCGCGCCAGCTGGCGACGTCGAGGTCGACGAGCGCGCCGGTCGCCTGGATGACCGCGTGCCTCATCGCGTTCTCGGCGTCTGCGAGCGTCCCCACCGCGTCGAAGAACCGGTGCGCCCACGGCCCCGTCTCCGTCACGTGCCACGTCACGCAGTGACCGCGCTCCCAGACCGACCCGAACTCGACGACGTCAGGCACTGCGACGGCGTGGTGCGTGCCGCACGTCAGCAGGACGCACTCGCCCGCCCCGACGGCCCGGTCGGGAACCATCGCGGGCAGGCCGTCCGTGTCGCCCGGGGGCGGCAGGAGCGCGACGGCGGCGCAGCCCTGCGCGATCCACCCCTCGACGGTCCTGCGGAAGGCTGAGCCGTCGGACGCGAGGAAGGCAGCTGGCCCCGACTCGGGCACGTCGTCCCCGGGGACGTAGAGGTCGTGCGGCTCGTCGTCGCCCCGCACGGCCGCAGCGACCCGTTCTGCGTGGTCGGAGGGGGCGCCCGGACCGCCGCGACGGGACGCCGCGGTGAGCCACAGCGCGAGCCGCACCGACCGTGGCAGCGCGACAGATGAGGTCCCGGTCACGTGTCAAACCTACCCCGGTCTGAAGCCTCAGCGGATAGGCTCGGTGACCATGACCGAGGTTCTCGCCCTGCACGACGTCACCGTCCGCCGCTCCACCACCACGATCCTCGACAAGGTCAGCTGGACCGTCCAGGACCAGGACCGATGGGTCGTCCTCGGTCGTAACGGAGCAGGCAAGACGACGCTGCTGTCGATCGCCGCCGGGCGCATGCACCCGACGTCCGGCACCGCGGACCTCCTCGGCGAGAGGCTCGGCCGCACCGACCTCCAGGAGCTGCGCCCGCGCATCGGCCTGTCGAGCGCCGCGCTCGCTGAGCACATCCTCGGTTCCGAGACGGTCCGCGACGTCGTCCTCACCGCGGCGTACGGCATGACGGGGCGGTGGCGCGAGCAGTACGAGGACTTCGACCTCGGCCGCGCCGACGACCTCCTGCGGCTCTTCGGGATGGGGGAGCTCGCCCACCGCACGTTCGGCACGCTGTCCGAGGGCGAGCGCAAGCGCGTCCAGATCGCCCGCGCCCTCATGACCGACCCTGAGCTGCTGCTCCTCGACGAGCCGGCCGCGGGCCTCGACCTGGGCGGCCGGGAAGAGCTCGTCGCCGCGCTCGCGGAGCTTGCGGGGGACCGACGGTCGCCCGTGATGGTGCTCGTCACGCACCACGTCGAGGAGATCCCGCCGAACTTCACGCACGCGCTGCTGCTGCGCGGCGGTCAGGCCTTCATGGCCGGCCCGCTCGCCCAGGTGCTCACGAGCGAGAACCTCTCGGAGGCGTTCGGCCTGCCGCTCGTCGTCGAGTCCCGCGAGGGCCGGTACACCGCCCGCGGCCTGCGCTGACGCACACCCCGCGCGGGCGTGCCACGCCCTCCCCAGCGGTGTCGCCCGAGGCGCCGTTACGGTAAAGTCTCAGTAAAGCACCGCTGTGCAGCCGCCGCGACGTCGCGGCGGTCCTGAGAGGGGGAGGGAGACCATGGACTGGTACTGGTGGCTCATCATCATGTTCGCGCTCGTCGCGATCGAGGCGCTGACGCTCGACCTCGTGCTGTTCATGTTCGCCGGCGGCACGCTCGCGGCGGGCATCGTGTCCGCCGCCGGGCTCGACCTGCCCTGGCAGGTCGTGGCGTTCGCGGTCGTCTCGACCGTCCTCCTCGTCGCGCTGCGCCCGTTCCTCCTGAAGAACCTCCGGGCCCGGGGAGAGCCGCTCGTCGAGACCAACGCGGCTGCCAACGTGGGCCGGGAGGCGGTCGTCGTCCAGGAGGTCACAGGAACCTCGGGTCTCGTCAAGCTCCGGGGCGAGGTCTGGAGCGCGCGCGTCGACGACGACGTCGTCATCCCCGTGGGTGCCGAGGTGCGCGTGAGCCGCATCGACGGTGCGACCGCCGTCGTGGAGCAGCAGCAGTCCGCAGGTGCCTGACCCTCCAACCTCTGCAAGCCCGGAACACCAGGAGCTGAACTTCTATGGGTGAAGACCTCTCATTCGTCTACGTCTTGCTGATCATCGTCGCGATCTTCGTGCTGATCGTCATCGGCAAGAGCGTGCGGATCGTGCCGCAGACGCAGGCGTGGCTCGTCGAGCGTCTCGGTCGCTACAACCGAACGTTCGAGGCAGGCCTGCACCTGCTCATCCCGTTCGTCGACCGCGTGCGCGCTCAGGTCGACCTGCGCGAGCAGGTCGTGTCGTTCCCCCCGCAGCCCGTGATCACGTCCGACAACCTGGTCGTGAGCATCGACACGGTCATCTACTTCCAGGTGACCGACCCCAAGTCGGCCGTCTACGAGATCGCCAACTACATCGTCGGTATCGAGCAGCTGACCGTCACGACGCTGCGCAACGTCATCGGTTCGATGGACCTCGAGCAGACGCTCACGAGCCGCGACCAGATCAACGGCCAGCTCCGCGGAGTCCTCGACGAGGCGACCGGTCGCTGGGGGATCCGCGTGAACCGCGTCGAGCTCAAGGCGATCGACCCGCCCGCGAGCGTCCAGGGCTCCATGGAGCAGCAGATGCGCGCCGAGCGTGACCGTCGTGCGGCGATCCTCCAGGCGGAGGGCATCAAGCAGTCGCAGATCCTCACGGCTGAGGGTGAGAAGCAGGCCGCGATCCTCCGCGCCGAAGGGTCGGCCCAGGCCAAGATCCTCGAGGCCGAGGGTGAGTCCCGCGCGATCCTCCAGGTCTTCGACGCGATCCACGAGGGCGACGCCGACCCGAAGCTGCTCGCATACCAGTACCTCCAGACGCTCCCGCAGATCGCGAACGGGTCGTCGAGCAAGATGTGGCTCGTCCCGACCGAGTTCACCTCTGCCCTCGGCGCTGTCGTCGCCGGGCTGGGCGGCGAGACGCCGAGGGCACCCGCCCCGGCTGCGAGCGAGCCGCGGCGCGCCCGCCCGCGCTTCCAGAGCGCCGGGCTGGTCGATCCGGCCGAGGCGCTCGCCGAGGCTCGCCGCCAGGTCCAGGAGGCCACCGCGGACGCGACGACCGCAGGCCAGCGGTCTGGTCGTCCGTTCGACCCGAGCACGGAGGCCGGGCAGCACCCCGGTGCGCCGGTGCCTCCGCCCGCCGCTCCGCCGGTCCAGCAGGCGCCGCCCGCACCGCCGGCTGCGCCGTACGCACCGCCCGCGACACCCACAGGTGAGCCTCCCGCTCCCCAGCAGTGAGCACCGACGCCACGAGGGCGCGCCGCTACCGTTGCGGCGCGCCCTCGTGGTGTCTGCACGTCGAGTCGTCGCGTCGCACGTACCGAATCGTTTCGATGCCTGTCATCATGGTGCGGTGAGCAGCCCCCAGACCATCGCCGCGCCGTTGCGCCGCGACCGGTACACGATCACCACGTACGGCACCTTCGCCGTCTGGGGGTGGTTCCTGTACTCCTTCAGCCCGTCTGTGCCGCTCCTCGCCGAGGACCTCGGCGTCTCGAAGGCCGCCGGCGGCCTGCACGGCACGGCGATGGCCCTCGGCGCGATCTCCGCCGCGCTCTTCACACCGCGCCTCGTCGCCGCGATCGGCCGGCGCAACGCCATCACGTCCGGGCTCCTCCTCGTCGCCGCCGGAGTCGCCGGGCTCGTCGCAGGCCCGGTGCTCGCCGCGACCCTCGGGAGCATGTTCGTCCTCGCCATCGGCGGCAACGTCGCCGTGTCCGCCTCGCAGGTCGGCATCTCCGACCACCACGGCCCCTCGGCCCCTGCCGCGATCACCGAGGCGAACGGCGTGGGGTCCGGCGTCGGGCTCTTCGCACCCCTCGCCGTCGGACTCGCGGTCGGGGTCGGCTGGGGATGGCGGGCCGCCGTCGTCACGACGGTCGTCCTCGCCGTCGCCGTCGCCTGGGCGACGTCGCGACTGCCCGACAGCGGCCGCCGCCCGACGGCCCCGACGCACGAGAAGGCGGACGCGGCCGAGATGCCCGTCGCGCCCACGCGCGCCCTCGGACCCGGTTCCGTCTGGTTCCTCGTGACCCTCGTCGCCGCGGTCGCCCTCGAGAACGCGACGACCTACTGGTCGACGTCTCTCGTCCTCGAGCGCACCGGCGCCGACGAGAGCATCGCGACCGCGACCACCGCAGGGCTCATCGCCGGCATGACCGCGATGCGCTTCGTCGTCGGCCCCCTCACGCGGCGCTGGCACAGCGCCCACCTCCTCGCCGTGAGCTTCGGGATCTCGGTGGTCGGCTGGGCCGTGCTGTGGACCGCGACGTCCCCGACCGTCGCGCTCGTCGGCCTTGCCGTCGCCGGCTTCGGGTACGGCGCGCAGTACCCGCTCTCGGTCGCGCTCGTGCTCGGCATCGCCCGCGAGGCTGCCGACCGGGCGCAGGCCGTCGCGACGTTCACCGGGGGAGCCGCAGTCGGCCTCGCACCGTTCATCCTCGGGGCCGCCGCCGACGCCGTCGGCATGCACACCGCGTTCCTCGCGGTGCCCGTCCTCGCGGTCCTCGGCGGCGCGGGCGCGATCCTCGGGTGGCGCCGCGCCCACGCCCACGCCCTCCTGTGACCCGACCGCCCCACGCGCACGCTCCTGAGAGAATGTCGTGTGCCCACGAACGTCGCCCCGCCTGACCTGTCCGACCTCAACCTCGTCGAGATCACCGATCCCACGGCGGACGAGCTCACCGACTACGTCAGGCTGACCGACGTCGTGCTGCGGTCCAAGCACGAGCCCGCCAAGGGGCTGTACATCGCCGAGAGCTCGACCGTGATCCGCCGCGCGATCGCCGCGGGGCACCGGCCCCGGTCGTTCTTCATGGAGCACAAGTGGCTCCCCGGGATGGCCGACGTCCTGCGACAGTTCCCCGACGTCCCCGTCCACGTCGCCGACGCAGCCGTGCTCGAGTCCGTCACCGGGTTCCACCTGCACCGCGGTGCCCTCGCAGCGATGCACCGGCCCCTGCTCGCGAGCGTCAGCGACCTGCTCGCGTCCGCGCGCGGCGGGCTCGGTGCGCGCCGCGTCGTCGTGCTCGAGGACATCGTGGACCACACGAACGTCGGCGCCGCGATGCGCGCGTGCGCGGCGATGGGCGTCGACGCGGTGATCATGACGCCGTCGTGCGCCGACCCGCTCTACCGGCGCGCCGTGCGCGTCTCGATGGGCACCGTCTTCCAGGTGCCGTGGACCCGCTTCGACGCGTGGCCGGCAGCGCCGCGCGGCGCGGAGACGGCGGACGGCGTCGACCTGCTGCGAGAGCTCGGGTTCACCGTGGCAGCGCTCGCCCTCGAGGACGACTCCGTCAGCCTCGACGCGCTCGAGTCGGACACCCCGCAGAGGCTCGCGCTCGTGTTCGGTACCGAGGGGGACGGGCTCAAGTCGCGCACGATCGCGGCGTGCGACGTGACCGTCAAGATCCCCATGGCGGGCGGCGTCGACTCGCTCAACGTCGCGTCCGCCGTCGCTGTCGCGACGTGGGCGACGAGGGTCCGCGCCGACGTCTGACGATCAGACCGGGACGCTCGCGTCGCGGAGCTCGGCACCGGGCCGCTCCGGCGCGGACGTGACCGCGTCCCACGCGCGCACGAGGATGTCGACCGCCTCGTCGAGCACCTCCGGCGCGGCGGTGATCGGGATGCGCAGGTGCCGCTCGAACTCGCCCCCGGTGCCGAAGCGCGGCCCGGCCGAGATCGCGAGGCCGCGAGCGCGGGCCGCAAGCGCGAGGCGCGAGCTGTAGGCCTCGCCGAGGCCGACCCACAGGGCGAGACCGCCGTGGACGTGCGGGACGTCCCAGGTGGGGAGCCGCTCCGCGAGCCGGGCGGTCAGGTGGTCGCGCGACGCGCGCAGCTGGGCGCGTCGCGTCTCCGCGACGTCGGCGAGGTACGGCAGAGCGTGCAGGAGGACGAGCTGCTCGAGGATCGGCGTGCCGAGGTCGTGGACGTGGCGTGCGGCGACGAGGCGCGTGATCGTGTCGGTGTCCGCGCGCACCCAGCCGAGCCTGAGCCCGCCCCAGAGCGTCTTGCCGACCGAGCCGATCGTCACGACCTGCGTGCCCGGGGTGGCGTGCCGTGCGAACGGCGTCCATGGTGTGGGGCGGTCGATGTCGAGCTCGGCGGTCGTCTCGTCGACGACGACGATCGTGCCGCTGCGTGCGGCGGCGTGGCAGACGGCGGTCCGCAGGTCGTGCGGCATGATCGCGCCGGTCGGGTTGTGGTGGTCGGGCATGAGGTGGGCCACCGCTGGCCCAGACGCGATCGCGCGCAGCAGTCCGTCGGCGTCCCAGCCTGTCCGCGCGTCGACCGGCACGGCCAGCGGCCGGGCGCCCGCGGCGACGAGAGCGTCGAGCGCGTGCGGGTAGGTGGGCATCTCGATGACGGCGCGGTCGCCAGGGCGTACGTGGGTGCGTGCGACGAGGCCGATCGCGTGCTGGGCGCCGAGCGTCACCATGACCTGCTCGGGCGTGGTCGGCAGGCCGAGCGCGGTGTACCGGTCGGCGAGGGCTGCGCGGAGCGCGGGGAGGCCGACGGGGTCGTAGTCGTGGCGCAGGAGGTGCCGGGGGAGGTCGGCGGCTGCGGCGGTCGCTGCGGCCGCGATCTGCGAGGCGGCGGGCATGGTCGCCTTGGTGAGGTCGAGCGCGGGGGCGTCCGGCCCGGGCGTGCCGGGCCGGGAACCGGGGGCGTGGAGGAGGGAGCCGGACCCGCGGCGGCTGGTGAGGAAGCCGTCGGTGCGCAGGGCGGCGTAGGCCTGGGAGACGGTGGTGCGGCTCACGTCGAGCGCCTGGGCGAGGTCGCGCTCGGACGGCAGGCGGGTGTCAGGCGGGATGCGGCCGTCGATCGAGAGGAGGCGGAGCCGGTCGGCGAGGGCGCGGTAGAGCGGGGCGTCGTCCGGCAGGCCCTGGAGGAGCGGGACGAGGGCGTGGGCGCTCAGGGTGCGGTCGCTCATGGAGCCACCGTACGCGAATTGGCTCCTTGTGGGGAGGCCACTTTCAGGGTGGGATCGACCCATGAAGATCGATCAGGCAGAGATCGCCGCCCCGGCCTCGCGCGAGTCGTCCACGGCGCCCCCCGGCCCGCTGGCTCCGCGCAGCGGTTACCTCGCCCCCCGCCTCGCCCAGCTCGTCGCCGGGCTCACGGCGTTCGGATTCTCGATCGCGATGGTCGTGCACGCAGGTCTCGGGGTCTCCCCGTGGGACGTCCTCTCCCAGGGCCTCGCCCTCGCAACGGGGTGGACCTTCGGGCTCGTCACCTGCGCCGTCGGCGCCGTCGTGCTGCTCACCTGGTGGCCCCTGCGCACCAGGCCGGGGATCGGGACCGTGCTCAACGTCATCATCGTGGGGCTCGCCGCGGACCTCGGTCTCGCCGTCCTCGCGCGGCTGCCCGAGCCGTTGCCGCTCGCAGCCCGCGTCGCGCTCCTGGGCGGCGGCGTCGTGCTGCTGGCTCTCGCGAGCGGCGCCTACCTCGCAGCCCGGCTCGGCCCGGGCCCCCGCGACGGCCTCATGACCGGGCTCCACGACCGGTTCGGCTGGCCGATCGCCGTCGCGCGCGCCGTCGTCGAGCTCTCCGTGCTCGGGCTCGGCTGGGCGCTCGGCGGCGACGTCGGGCTCGGCACGCTCGCGTTCGCGCTGCTCGTGGGGCCGCTGTGCGGCCTGACGATCCCGTGGTTCGCCGGTCGCGCACCGTGGCTGCGCGTGTGAAACTCACCAGATGCGAGACGATCTGCGGACAGTCGGTGTCGAGGAAGAGTTCCTCCTGGTGGGTGACGACGGGACCCCCGTCGCGGTCGCCACGGAGGCGCTCGAGAAGGCGCCCGCCGACGTCGTCACGCCGGCAGGCGACGTGCCCGGCGGAGGCCTCGAGCACGAGTTCATGCAGGAGCAGATCGAGACGGGGACCCGGCCGTGCCGCGACCTCGAGGACCTGGCCCGCGAGGTCCGTGCCGGCCGCGCCCGCGTCCAGCACGCGGCCGCCGCTGTCGGCGCGCACGCCGTCGCCCTCGCGACGAGCCCGGTCGACGTCGCGCCCACGACGGTCTCGAAGCTCCGGTACATGCGCGCCGCGAGCACGTTCGGCCTCACGGCGGCGGAGCAGCTGACCAGCGGTTGCCACGTGCACGTCTCCGTCGCGGACGACGACGAGGGGGTCGCGGTCCTCGACCGGATCGGCCCGTGGCTCTCGCCTCTCCTCGCGCTCAGCGCCAACTCGCCGTTCTGGCAGGGCAAGGCCAGCGGGTACGAGAGCTTCCGGTCGCAGGTGTGGTCGCGCTGGCCCACGGCTGGCCCGTCGCGCGAGTTCGGCAGCGCCCGGGCGTACCGCGACGCCGTCGCCTCGCTCGTCGCGACGGGGACGGTGCTCGACGACGCGATGATCTACTTCGACGCACGCCTCTCCCAGCGCTACCCGACCGTCGAGATCCGCGTCGCGGACGTCTGCCTCGACCCGCGGACGCCAGTGATCCTCGCGGCGCTCTCGCGCGCGCTCGTCGAGACCGCGGCGCGCGCCGCAGCCGCGGGAGAGCCCGCCCCGGGGGTGCCGACCGAGCTGTTGCGCACCGCGTCGTGGCGCGCGGGAAGGTCCGGGCTCACGGGCGACCTGCTCTCGCCGACGGACATGCGTCCACGCCCGGCGCACGACGTCGTCGGGCAGCTCGTCGCGCACGTGCGCGACGCTCTCGTCGACGCAGGCGACCTCGACCTCGTCACCGACCTGCTCGGCGAGCTGTGGTCGACGGGCAACGGCGCGCAGCGGCAGCGCGCGTGGCTCGCCGAGACGGGCGACCACGCCGAGGTCGTCGCCAGGGCGCGCGCCGTCACCCTCGAGTGAGACGGGCCACGGTCGCGTCCGTCAGTGGGTGGACGTCAGCGCGTGGACGTCAGGACACGACCGTGCGGCACATGACGAAGTCGTCGTGCGTCTGGGTGCCGACCACCATGTGCTTCGTGCCCACCACCGCGAAACCGTTCTTCGCGTAGAACCGCTGGGCGCGCTCGTTCTGCTGGTTGACCCCGAGCCACACCGAACGGACGCCGCGGGCCGCCGCCTCCGCGACGACGGCCTCGACGAGAGCCGCCGCCGCCCCCGTCCCGTGCGCGTCCGGGTGCGCGTAGCACTTGCTCAGCAGCACGGTCGGGGTCGCGACCGGGACGTCTGTCGGGGGAGGCGGCTCGGCCCACACGAGCAGCGCGTACGCGATGAGCGGCAGGCGTTCGGCGTCGTGCCGGCCGTCGAAGCCCTGCTCGGCGCCGGGCTCCGCGACGAGGAGCGTCGTCAGCGGGGACAGCAGGTGCTCGGCGAAGTGGTCCGCCGTCAGGTTGTTGCTGCAGAAGTCCTCGACGTCGCGCGGGTCGATCCCGGGCGGGCACGCGAGCGGGAACGTCAGCTGCGCGAGCTCCGCAAGAGCGTCGGCGTCCGCGAGCACCGCGCGCCGGACCCGGGCGACCGGGACCTGCAGGTCGGTCATCGTGCGAACGTCGGGGTGAGCACGGCGCGCGCGATCGTGTGGAACAGCGCCGTGAACGCGACCTTCGTCGGGCTGTCCTCAGGGTCGAGGCCCAACGTGTCCACGTCGAGCGCGTGCACCGCGAACGCGTACCGGTGCGGGCGGTCGCCGGCGGGCGGCGCAGCGCCCTCGTAGCCGAACGTGCCGCCGTCGGCGCGGACGTGGAAGGCGGCGCCCGAGAGCATCAGGTCGCTCTCGCCGTCGCCCTGCTCGAGCGAGGTCGTGGTCGCCGGGAGGTCGACGACGGTCCAGTGCCAGTAGCCCGCAGGGGTCGGGGCGTCCGGGTCGAAGCACGAGACGACGAACGACTGGGTCTGCGCCGGGAAGCCGCTCCACTCGAGGTGGGGCGACGTGTTCCCGCCGTCAGCGGTGTGCAGCAGGGGCAGCGTGCCGCTGTCGACCATGTCCTCGCTCGTCACGGAGAAGGACGGGACGGGCGGCAGCGAGGCGTACGGGTCGGGTGCAACGGGTCGCGTGAGGTCCATGCCCCCATCATGAGCCCTCGTCGGGCCCGGCGAGGTGCGACAGGCCTCGCCGGTTCAGCGGTGTCAGCCGTGCCGCGTATAATCGAACATGTGTTCGACAGTGTGGCGATGGTCCGGGAAGGTGGTGCGCGATGAGCGCGCAGGCGATGGCGGTACCGGACCTCGGGCGCGCGGAGCGGGCGCTCGCGGCGCTGCGCCAGGCAGAGCATCGCACAGGGGCGCGACGCGTCGAGATGCCGGACCGTGCGGCCGCCCTGCTCGGCGTCCGCACGCGTGAGCGTCCCGCGCTGCCCGTCCCGCACGAGCTCTCCGACCTGCTCCCGCACGGGCTGACCCGGGGCAGCGTCACCGAGGTCACCGGCTCGCTCGCGCTCGTCCTCGCGCTGCTCGCCGAGGCGTGCGGCCGCGTCGACGAGCTGGGTGAGGAGCCGTGGGCCGCCGTCGTCGGGCATCCCCGGGTGGGGCTGCTCGCGGCGGCGCACCTCGGCGTCCCCCTCGACAGGCTCGTCCTCGTCCCCGAGCCGGGCGACGGCGCCGCTGCGGCGGTGGCTGCGCTCGTCGACGGCATGGATGTCGTCGTGCTCGGCGACCTCCCGCTCCTCGACGCCGACCGGCGGCGCCTGACGGCGCGCGCTCGTGAGCGCGGCACCGTCCTGCTCAGCACCGCGCCGTGGCGCGGGGCGGGCGCGGTGCTCCGCGCGACCGGGGTCCGGTGGCGTGGGCTCGGTCAGGGGACAGGCCGGCTCGTCGCCCGCGAGCTCACGGTCGAGCGCGCGGACCGTGTCCGTGCACGTATCGACGTCGTGCTGCCGTTCGGGGAGCAGCCCGGCGTGACCCCTCGCGCCACGCCTCGCGACGCTGCGCCGCACGTCCCGGCGACTGCACCGCAGACCTCACCGGCCGCCGTCGCGGTCGCGGTCGCGCAGCCTGCGCTGAGGCTCGTCGGATGAGCACCCGCACCACGGCCGTGTGGGTGCCCGACTGGCCGGTCGTCGCCGCCGCGACCGCGGCGGACGTCCCCGCGCACCTGCCCGTCGCGGTGCAGGACGCCCGCGCGGTCGTCGCGGTGGGTGCTGTCGCCCGGCGCTCAGGCGTCCGCCGCGGAATGCGTCGGCGTCAGGCGCAGGAGGCATGCCCCGGGCTCGTCCTCCTGCCCGTCGACGAGCTGCGGGACGCCCGTTTCTTCGAGCCCGTCGCGGTCGCCGTCGAGCGTGTCGTCGCGGGCCTCGAGGTCGCACGCCCCGGGCTGCTCCTCATGCCCGCGAGCGGGGCGGCCCAGTTCCACGGTTCGGAGGAGGAGCTTGCCGCCGCGATCGTCACGCACGTCGCGGACGCGACCGGGCACGAGTGCCAGGTCGGCGTCGCCGACGGCATCCTCGCGGCGGTCCTCGCCGCACGCGAGAGCCGGGTCGTCCCGGCAGGGGAGAGCCGTGCCTACCTCGCTCCGCGGTCCTTGGGCGACGTCGTGCACGTCGCGATGAGCCGCGACCGCGTCACCCAGGTCCGCGACCTCGTCGACCTGTGGAACAGGCTCGGGCTGCGCCGCGCGAAGGACCTCACCGCGCTCGACCTCGCCGACGTCGCCTCCCGTTTCGGGGAACCCGGCGTGTGGGCGCACCGCCTCCTCGACGGGGACGACCTCCGCCCGCCCGCGCGCCGCAGGCCTGAGGACGACGTCGAGGCGTCGTGCGAGCTCGACCCGCCGGCGCACCGCGTCGACACCGCAGCCTTCGCCGCGCGCCGGCTCGCCGAGCAGCTGTACGCCGACCTGGTCGACCGCTCGGCGTCCTGCACCCGGCTGCGCATCTCCGCCCGGACCGAGGACGGGCGCGAGCACGTGCGGACGTGGCGGACCGACGCCGCCGCGCTCGGCGGCCTCACCGTCGGCCGTCTCACCGACCGCGTCCGCTGGCAGCTCGAGGGCTGGCTCGCCGAGGGGGGACGCACCGAGTCGGCTGACGGCGGACTCGTCCGGCTCGTGCTGACCGCCGAGGACCTCGTCGACGTGGGCACCCAGCAGGGCGGCCTGTGGGGTGGCGCCGAAGGCGCGCACCTGCGGGCAGCCCGAGCGCTCGAGCGCGTCCAAGGGCTCCTCGGCGCGCGGTCGGTGCTGTCCGTGCGTCTCCAGGGCGGACGCGGCCCGCGCGACCAGGTGCACCTGGTGCCCTGGGGCGAGGAGGACCCGGTCCGCCGCGACACCACCGCGCCCTGGCCGGGACGGCTACCGGACCCGCCCCCGAGCGAGGTGCTCCCCGAGAAGGCCCCGGTGCGGCTCCTCGGCCCCGCGCGGGAACCGGTGCTCGTCGACCGCCGGCTCATGATGAGCGCCGCCCCGACCATGCTCGCCCCGCCGCCGGGCGAGGACGGCACGGCGGCCGCCGTGCGCGCCTGGGCAGGCCCCTGGCCGCTCGCGCAGCGCTGGTGGCGCGAGGACGCAGAACGCAGCGTCTACCTGCAGGTCCTCGTCGAGGAGCCCGCCGGGACGAGCCGCGCCCTCCTCCTGTCCAGCTCGCGCGGGAGCTGGTACGTCGAGGCGAGCTATGACTGACCACGTCCCTTACGCCGAGCTGCACGCCCACTCGGCGTTCAGCTTCCTCGACGGCGCGAGCCAGCCCGAGGAGCTCGTCGCCGAGGCGGTCCGGCTCGGCCTCGACGCGCTCGCACTGACCGACCACGACGGGCTGTACGGCGTCGTCCGCTTCGCCGAGGCTGCTCGCCGCGCCGACCTGGCCACCGTGTTCGGTGCCGAGCTGCACCTGCCCACCCCCGAGGACCTCCTGCGCGGCAGCGACGAGCCCGAGGAACCGACCGGGACCCCGGACCCGCGCGCGACCCACCTGCTCGTGCTGGCCCGCGGCCCCCGCGGGTACCGCTCGCTGTCCGCCGCGATCGCCGACGCGCACCTCGCGGGCGGGCGCAAGGGCGTGCCCCGCTTCGACCTCGAGGACCTCGCCGCACGCGCCGACGGCGACTGGCTCGTGCTCACCGGCTGCCGCAAGGGATCGGTGCGCCAGGCGCTGCGCGGCGACGGGTGCCCCCGGCCGGCCCACTCGCCAGCCCGCCTCCCGGGCGGCAGGCGTCGCCCCGTCCCGTGCCCGGTGCACGGCACCGAGCCCTGCACCGCCGCCCGGACCCGGGACGCGCGCCGCGAGCTCGACCGGCTCGTCGACCTCTTCGGCCCGGGCAACGTGGCGGTCGAGATCACCGACGGCGGCGACCCGTACGACGGCGAGCGCAACACGGCCCTCGCAGATCTCGCCGCAGCCGCCGGTCTGCCGCTCGTCGCGACGGGCAACGTCCACCACGCCCGGCCGCAGGACGGCGAGCTCGCCGCAGCCCTCGCCGCGGTCCGGGCCCGCCGGTCGCTCGACGACATGGACGGGTGGCTCCCCGGGGCGGCGACCGCCCACCTCAGGTCAGGTGCCGAGATGCTCGTCCGGCACCGAGCGCACCCCGAGGCGGTCGCCACGGCTGCGCAGCTCGCCGCAGAGTGCGCGTTCGACCTGCACCTCGTCGCCCCCAGCCTGCCGCCGTATCCCGTGCCCGAGGGGCACGACGAAGCGTCCTGGCTGCGCGAGCTGGTGCAGGTCGGTGCACGTGAGCGGTACGGGCCGCCCGAGGACGAGAACGTCGCGGGGGCGTGGGCGCAGATCCACCACGAGCTCGACATCATCGAGACGCTCGGGTTCCCCGGCTACTTCCTCATCGTCTATGACATCGTCGAGTTCTGCCGTCGCCACGGCATCCTCGCGCAGGGCCGCGGGTCGGCCGCGAACTCGGCCGTCTGCTACGCCCTCGGTATCACCGCCGTCGACGCCGTGCGCCACGGCCTGCTCTTCGAGCGCTTCCTCGCACCGGAGCGTGACGGCCCGCCCGACATCGACGTCGACATCGAGTCCGCGCGCCGCGAGGAGGTCATCCAGCACGTCTACGAGAGGTTCGACCGCCGTCACGCCGCCCAGGTCGCCAACGTGATCTCCTACCGCCCCAAGTCCGCGGTGCGCGACGCTGCCCGCGCGCTGGGGTACGACGTCGGCCAGCAGGACGCCTGGAGCAAGGGGATCGAACGATGGGGCTCCCTGCGGGGCACCGAGCCGGACAGCCCGTGGTGGACCGTCTCCCGTGCGGGAGCGGTCGCCGCGCAGCCCGTCGCACAGCCCCGGCTGAGCGAGGACGGCCGCGACGTCGTGCCCGAGCACAGGCCGCCGTCCCTCCAGGAAGAGGGCAAGGTCCCCGAGCCCGTCATCGACCTCGCGGAGAAGATGCTGCGCCTGCCCCGGCACCTCGGCATCCACTCGGGCGGCATGGTCCTGTGCGACCGGCCCGTCGTCGAGGTGTGCCCGGTGGAGTGGGCCCGCATGCCCGGACGGACCGTGCTGCAGTGGGACAAGGACGACTGCGCCGACGCAGGCCTCGTGAAGTTCGACCTCCTCGGGCTCGGCATGCTCACCGCGCTGCGCATCGCGTTCGAGCACGTCCACGAGCACGAGGGTGTCGAGCTCACGCTGCACGGCCTGCCCCCCGAGGACCCAGGCGTGTACGAGCTGCTGTGCGCCGCCGACACGATCGGCGTGTTCCAGGTCGAGTCGCGCGCCCAGATGGCGACCCTGCCGCGCCTGCGGCCGCGCACCTTCTACGACATCGTGATCGAGGTCGCGCTCATCCGCCCCGGACCGATCCAGGGCCAGTCCGTGCACCCGTACATCGAGCGTGCCCGCGGCAGGCAGCCGGTCACCTACCTCCACCCGCGCCTCGAGAAGTCCCTCGCCAAGACGCTCGGCGTCCCGCTCTTCCAGGAGCAGCTCATGCAGATGGCGATCGACGTCGCGGACTTCACCCCCGCCGAGGCCGACCAGCTGCGGCGTGCGATGGGGTCCAAGCGCTCGACCGAGCGCATGGAGGCGCTCCACGCCCGCCTCATCGACGGGATGGCGGCGAACGGCGTCGAGAACGACGTCGCGGAGCAGATCTTCGACAAGCTCAAGGGCTTCGCGGACTTCGGCTTCCCCGAGTCGCACGCCTACTCGTTCGCCTACCTCGTGTACGCGAGCGCGTGGCTCAAGGTGCACCACCCCGCCGCCTTCTACGCGGGCCTGCTCGCTGCGCAGCCCATGGGCTTCTACTCGCCGCAGACGCTCGTCGCCGACGCCCGCCGCCACGGTGTGACGGTCCTGCGGCCCGACGTCCAGCTCTCCGGCGTGCAGCCCGTCCTCGAACCGCTGCCCGGAGGCGACGTTGCAGCCAGGCCGCGCCGCGACCTCGCGGTGCGGCTCGGGCTCGGGGGCATCCGCGGCGTCCGGGACACCGTGGCCGAGCGGATCCTCGCCGCACGTGCCGACGGTCCGTTCGTCAGCCTGCGCGACCTCGCCCGCCGTGTGGACCTGACCGTCGCCCACCTCGAGGCGCTCGCGACCGCAGGAGCCCTCGACTGCTTCACCGGCGCCCGGCGTCCCGCCCTGTGGGCCGCCGCCGCGCTCGCCCAGGAAGGCCCCGACACGCTCCCAGGCGTGAGCGTCGGCGTCGAGGCGCCCACCCTGCCCGGGATGGACGACGTCGAGACGTCCGTCGCGGACGTCTGGGCGACCGGCATCTCGCCCGAGTCCTACCCGACGCAGTTCGTGCGCGACGGCCTCGACGCGGCAGGGGTGCTCACCGTCGCGAAGGCGACCGTCCACGAGGCCGAACGGCGGGTCGCCGTCGCTGGTGTCGTCACCCACCGCCAACGCCCCGGAACCGCACGTGGCGTCACCTTCATCTCGCTCGAGGACGAGACCGGCCTCCTCAACGTGGTGTGCAGCCCCGGGCTGTGGTCACGTTTCCGGCAGGTCGCCCGGACGAGCGCCGCTCTCGTGGTGCGCGGCCGGCTCGAGCGTGCCGACGGCGCGACCAACCTCGTCGCCGAGCACCTCGCGCCGCTCTCCCTCCAGGTACCGACCAGGTCGCGCGACTTCCAGTGAACCGGCGTGCCGAGGCCCGCGTGCGGGGCGACGATGAGAGAGGTCCTGCACGGATCACGGAGCCGGGACGACCGAGGGGTCGTCCCGGCCTCGTGCTGTCCGTCCCCGCTCCTCTCTGCGCAGCGGGGACGGACGCTCGTCGACCTGCGGGCTCGGTTGCGTCAGGATGAAGGGGTCGACATACACCCTGGAGGGCGATCTCGTGAACATCACCGACCATGCGAGCCTCGCGGTCGAGGCCGCGCGCGACGCCCTCACCGTCCGCCGGGCGTTCGGAGAGCCCTACGAGGTGGACGGCGCGACGGTGATCCCGGTCGCGAGGGTGGTCGGCGGTGGGGGCCACGGCTTCGGCACGGGGTCGACACCCGACCTCGTGCGCGCGGCGCAGGTGTCGGACGACGGCGCCACGGCCAGCTCGAGCGTTGCGGAGGCGTCAGGGGGCGGCGGAGGGTTCGGCGTGCGCGTCCGCCCCGTCGGTGCGTACGTCGTCTCGGGTGGCACGGTCACCTGGCGACCCGCGCTCGACCTCAATCGCGTGATCCTCGGCGGTCAGCTGGTCGGTGTCGTCGTCGCGCTCGCGGCGATCAGCGCCCTGCGTCGCAGCCGGTGACGACCATGGGAGCGTCGCAGAAGTGAGCGCGGGAGCGGCGTGCTGAGGGAGCTGCGGCTCGGTCTCGTCTCTCGGCTGAGCCGTGGCCGGCGGCGCGACGAGGCAGCGGACCAGGACGTGCCTGCCACGTCGCAGGACGGCGCCCCGGTGGCCGGGGTCGACGACGGCCTCGTCGACCTCGCGCCGGGCGAGGCTGTCGACGACGACGGCCCGGTCGACCTCGCCCCACCGCCTCCCGTCCCGGCGCTGACGGGCGCGCAGGTGCGCCGCGCGGTGGGCGCGGTCGTCGCGGCGTCGGCCGGTGACGCGCTCGGGGCCGGATACGTCGGGCGGGGCCCTCTCGCGCCGACGGTCCCCGTCGTGATGCTCGCGGTGGCCGGTCAGGACCCGGGGGAGTGGACCGGGGCGACGGAGCTCGCGATCCCCGTGCTCGAGGTGCTCGCGCGCGGCGGTGACCTTCTCGACGCCCGGGAGCAGGACGCCGTCGTCCGGTCGTGGCTCGACGTGCTCCGCCGCGGCCAGCAGCTCGACCCCGCGACGACGGCGGTGCTGCGGCTCGTGTCCGACCAGCTCGACCGGTCGCCGGGGCTGCCTGCCGCGCAGTGCGCGCGCCGCAACGCCCGTCGGCGCCACGAGCGTGAGCGTGGTCCTGTGACGAGCAGCTGCTTGGTGGTGGCCGCCGTCGCGGCGCTCGGCTTCCTCGAGCCCGAGGGTGCGCCGCGTCTCACGCGGGCGGTCAAGGTGCTCGTCACGACTCTCCACGGGGGGCCTGAGGCGCTCGCGCCGGCGCTCCTGTGGGCCCACGCGACACGTGCGGCGATCCTCGACGGCCCGGGGTCGCTCGACGAGGGTCTCGCCTCGGTCCCCGGGCACCTGCGCCGCCGGTGGGAGGACCACGTGGCAGAGGCGGCAGCGGCTGCTCCGACGTTGTTCGAGAATGACGGGCTGGCTGTCGAGGCGGTCCAGGTGGCCTGGGCGGCGCTCGTGTCGACGGCGAACGGCCGGGGTGGCACGCATCTTGAGCGTGCGCTCGTCGCGGCGGTCCAGGCGGGTGGCGACACGGCGACGACGGGCTGGGTCACGGGTGTCATCGCTGGTGCTCACTACGGTGTGACGGCGGTCCCGGGCGCCTGGGTCGACCATCTGCACGGACGGCTCGGGCGGGACGGTGCTGATCTGGCGCGGCTCGCGGAGCGCGCCGTGCTGGCGACCTACGAGCGTGCGGTGTCGCGGCTCGCGGGCGTTGACTCGGATGGCGCGGGGGACGAGGCGGCCGGGCGACCGTGACGTAGGGCACGTGGCGAGGACGTCGGTCCGGCGGAGCAGTCGGCAGAGACGACGAAGGCCCAGGATCCGTGGATCCTGGGCCTTCTGTGGTGTCCGGAGGGGGACTTGAACCCCCACGCCCGATAAAGGGCACTAGCACCTCAAGCTAGCGCGTCTGCCATTCCGCCACCCGGACGAGTGGAACCTTCTGGGCTTTGGCCCGTCTGGCTGCGGGAAGAAACATAGCACGGCTCGAGCCTGAAGTTCACATCGGCGTGATCGCTGCCACGGCGACCGGCCAGGACGGGCTGCGCGCACCGGCGGAGGGACGGCTCTCGGGTCGCGAGGGATGCGCTCTCGGGACACGTCCAGCGATCGACCAGGTCCCGCGGCGAGGCATTGTCGAGGTGCGGCGGTGCATCGTGGAGAATAGGCAAATGATCACCGACCCGCGGAGCCACCGCGAGACGACCGGGCCGGCGGCCCCGAACGGCCTCGCGGACGAGGAGCTCGACCGGATCGCAGCGATCGCTGCGTCCGTGTCCGGCGCTGATGCGGGCGTCGTCGCGCTCGAGAGCCCGACCGGGTACGCGCTGCCCGGCGCGTACGGTCTGCGGGAGTCTCTCGACTTCGCGCGGGAGGTCGCGGACGAGGCGCCCTTGACGGACGCGATCGTGCGGAACGCCGCCCCCCAGGTCGTCAACGACGCGGAGGCCGACGAAGACCTCGCGCGGCGCGGCTGGGCACAGTTCTGGGGCTTCCGGTCGTACGCGGGCGTGCCGGTGCGTGACGTGCACGGCCACGTGGTCGGTGCGCTCAGCATCATGTCGCGCGAGCCGCGGGACTTCGACAACACGACGGTCGCGCGGCTCACGGAGCTCGCGGCGGTCTGCTCCGCGCGCGTCGTCGCCCGGGAGATCCTCGAGCGGCTCAGCACTGCGGAGCGCAGCGCGAGCACGGTCGACCGGATCAACCGCGTGCTCCTGACGTTCAGCGAGGGGCTCGGTGCGACGGCGACGACGCAGGACGTCGCCCGCGTCGTGACCGAGCTCGCGCACGCCCAGCTCGACGTCGCCTACAGCGCCGTGATCGTGCAGGTCGACGGCCGCTTCGACGCTGTCGAGGGCTCGCACCTTCCTGAGGACCTCCCGATGGAGTACTCCGAGCTGCAGGCGTCGGCGGACCATCCCGGGCCGCACTCGGTCGCGGACGGGCAGGCACGCTTCTATCCGACGCGGTCCGACGTCGTCGCGGAGTACCCGCACCTCTCCGGGCACACGTCCGCGTACGTCGACGGGGAGGTCTACCTGCCGTTCCGTGTCGAGCGTGCCGACGACGCGCCTCTCGACGGCTGGCTCTGGCTCGGCTGGTCGGACGAGCACGTCACGACGCCGCAGACGCAGCGGATGAAGCGGGCCGTGACGACCTACGTGGCGCGCGCGCTCGAGCGTGCCGAGCTGCTCGCGGCTCGCGCTGCGGTCGCGTACACGCTCCAGTCGGCGCTCCTGACGAAGCTCCCAGAGGTACCGGGGCTCGAGCTCGCGGCGCGCTACCTCCCTGCGAGCCGCGGGGAGCAGGTGGGTGGTGACTGGTACGACGCGATCCACGTCCACGGCGCGACGACGCTGATCATCGGCGACGTCGTCGGGCACAACATCGCCGCGGCCGCGCAGATGGGCAACCTTCGCTCGATGCTGCGCGGCTTCGTCGCCGACTCCCTCGAGGCGCCATCGCGACTGTTGAGCCGTCTCGACGACGCGAACCTGCGCCTGTCGACGCGCACGATGGCGACGGCCGCCGTCGCGCAGGTCATCCCGCCGTTCGTGGAGGGCGGGCCGGCGCGCGTGGTGTGGTCGAGCGCTGGGCACCTGTCGCCCGTCGTCGTCGACGTCGCGGGCGGCGTCAAGGTGCTGCGGGGACGTTCTGACCTCATGCTCGGCGTCGCACCGGGGGCGAACCGCGCGGACCATGAGCACGTCCTGGAGCACGGCGACACGATGCTCCTGTTCACGGACGGGCTCGTCGAGCGGCGCGGCAGGCCGATGGCGAGCTCGCTGACGCAGCTCGCAGAGATCCTCGCTGACCTGGCGCAAGCACCGCTCGAGCGCCTCGTCGCTGACATGGTCGAGCGGATGGGCGCGGCGAGCGAGCGAGACGACGTCGCGGTCCTGGCGGTGCGGCTCGTCTGAGCGCTTGCCGCACGCGCGCGGTGTCAGACTGTCCCGGTGACAGCGCCGACCCTCGACCCGCACAATCCTCTCGCGAGAGCCTCGGCACTGCCGTACGGCCTGCCGGACTTCGCGAGCATCCGCGTGGAGCACATCGGACCTGCGATCCGCGCCGGTATCGCGCAGGAGGTGGCTGAGGTCGAGGCGATCGCGTCGGACGCGTCGCCCGCGACGGTCGAGAACGTGCTCGACGCGCTCGAGCTCACCGGCGACCTTCTCGACCGGGCCCTGACCGTGATGTCGGCGCTGCTGGACGCAGACCCGACCCCGGAGCTCGAGGACCTTGAGGACGAGCTCACGGCGGAGCTGTCGGCGCACGACGACGCGATGGCCATGCACGCCGGCGTCCGCGCGCGCCTGGTCGAGCTGGCCGAGCGCCTACAGCGCGGGGAGGTCGCTTGCGACGAGCCGGGACGCCGCCTCCTCGACGACCGGCTGCGCGACGTCCGGCGGTCGGGTGCGGACCTGCCGTCGGAGCAGCGTGAGGAGCTGCTGCGCATCAACGTGCGGCTCGCCGAGCTCGAGTCCGCGTTCTCCCGGACGGTGGTCGCGGCGTCGACGGCGGCGGGTGTGCACGTCCGCGACGTCGGGCGACTCGTCGGCCTGACCGAGGACGAAATCGCGTCGGCGCGCGCCGCTGCCGAGGACGCCGACCAGGACGGGTGGCTACTCGCGCTCGGCTCACCGACCCAGCAGGAGGTCCAGGCGAGGCTCGCGGACCGCGGTCTGCGCGAGGAGGTGCACCGCGCCGCCACGACGCGAGGCGCGGCTGGGGAGCACGACTCGCGAGCGCTCGTCGTCGATATCGTGCGTCTGCGCGCGCAGCGGGCAGCGCTGCTCGGGTTCCGCGACCACGCGACGTACGTCACGCAGGTGACGACGGCGGGCACGCCGGACCGTGTCCGCGAGGTGCTCGCGCCGCTCGTCCCCGGCGCGGTCGCGAACGCTGCCGCCGAGCTCGCGGACATGCAGGCCGTCCTCGACGTCGAGCTCGGCGACGCGGCAGGCCCGCTCGAGCCGTGGGACGTGACGTGGGCGGGCGAGCGTCTGCGCCGCGAGCGTCACGCGATCGACGACGCCGCGCTGCGTCCCTACCTCGAGCTCGACCGGGTCCTCGAGCACGGGGTGTTCGCCGCAGCGACGGCGTCGTACGGGATCACGTTCCACGCACGCCCGGACCTGCACGGCTACCACCACGAGGTGCGCGTCTGGGAGGTGCGTGCGCAGGACGGGACCGGCCTCGGGCTCTTCCTGGGCGACTTCCTCGCACGTCCGGCGAAGCAGGGCGGCGCGTGGTCGACCGCGCTCGTCGACCAGTCGCACCTGACGGGGACGCGTCCGGTCGTCCTCAACGTGCTCAGCGTCGCACGGCCAGCGCCGGGGCAGCCGACCTTGATGACGTGGGACGACGTCGTCACGGCGTTCCACGAGACCGGTCACGCGCTGCACGTGCTGCTCTCCGACGTCCGCCGACCTTCGCAGTCAGGCACGGAGGTGCCGCAGGACGTCGTCGAGGTGCCCTCGCAGGTCAACGAGACGTGGGCGTGGGAGCCCGCGCTGCTGCGCAGGTACGCGGTGCACCACGCGACGGGCGAGCCGTTGCCCGACGAGACGATCGAGAGGCTGCGGGGCTCGCAGCGCCACGGTCAGGGCGTCGCGACGACCGAGATGCTCGCCGCGACGTTCCTCGACCTCGCGTGGCACTCGATGACCGAGAGCGAGCTGGCCGGAGCGCTCCCGGACGGGGCGGACGGTGTCGAGCGCTTCGAGCAGGCTGCGCTCGCGGCCGCGGGCCTCGACGTGCCGTGCGTGCCTCCCCGCTACCGTTCGACGTACTTCGCGCACGTGTTCGGGGGTGGCTACGACGCGGCCTACTACGCGTACCTCTGGTCGGAGGTCCTCGCCGCGGACCTCATCGAGTGGTTCCACGAGAGCGGCGGCCTGAGCCGGGAGGCGGGGGAGAGGTTCCGGCGCGAGCTGCTCGCCGTCGGCGGGTCCGTCGACCCGATGGTCGCGTTCGAGCGGCTCCGCGGACGACCAGCCTCGCCCGCGGCGCTGCTGGCACGGCGCGGGCTCGCGTGACACGGACGCTCGGGCGGTGCTCGCTCCCGGTAGCGTGTGACGCATGACCTCCGAGCACGTCGCCCCCGCCGCGCCCCCTGTCCCGCAGGCCGAGGACGAGGTCGTGACGATCTGCCGCGAGCTGCTGCGGATCGACACGTCCAACTACGGGGACGGCTCCGGCCCGGGTGAGCGCACGGCAGCCGAGTACGTCCAGGGCCTGCTCGAGGAGGTCGGGCTCGAGACGACGTTCTTCGAGTCCGCACCGCGCCGTGCGAGCGTCGTCGCGCGCCTCGAGGGGACCGACCCGAGCCTGCCGGCCCTCGTGCTGCACGGCCACACCGACGTCGTGCCGGCGCACGCTCCCGACTGGACGGTCGACCCGTTCTCGGGCGAGGAGATCGACGGCATGCTGTGGGGCCGCGGCGCGGTCGACATGAAGGACATGGACGCGATGATCCTCGCGGTCGTGCGGCAGATGGTGCGCGAGGGGCGCAAGCCCGCGCGCGACGTCGTGCTCGCGTTCTTCGCGGACGAGGAGGCGGGCGGACCGTTCGGCGCCGGCTGGGCGGTCGAGCACCGTCCCGAGTTGTTCGCCGGTGCGACCGAGGCGATCAGCGAGGTCGGCGGGTTCTCGGTCGAGCTCGGCGGACGACGCGCGTACCTGCTGCAGACCGCCGAGAAGGGGCTCGGCTGGCTCCGGCTCGTCGCGGACGGCCGCGCGGGTCACGGTTCTCAGGTCAACCCGGACAACGCCGTCGCGCACCTCGCGAGTGCGGTCTCCCGCATCGCGGCCCACCCGTGGCCGCTCACGCTCACGCCGACGGTCCAGGCGCTCCTGCGCGGCGTCGCGGACCTCACGGGCCTGCGCTACGACGCCGAGGACCCGCGTGCGGTCGACACGCTCGTCGAGGCGCTCGGGTCGGCAGGCCGTTTCGTCGGGGCCACCCTGCGCAACACGGCCACGCCGACCCAGCTCGACGCCGGCTACAAGGCCAACGTGGTGCCGGGCACGGCGACCGGCGTCCTCGACACGCGCTTCCTCCCGGCCGAGCGGGACTCGATGCGTGCCGTCCTCGATGAGCTCGCCGGACCGCACGTGCGCATCGAGACGATCCACGAGGACATCGGTCTGGAGGCGCCTCTCACCGGCGCGCTCGTCGACCGCATGGTCGACGCGGTCCTCGTGGAGGACCCGGGCGCGGTCGTGCTGCCCTACATGCTCTCTGGTGGCACGGACAACAAGTCGCTCGCGCGCCTCGGCATCACGGGTTACGGCTTCGCTCCGCTGCAGCTGCCGCCGGAGCTGGACTTCGCCGGCATGTTCCACGGCGTCGACGAGCGTGTGCCCGTCAGTGCGCTGCGCTTCGGCGTGCGCGTCCTCGACCGGCTCCTCACGCAGGGCTGACGCGCGGTCCCAGGTCCGGCTCTGCCCGTGCGGGCGTCAGTCGAACGCCCTCAGGGTGTTCCGGGCGCGGATGATCCGGCGGCGGAGCATGACGCGGCGTTCCCCGCCGACGTAGAGGCTCGACGTCGCGAGCTCCCAGCGGCCGTACTCGGCCTCTTCCGTGAGCATGCGTGCCGCGTCGTGGCGTGAGACGTCGCGGGCGATCGACACGGTGCGGTACTCGTACTCCCCGTGGCGGGGGACCGGGGTGCGGCGGTCGGAGCGAGCGGTCATGGGCGGTTCCTCCCGGTTGACGGATCGGTCGGACGGCGGCGGGACGACCCGCCGACTGCCATTGTGCACGCGAGAGGGTTACCGTTGCTGCCATGACCGTCGAACCGCGTGCCGCACTGGATCGTCTCGTCGCCGCCTTCGAGGCGCACCTGGGCGCGATCGTCGGCCGACGCGGAGAGGACGACCCCGCGGTCGACGAGGCGTACTACGTCCTCGCGGACGCTTTCGACGTGTATGACGAGGCCATCGCCTCGACGTACGGCGAGGCGCTCCCGTTCTACGTCGCGGAGGACGACGAGGACGACGACGAGGACGACCTGGACGACGACGACATCGACGAGGACGACCTGGACGACGCCGGGAGCGACCTCGACGACGACGAGCTCGAGGGCCTGAGCGAGGACGAGGTCGAGGAGCTCGCGAACCGCGACCGTTGAGTCAGCGCCGCTCGGGATAGCCGGTCGCGGGGGCGCTGACCTCGTCGAGAGCGGCGCTCACCTCAGGGGGCAGCTCGAGGTCGAGGGCGGCGAGCGACGTCCGCAGCTGGCCGGGCGTGCGTGCGCCGACGAGCGCGCTCGAGACGCTGGGGCGCCCGCGCAGCCACGTGAGCGACACCTCGAGGATCGAACGGCCGAGCCCGGCGGCGGCGATCGCCACGGCCTCGACGATCCCGCTCGACTCCTGGTCGAGGTACGGCTGCACGAACCCTGAGAGGTGCGTCGACGCGGCACGGGAGTCTGCCGGGATCGTGCGGCGGTACTTGCCGCTCAGCACGCCGCGGCCGAGCGGCGACCACGCCACGAGGCCGGACCCGAGCGCGAGCGCTGCGGGGACCACCTCACGCTCGACCCCGCGCTCGAGCAGCGAGTACTCCATCTCCACCGCGGCCAGCTCGAGGCCTGCCTGCTCGAGGAGCGTCGCAGCGCGCGCCTGCTGCCACGCGGGATGGTTGGACAGCCCGACGTACCGCGCGCGACCAGAGTCGACGGCGCGCTGCAGCGCGGAGAGGGTCTCGTCGAGCGGGGTGCGCGGGTCGGGGTTCTGGACGAGGAACAGGTCGACGTGATCGGTGCCGAGTCGCTGCAGCGACGCGTCGAGCGAGCCGAGCACGGCTCCGCGGGACGCGTCGAGGACGTTGCCGCGCGACGTCGACCGGACGCCAGCCTTCGTGCAGAGGACGACGTCCTCGCGGCGAACCTCGGCGAGGAGGCTGCCGACGACCTCCTCGCTCGTCCCGTCGGCGTACGACGCCGACGTGTCGATGAGCGTCCCGCCCGCGTCGAGGAAGTCACGGAACTGCTCCGCGGCGTCGATCTCGTCGGTGTCCCGTCCCCATGTCATCGTCCCGAGCCCGAGCTCGGAGACGCGCATCCCGGTCGTGCCCAGCTGCCGCAGCTCCATGCGGGCAGGTTACCGGTCGCGTCCCGTCCGGGCGGTGCAGGCGCGGCGGCGTCGGCACGCGGTCGTCACACGTTCCGCACGTGACGCCCTCGCGTCGCCGGGCCGCGCGCCAGCCGTGGCCCGTAGAGTGTCGGCTTGTGAATGTCTGGGAAGCGATCGTCCTCGGCCTCGTCCAGGGCCTCACCGAGTTCCTGCCCATCTCGTCGTCGGCGCACCTGCGCATCGTGGGCGAGCTGATCGGGTCCTCGGACCCGGGAGCCGCGTTCACCGCGATCACGCAGATCGGTACCGAGACCGCGGTGGTCCTGTACTTCCGCAAGGACATCGCGCGGATCTGCGCCGCGTGGTGGCGGGCGCTGACGGGCGCGCACGGCACGGGGTGGCGGGCCCGCCTCGGCGAGGGTGACGCGGACGCGCGGATGGCGTGGTGGATCGCGCTCGGCTCGGTGCCGATCGTCGTCGGCGGGCTCTTCCTCGAGGACGCGATCGACGCGACGTTCCGCAACCTCTACCTGACGGCCCTGACCCTCGCGGTCTTCGGCATCCTGCTCGGTGTTGCTGACCGCTTCGCGCGCCAGGAGCGGACGCTCGACACGATCGGCCCGCGGCACGCGATCCTGTTCGGTCTCGCGCAGGCGATGGCGCTCGTCCCGGGCGTGTCCCGGTCCGGCGGGACGATCACGATGGGGCGCCTGCTCGGCTACACGCGTGAGGCTGCGGCCCGCTACTCGTTCCTCCTGGCGATCCCGGCCGTGCTCGGGTCGGGTCTCTACAAGCTCGTCGGCTCGTTCGACGAGCTCGGGACGGCGGGCACGCCGGGCCTGCTGCCGATCCTGGTCGCGACCGTGATCGCGTTCGTCGTCGGCTACGGCGTCATCATCTGGTTCCTCAAGCTCGTCTCGACTCGCTCGTACCTGCCGTTCGTCATCTACCGGCTGGTGCTCGCCGTGGTCGTCGTGATCCTCCTCGGCGCGGGCGCCGTGACGGCGACGGGCGGCGTCTAGGCGCCTCCTGGCGGGTCCAGGGCTGCGGTGTCCTGCCGCTAGGCTGGGTCGGTGCACGCTTGGCCCAGACCGCAGATCCCTGTCCTTCCCGACGCTGACGGCGTGATGCCGTCGCTCGTCGACTCGTCGAGCGGCGAGCGCGTCCAGCCCGTCCCGGGCGACCGTGCCGGCCTCTATGTCTGCGGCATCACGCCGTACGACGCGACGCACATCGGCCACGCCGCGACCTACGTCTCGTTCGACCTGCTGGTGCGTGCGTGGCTCGACGCGGGCCGCACGGTGACGTACGTGTCGAACGTGACCGACGTCGACGACCCTCTCCTGGAGCGTGCGAACGCGACGGGGGTCGACTGGCGCGACCTCGCGCGCGAGCAGATCGCACTGTTCGCCGCCGACATGACGGCGCTCGGCGTCGTGCCCCCGGACGTGTACCTCGGCGCGGTCGAGACCATCCCGGAGGTCGCCGCCGCGGTCGAGAAGCTGGTCGCCGGGGGCGCGGCGTACCGGGTGCCGAACGAGCCGGGTGCGGGCGGCAGCCAGCCGGAGCTGGGAGACGTCTACGCCGACCTGAGCGTCGACCCGGGCTTCGGTGATGTCGCCCGGCTCGACCGCGACACCATGACCGCCCTCTTCCGCGAGCGCGGCGGTGATCCGGCGCGCGTCGGCAAGCGTGACCCGCTCGACCCGCTGCTGTGGCGGCGAGAGCGTCCGGGCGAGCCCGCGTGGGACGGTGCGAGCCTCGGCACGGGTCGTCCGGGCTGGCACGTCGAGTGCGCGGTCATCGCGCGCGAGGGCCTCGGCGGCGAGTTCCACGTGCAGGGTGGCGGCGCCGACCTGCTCTTCCCGCACCACGAGATGAGCACGTCGCACCTGCGGCTGCTCGCGGACGGCGAGCGTGCGACGTCGCACCTGCACGTCGGTCTCGTGTCCTACCAGGGCGAGAAGATGAGCAAGTCGCGCGGCAACCTCGTGCTCGTGTCGCGCCTGCTCGAGCAGGGCGTCGACCCGATGGCGATCCGGCTCGCGCTGCTCGACCACCACTACCGATCTGAGTGGGAGTGGTTCGACGCCGACCTCGCGCGCGCACAGGTGCGTCTCGCCCGGTGGCGGGAGGCCGTGTCGGGCAACGGCGGCCCCGAGGCCGCGACGACCCTCGCTGCGATGCGTGCGGCGCTGCGCGACGATCTCGACGCCCCGGCGGCCCTGCGGGCGGTCGACGCGTGGGCGGAGCGTGCGGTCACCGAGTCGAGCCGTGACGACGTCGCGGTCCACGAGGGCGCACCCGGCGTCATCGCTCGCGCGGTCAACGCGCTCCTCGGCGTCCGGATCTGACAGACGCGTGGGGCCGGGCGGGCCCGGCCCCACGCGTCTGTCGCCTCAGCCGACCTGCGGGATGATCTGCGAGGCCACGAGCTCGATGTGGTCGAGATCGTGCAGGTCGAGGACCTGGAGGTAGAGGCGCTCGACGCCCGACTCGCGCAGCGCGCCGATCGTCTCGACGGCCTCGCTCACGGTGCCGGCGACACCGTTCTGGCGCAGCTCGTCGGGCTCGCGGCCGATCGCTGCGGCACGCGCCCTGACCTGAGCGTCGTCGGTGCCGACACAGAGGACGAGTGCGGCGGAGCGGCACAGCGTCGACGCGTCACGGCCGGCGGCCTCGCATGCCGCGTTCACGACGTCGAACCGCTCACGGATCGTGTCCTTCGCAGGGAACGCCTGGTTGTACTCGGTCGCGAACCGCGCGGCGAGCGCCGGCGTCTTGGCCGGCCCACCGCCGCCGATGATGATCGGCACGCCTGCACGGTCGGCGTGCAGCGGGTCGCGCTGGACAGGCTTGGGCAGGGCGGGGGAGTCCTCGAGCGTGTAGACCTCACCCGAGTGCGAGTACGTCTCGTCGAGCGGAGTGCCCCACAGCCCGGTGAGGATCTCGAGCTGCTCGGTGAGCATCCCGAAGCGCTTGGCCGGGAACGGCAGGCCGTAGGCGGCGTGCTCGCGCGCGAACCAGCCTGCGCCGAGGCCGAGCTCGACACGACCGCCTGACATCTGGTCGACCTGCGCGACCTGGATCGCGAGGACGCCCGGGTGGCGGAACGTGGCGGACGTCACGAGCGTGCCGAGGCGGATCGTGCTCGTCTCGCGGGCGAGGCCTGCAAGCGTCGTCCATGAGTCGGTGGGGCCGGGAAGGCCAGAGCCGTCCCCCATCCGCAGGTAGTGGTCAGAGCGGAAGAAGGCGTCAAAGCCCAGGTCCTCGGCGGCGCGAGCCACCGCGAGCTGGTCGTCATAGGAGGCGCCCTGCTGGGGCTCGGTGAAGATGCGGAAATCCATGCCCCAAGCCTCGCACGAGCGGGAGAGGTCGGCTTCGGGCGTGTCAGTCGGTCGGCGGCGACGATTCCCCGGAGCTGGTCTCGGGCTCGTCGTCCTCGGAGGTTGCGGGGCCGGGGAGGGGGCCGCGGGCTGTGCCGGCGTGGCCGCCGCCGTCCTTCGCGCCAGGACGTGCGCGACGCGGGTCACCGGGCTGGTCGCCGCGCTCACGGCGCCGAAGGTACCGCTCGAACTCCCGCGCGATCGCCTCTCCGGTGGCCTCGGGCAGCTCGACGGTGTCCTTGGCCTGCTCGAGCTGCGCGACGTACTGGGCGATCTCCTCGTCCTCCTCGGCGAGCTCGTCGACGCCGTGCTCCCAGGCGCGTGCGTCGTCGAGCAGGTCACCGAGGGGGACATGCACGCCGAGAAGGTCCTCGAGCTTGACGACGAGCGCGAGCGTCGCCTTGGGTGACGGCGGGTGCGCGACGTAGTGCGGCACGGCTGCCCACAGGGACAGGGCCCGCAGGCCGCCCTCCTGGGCGGAGTGCTGGAGCACGCCCACGATCCCGGTGGGCCCTTCGTACGCGCTCTGCTCGACGTCCAGGAGCGCCTGGACCGCAGGATCCTCGGAGGTCGCCGAGACGGGGATCGGACGGGTGTGCGGCACGTCGGCGAGCAGGCCGCCGACGGTGATGACCGTGCGCACGCCCAGCGAGGTAGCGATGCCGAGCAGCTCCTTGCAGTACGTGCGCCAGCGCATCGACGGCTCGATGCCGTGCACGAGCACGAAGCGGCGCCCGTCGAGCTCGGCGACGCTGACCGTCGTCGTCGGCCAGGTCAGCACGCGGCGGCCGTCGTCGTCCGTCGCCACCACGGGCCGGTTGACCTGGAAGTCGTGGTACTCCTCGGGGTCGAGCTCGTCGACCTTCTGGGCGCCGAGGACCTCAGCGAGGTGCAGGACGGCGGAGGTCGCGGCGCTGCCCGCGTCGTTCCAGCCTTCGAACGCCGCGATCATCACGGCACCCTGGTCGGAGCCGGCCGCGTTGTCGCTGGCGGGCGAGCCCTCGATCTCGGGCAGCAGGCTTCCGAGGTCGTCGGGGAGTTCCGGGAGGATCGGTTCGTCCATCTCTCCAGCCTAGGGGTTGCGGGCGGTCAGGCTCGCGGGATGAGGCACGATGGAGGCATGCCTTCTTCTCTTCCGCAGCAGACGTCTGCCCTCGTCGACCCCGCGACGGGGCGAGCGCTGCCCGCCGCGGTCCTGTGGGACATGGACGGGACGCTGATCGACACCGAGCCGTACTGGATCGCCGCGGAGATGGCGCTCGTCGCGGAGTCCGGCGACACGTGGACCCACGAGGATGCGCTCTCGCTCGTCGGCTCCGACCTGCTGGTGGCGGCGGGTGTGCTCCAGGAACGCGGTGGTGTGCGGCTCGGGCGCGCGGAGATCGTCGAGCGTCTCGTCGGGTCGGTGAGCGACGCCATGGCCCGTGAGATGCCCTGGCGGCCAGGCGCGCGCAAGGTGCTCGAGCGGTTGCGCGTCGCGGGTGTGCCGTGCGCTCTCGTGACGATGTCCTACCAGGTGCTCGCCGCGCGGCTCGTCGCGGCGGTGCCGGAGGGGACGTTTGCCGCGGTCGTCACGGGGGACCAGGTGAGCCGCGGCAAGCCGGACCCCGAGCCGTACCGCGTCGCGGCGGAGCGGCTGGGCGTGGACGCCTCGTCGTGCGTCGCGTTCGAGGACTCGCCGCCCGGGCTCGCGTCTGCGGCCGCTTCGGGTGCCCGGGTCGTGGGCGTGCAGTCGGTCGTGCCCCTGCCGCAGCGTCCGGGGCTGAGCCGGGTGCCGACGCTCGAGCCGGTCGACCTGACGATGATCGCGGCTGTGGCGGCGGGGGACGTGCTGGACCTGCTCGCCGAGGCCTGACGAGGGGCGTTCAGGCGAGCCCGAGGTTGAGGCGGATCGCGCCCTCGGGGATCTCTGGCGCCTGGCCACCGAACGCCGGGCACAGGGAGCGGTGCGCGCACCAGTCGCACAGCCGCGACCTGCTCGGCGCGAAGTCCTCCGCCTCTGCGTCGCGCACGATCGACGACCAGACGGAGCGGATGCGCGTCTCGGCGCGCTCGAGGTCCTCGATCGACGGCACGGACCTGAGGACCTGGCCGTCGCCGAGGTACATGAGCTGGAGCATCGCCGGCACCGTCTGTCGTGTGCGCCACACGACGAGCCCGTAGAAGCGCATCTGGAACGCCGCAGACGCGCCGTACTGGGGTCGGGGCGCCTTGCCCGTCTTGTAGTCGACGATGCGCACCGCGCCGTCGGGAGCGACGTCGACCCGGTCGACGATGCCGCGCAGGCGCGGCCCGTCCTCGAGCTCGACCTCGACGAGGAGCTCACGGGCTCGCGGCTCGAGCCGGTTCGGGTCCTCGAGCGTGAAGTAGGTGTCGAGCAGGGGACCTGCCGTGCCGAGCCAGCGCTCAGCCTCGTCGGCGTCGGCGAACATCGTCGAGTACTCGGGTCGCTCGTGCAGGAGCTTCTCCCAGGCGCCGGGCACGAGCGCGTGCGCGGCCGCGGACGTCCGCTCGCCGGCGGGAGCGTCGAAGAGGTCCTCCAGGACCGCGTGCACGAGGGTTCCCCGCGCGGCGGCCTGGCTCGGCGGCTCGGGGAGCCGGTCGACCGTCCGGAACCGGAACAGGAGAGGGCACTGCACATAGTCGTTCGTACGCGACGGCGAGAGCGCCGGCGCCCGGCGGGTGCGTCCCGGCTCGTCGGCGGCCGCCGCGGCGCCCAGGCCGACGGCGGGATCGACAGGGGTGGCAGCCAGGATCTGTTCGGTCACCCGTCCAGGGTAGGCGGCGGGACCGACACGGCCGTCGCCCTAGGCTGTCCCTGTGGACCATGCTGACGCACGCACGCCCGCCCAGGGCCGGAGGTGGCGCGCGGGGCGCCGGCACCCTCAGGGGGTCGTCGTCGCGAACATCTCGGGAGCTCCGGTCGTCGTGGCCCCGAGCTGGGTCGTCGGTGCGGTCGTCGTCGCGTTCCTGTACGCGCCCACCGCGCGCAGGAGCCTCGCGCTCCTGCCGAGCCTCGCCTCGGACGCGGGGTCGCTCTCGAGGCTCGTGATCGTCGTCTGCGCGGCGATGGTCGTCGTCCTCTTCGGCTCGGTCCTGCTCCACGAGCTCGCCCACGCCTGGACCGCGCGACGCAGCGGGCACCGCGTCGACGCGGTGGTGCTTTCCGTGTGGGGAGGCCACACCACGTTCGAGGCGCGCGACTCGACGCCCCGCAGCCACCTCCTCGTCGCCGCCTCGGGGCCGGTGACGAACCTCGTCCTGGCCGGTGCGCTCTGGCTCGGGTACCTCGCGCTCGACGGGCCCGTCTCGGGTGTCCCGCACCTGGTGACGCTGCTCCTGCTGTACTCGGGCGCGTGGGCGAACCTCCTCGTCGGGGCGTTCAACCTGCTGCCCTCCCTGCCGCTCGACGGCGGCATGATCCTCGAGGCCGCCGTGTGGTGGGTGACCGGGCGCCGTCATGCAGGCACGCGCGTCGCCGCGTTCCTGGGGCGTGCGCTCGCGATCGGCGTGGTCCTCCAGCTCGTCGTGCGCCCGCTGCTCTCGGATCGCGACGGCCTCGACCCGATGCTCGCCATCCTCGCGGTCATCATCGCCATGACGCTGTGGCGTGGAGCCGACGCGGGTGTCGCGTCGGCCCGCCGTGCCGACCGGGTGACGCGTCTGCGTGCGTCCGACTTCGTGCGGTCTGCGGTCGCCACGTCCGTCTCGGCGACGGTCGCGTCCGCGATCGAGCTGCTCGAGCGGACGGACACCGACGGCGTCGTGCTCGTCGACCCAGCGGGGCGCGCGGTCGCGCACGCGACGGCGGAGGAGCTGCGCGCCGTGCCGGCGGGTCTCCGCGACCTCCAGGCGTCGTCCGCCGCGACGACGCTCGCACCTGCCCCGACGATCGACGTCACGCTCGAGGGCGCCGACCTGTTCGCCGCCGTGCGAGCCGCGAGCGTCGCTCCCGTCATGGTCGCGACGCGAGACCGCGTCGTCGTCGGCACCGTCCGCGTGCCCGACGTGGTCGCCGCGCTCGAGCGCCGCTGAGACCGGGCGGGCGAGCCGGGCCGCGCACGACCTAGACTTGCCCCTCGTGACCCAGAGCCAGCCCGCTGCGCCGAGCAGCCCCACGCCCGCCACCGACGCGTCGACCGACGCCGCCACGCGAGCCGACGCGCCGCCCGCCGTCGAGGCGCTCGTGCGACCGACGTCCGAGGGCGGCCGCCCCGAGGCGACAGGTGCCGCGGTGCGCCGCGGCCCGTTCCGCGCCGGCGAGCGCGTCCAGCTCACGGACCCCAAGGGCAAGCTGCACACGATCGCGCTCCAGGAGAACGCGACCTTCCACACGCACCGCGGCTACTTCCGCCACGACGACATCATCGGCCAGCCTGAGGGCTGCGTCGTGCGGACCACCTCGGGGATCGAGTACCTCGCGCTGCGCCCGCTGCTGAGCGACTACACGCTCTCCATGCCGCGCGGCGCCGCCGTCGTGTACCCGAAGGATGCGGGCCAGATCGTCGCGATGGCAGACATCTTCCCGGGGGCTCGCGTGATCGAGGCAGGCGTCGGCTCGGGTGCGCTCACGCTGTCCCTCCTGCGTGCTGTCGGTGACTCCGGCTCCGTCCACTCGATCGAGCGGCGCGAGGACTTCGCCGCGATCGCGCGCGGCAACGTCGAGGCGTTCTTCGGCCGCCCGCACCCGGCGTGGTCGCTGAGCCGTGGCGACCTCGCGGACGTGCTGCCGCTCGTGGCGGAGCCCGGCACGGTCGACCGCATCGTGCTCGACATGCTCGCGCCCTGGGAGAACCTCGACGTGACGGCGGCCGCGCTCGCGCCCGGCGGTGTCCTCGTCTGCTACGTCGCGACGACGACCCAGCTCTCGCGCCTCGCCGAGGACCTGCGGGACCACGGCGGCTTCGCCGAGCCTGAGGCGTGGGAGACGATGGTGCGCAGCTGGCACCTCGAAGGTCTCGCCGTCCGCCCGAACCACCGCATGGTCGGTCACACCGGCTTCCTCCTGACGGCGCGTCGCATGGCCGACGGCGTCGAGGCGCCTGTGCGGCGTCGTCGCCCGTCGAAGGGCAACTACCCGACGACGAGCGAGGAGTGGACGCCGGAGGACCTCGGCGAGCGCACCGTCTCGGACAAGAAGGTGCGTCGTGTCCGCCGGGATGTGGGACAGGCCGCGAACCCCGAGGCGTAGGCGCGTAGGGTCGAGGTGACGAAGGTCGAGCGCGGCCGTCCGGCCGCGCCGTGACGAGGAGGCGACCATGAGCCACGACACGAGCCACGGACCGTCGGACCCGCACGGCGCGAACGCCGACGACCCGCGTCTGACGATGCTCGCCGCGCGCAACGAGCGTCTCGTCGAGGCGCTCACGGCCGCACGCAACCAGATCGTCACGCTGCGTGACCAGCTCGACGACCTCGCGCGTCCGCCGGGCGGCTACGCGACGTTCCTGGCGGCGCGCGACGACTCGACGGTCGACGTCCTGTACTCGGGCCGCAAGATGCACCTCGCGGTCAGCCCGGCTGTCGCCGTGGCGACGCTGCGGCCCGGCCAGGAGCTGCGCCTCAACGAGGCGATGGTCGTGATCGAGGCGGGGGGCTACGAGCCTGTCGGGGAGACCGTCACGGTCAAGGAGCAGCTCGACGAGCAGCGCGTGCTCGTCGTCGGGCGCTCCGACGACGAGCGGGTCGTGCGGCTCGCTGGTTCGCTCGACGGAGCCCACGTGCGCGTCGGCGACCTGCTCGTCGCGGACTCGCGCAGCGGCTTCGTCTTCGAGGTCGTCCCGCGCAGCGAGGTGTCCGAGCTCGTGCTCGAGGAGGTCCCCGACATCGCGTACGAGGACATCGGTGGGCTCGGCCCGCAGATCGAGCAGATCCGTGACGCGATCGAGCTGCCGTTCGACCATGCGGACCTGTTCCGGGAGCACGGGCTGCGACCGCCGAAGGGCGTGCTGCTTTACGGCCCGCCCGGGTGCGGCAAGACGCTCATCGCGAAGGCGGTCGCGAGCTCGCTCGCCCGCATGGTCGCGGCCCGCGACGGCTCGAACAGGGAGATGCGCAGCTTCTTCCTCAACATCAAGGGCCCCGAGCTGCTCAACAAGTATGTCGGTGAGACCGAGCGGCACATCCGCTCGATCTTCGCGCGCGCCCGGGAGAAGGCGTCGGACGGGACGCCGGTCGTCGTGTTCTTCGACGAGATGGAGTCCCTGTTCCGCACGCGCGGCACGGGTCTGTCGTCCGACGTCGAGACGACGATCGTGCCGCAGCTCCTCGCGGAGATCGACGGCGTCGAGCGACTCGACAACGTCATCGTCATCGGCGCGTCGAACCGCGAGGACATGATCGACCCCGCGATCCTGCGGCCCGGCCGCCTCGACGTGAAGATCAAGATCGAGCGGCCCGACGCCGAGGGCGCGCGCGAGATCTTCGCGAAGTACCTGACGCCCGACCTACCTGTGCACGCCGACGACCTCGCCGAGCACGGCGGTGCCGCTGCCGCCGCTGTCGAGGCGATGATCCAGCGCACGGTCGAGCGCATGTACTCCGAGGACGACTCGAACCGCTTCCTCGAGGTCACGTACGCGAGCGGTGACAAGGAGGTGCTGTTCTTCAAGGACTTCGCCTCGGGCGCGATGATCCAGAACATCGTCGACCGTGCGAAGAAGCACGCGATCAAGGACCTGCTGTCCACGGGCGCGCGCGGCCTGCGCGTCGACCACCTGCTGCGGGCGTGCTCCGAGGAGTTCAAGGAGAACGAGGACCTGCCCAACACCACCAACCCGGACGACTGGGCGCGCATCTCCGGCAAGAAGGGCGAGCGCATCGTCTTCATCCGGACGATCGTCCAGGACGCCAAGCAGGGCGGCAGCGCGTCGAGCCGCACGATCGACACCGTCGGCTCGACGGGCCAGTACCTGTAGCGACGCGGCTAGGCTGGCGCCGTGACTGTGCGGCGTGTGATGGGCATCGAGACCGAGTACGGCGTCGTGACGCCGGGCAACCCGAGGGCGAACGCGATGCTCATGTCGTCGCAGGTCGTCAACGCCTACCGGGCGCTGTCGGCGCAGCGCAGGCCGGCCCGGTGGGACTACGGCGACGAGGACCCGCTCTCGGACGCGCGCGGCTACCGCCTCAACCGTGCCGCCGCGCACCCGTCCCTGCTCACGGACGACCCGTCGCGGCCGGCGCCGAGCGGCCCGTCGTACCCGGACGCGGACGCGGGTGACGCGGCCGTGCAGTCGGTCCAGCAGGTCGAGCGTCCGGTCGTCCCGGAGTACGACGACCCGAGCGCGGCGAACGTGATCCTCACGAACGGTGCTCGGCTCTACGTCGACCACGCGCACCCCGAGTACTCGTCGCCCGAGGTCATGTCGCCCCGTGACGCCGTCGTGTGGGACGTGGCCGGCGAGCGGGTCGTGCGCGCTGCGGCGCGCGAGCTCGCGCAGGTCGGCATCGACGTCGTGCTCTACAAGAACAACGTCGACGGCAAGGGCGCGAGCTACGGCACTCACGAGAACTACCTCGTCGACCGCGCCGTGCCGTTCTCGACGATCACGGACCTGCTCACGAGCTTCCTCGTGACGCGCCAGGTGTTCTGCGGCTCGGGCCGCGTCGGGCTCGGGCCGACGGGACAGGAGGCAGGCTTCCAGCTCTCCCAGCGCGCGGACTACATGGAGGCGGAGGTGGGGCTGGAGACGACCCTGCGTCGCCCGATCGTCAACACGCGTGACGAGCCGCACGCCGACCGCGCCCGCTGGCGCCGCCTGCACCTGATCATCGGTGACGCGAACCTGCTCGAGACGGCGACGTACCTCAAGCTCGGGACGACGAGCCTCGTGCTGTTCGTCCTGGAGAACCTCGACCGGGTGCCCGGCGCTGCGGCGCGGCTCGACGCGCTGCGGCTCGCCGACCCGGTGCCCGACGTCGCGACCGTGAGCAGGGACCTGACCCTCACCGTCCCGCTCCTGCTCGCCTCGGGCGAGCGTCGCACGGCACTCGAGATCCAGACGGAGCTGCTCGCGGTCGCCCGTGACGCGTGCGGCGCGCTCGGCTCGAGCGACGCCGAGACGCTCGACGTCCTCGACCGCTGGGAGGACGTGCTCGCGCGGCTGCGCCGCTCGACGTCGGAGTGCGCACGCGACGTCGAGTGGGTCGCGAAGCTGCGCCTCCTCGAGCGCATGCGCGAGCGTGAGGGCCTCGCGTGGGACCACCCGCGGCTCGCGGCTCTCGACCTGCAGTGGAGCGACGTGCGGCCCGAGCGTGGCGTCTATCAGCGCCTCCTCGCGGCGGGTGCGGTCGACCGGGTGGCCGACGACGCCTCGGTCGAGCGCGCGGTCGTGCACGCTCCGCTCGACACGCGTGCGTACTTCCGCGGGGGCGTCATGGAGCACTTCGCGGACGCGGTGAACGCGGCGAGCTGGGACGCGGTCGTCCTCGACGTGCCGGGAGCCGCAGCGCTCCAGCGCGTGTCGATGCTGGACCCGCACCGCGGCACCGCGGAGCACGTCGGTCCGCTGTTCGCCGCGCACGCCCACGACGTCGCAGGATTTCTCGCGGCGCTGACGTCCTGACCGCGGCGCGGGCACGCCTCACCGTCGCGTCCCCGATGGGGTTAGATGGAGTGAAGCACCTGCACGAAGGAGGAGTCATGGCCGGTCAGGAACGTGTCAACCAGTCCCACGACGACGCAGCCCCGGAGAACGAGCCGGCCCCGCCCGCAGCGCCCGCGGCGCAGTCGCGCGACGCGGAGGTCGACGCCCTCCTCGACGAGATCGACGACGTCCTCGAGACGAACGCCGAGTCCTTCGTCCGCGGCTTCGTCCAGAAGGGCGGCGAGTGATCTGCCGATGAGCGCTGACGCACCAGGAGGGCTGCCCGCGTCCTTCATGCGACCGGGTTCGTCGTCGTTCGTCGACTTCCTCGCCGACCACGCCCCGCACCTGCTTCCTGGCGCGCGCCCGGGCGGCGTCCCGCAGGACGTCGGCGTGCCGCACGCGACGACGATCGTCGCGCTGCGCTTCGACGGCGGGGTCGTCATGGCGGGGGACCGCCGTGCCACCGCGGGCTCGCACATCGCGAGCCGCGACATCGAGAAGGTCTTCCCCGCAGACGAGCTGTCTGCTGTCGGCATCGCCGGGACGGCAGGTCTCGCCGTCGAGCTCGTCCGGCTGTTCCAGCTCGAGCTCGAGCACTACGAGAAGATCGAGGGCACGCTCTTGTCGCTCGACGGCAAGGCGAACCGGCTCGCGACCATGATCCGCGGCAACCTGGGTCTCGCGATGCAGGGACTCGTCGTCGTCCCGCTCTTCGCGGGCTACGACGCTGACCGTGGGGTGGGCCGGATCTTCTCGTACGACGTGACGGGCGGGCGCTACGAGGAGCAGGACTTCCACGCCGTCGGCTCGGGCGCGATGTTCGCGCGCGGATCGCTCAAGAAGGAGTGGCGTCGCGGCCTCGGCCGCGACGCGGCCGTCCGCGCTGCCGTCGGGGCGCTCTTCGACGCGGCGGACGACGACTCGGCGACCGGCGGTCCTGACTCGCTGCGCGACATCTGGCCGGTCGTCGCGGTCGTCACCGCGGGCGGCTACGAGCGCGTCGTCGACACGGAGCTCGAGGCGGCGACCTCCGCGATCGTCGCGGACCGCCGCTCCCGACGGACGGAGGTGCAGCCATGACGATGCCGTTCTACGTGTCGCCCGAGCAGCTCATGAAGGACCGGGCGGACTTCGCGCGCAAGGGCATCGCTCGCGGCCGCAGCGTCGTCGTCCTCGGGTACGACGACGGGATCGCGTTCGCGACGGAGAACCCTTCGCGTGCGCTGCACAAGATCTCGGAGATCTACGACCGCATCGCGTTCGCCGCGGTCGGCAAGTACAACGAGTTCGAGAACCTGCGCGTCGCAGGCGTGCGCTACGCGGACCTGCGCGGCTACTCGTACGACCGTGGCGACGTGCAGGCGCGTGGGCTCGCGAACGCCTACGCGCAGACGCTCGGCACGGTCTTCACGACCGAGTCGAAGCCGCTCGAGGTCGAGATCGTCGTCGCCGAGGTGGGGGACTCGCCCGCGACCGACCAGATCTACCGGTTGTCCTACGACGGTTCGGTGACCGACGAGCACGACCACGTCGTCATGGGTGGTGACGCCGAGGAGCTCGCCGAGGCCGTCGCCGCGGCGTGGCGTCCAGCGATGACGCTCGCCGAGGTGACGCGTCTCGCCGCGTCCGTCCTCGCCAAGGGCGACGACCGCGACCAGGTCGCCGCGACGCAGCTCGAGGTCGCCGTGCTCGACCGGCGGCGACCGCGCCGCGCGTTCCGTCGCGTGCTGGCCGCCGAGCTCGCCGCGCTCATCGAGGGGGACGCATGACGACCGACGTCACCAGCACCCGCCGGATCTTCGGCCTCGAGACCGAGTACGGGGTCACGTGCGCGACGACGGGCGACGACCGGCTGACGGCCGACGAGGTCGCCCGGCACCTCTTCCGCAAGGTCGTGGCGTGGGGACGTTCGTCGAACGTGTTCCTGACGAACGGATCTCGCCTCTACCTCGACGTCGGGTCGCACCCCGAGTACGCGACCGCGGAGTGCGACGACCTGCGCCAGCTCGTGACGTACGACCGCGGCGGCGAGCGCATCCTCGAAGGGCTCGTGGAGGACGCCCAGCAGCGGCTGACCGAGGAGGGTGGCTCCGGGACGATCCATCTCTTCAAGAACAACACCGACTCGGCCGGCAACTCCTACGGGTGCCACGAGAACTACCTCGTGCGTCGCAAGGGCGACTTCGCGAAGCTCTCGGACCTGCTCGTGCCGTTCCTCATCACGCGGCAGGTGCTCACGGGTGCCGGGAAGATCCACCAGACCCCGCAGGGCGCGCGGTTCTGCTTGTCCCAGCGTGCCGAGCACATCTGGGAAGCGGTCTCGAGCGCGACGACCAGGTCGCGCCCGATCATCAACACGCGCGACGAGCCGCACGCCGACGCCGAGCTGTTCCGGCGGTTGCACGTGATCGTCGGTGACTCGTCGATGTCCGAGACGACGACGATGCTCAAGGTCGGTGCGACCGACCTCGTGCTGCGCCTGATCGAGTCGGGGGCCCGCCTGCGGGACCTCGCCCTGGACAACCCGATCCGGTCGATCCGCGAGATCAGCGCCGACGTGTCCGGCCGCGCCCCGGTCGAGCTGGCGAGCGGTCGCGTCGTCACGGCGATCGACCTGCAGGAGGAGTACCTCGAGAAGGTCGTCACGCACCTGGACACGCACGGGGCGTCCGAGACCGACAGGAAGGTCGTCGATCTGTGGAGCCGCGGCCTCGCCGCGCTGCAGGACGGCGATATGACGCCGGTCGAGCGTGAGCTCGACTGGGTCATCAAGCACAAGCTGATCGAGCGCTACCGGGCGAAGCACGGGCTGGGCCTCGGCGACCCGCGGGTCGCCCGGCTCGACCTCGCCTATCACGACATCTCTCGCTCCGAGGGGATCTACAACCTCCTCGCCGAGCGCGGCCTCGTCGAGCGCGTGACGACCGACGCCGAGATCCTCGAGTCGACGTCGATCCCGCCGCAGACGACGCGGGCCAAGCTGCGGGGCGACTTCGTCAAGGCCGCCCAGAGCGCGCGGCGCGATTACACCGTCGACTGGGTCCACCTCAAGCTCAACGACCAGGCGCAGCGGACCGTCCTGTGCAAGGACCCCTTCGCGAACGTCGACGAGCGCGTCGAGCGCCTCATCGAGGCGATGTGAGGAGATCTGTGACTGCTCCGCGGGCCCTGCGCCGCGTCTGCTCCGGTGTCGCCGTCGCGGCGCTCGCCGTCGCGTCCCTCGTCGCGTGCACGTCGCCCGACGAACCGGACCGGACGGTGACCGTCTCGGGGTCGTTCGGCGGTGTGCCGCAGCTCGAGTTCGCGAAGCCGCTCACCGTGACCGAGCCGTACATCGAGGTCGTCTGGGAGGGGGACGGACCGGAGGCGGTCGAGGGGTCGACGGTCCTGCTGAACCTCTTCGGCCAGGACGGCCGGGACGGCACGCAGATCGTCGACACGTACGACGAGCTGCCCCGGGTCCACGAGGTGACGGTCGACTCGCTCGGCGGCCGCCTGCACAGCGCGCTCCTGGGCCAGGAGGCCGGTGCTCGCGTGCTCGTCGTCGAGGAGGTCGACGACACCCCTGTCGTGCTGGTCGCAGACCTCATCGCGGGCCGTGCGGTCGGCGACGAGGTCGACGTACCCGAAGGTCTGCCGTCGGTCGCGCTCGACGACTCCGGAGCCCCGACCGTCACGCTCCCCGACTCGGGCCCGCCCGAGTCGCTGGTCGTGCAGCCGCTCGTGCGTGGCGTCGGCAACCAGGTCAAGGCAGGGCAGACCGTCATCGTGCAGTACACGGCGGTCGCGTGGTCGTCGGGCGAGGTCATCGACTCGTCGTGGCCGGCGGGAAGGGCTCCGTTCACGACGATCGTCGGCGACTCCCGGCCAGTCGCCGCGTGGGACGAGGGGCTCATCGAGCAGACCGTCGGCAGCCAGGTGCTCGTCGTCGCGCCGCCGGCGTGGGCATACGGCGGGACCGACTCGGCATGGGCCGAGGAGACGGTCGTGTTCGTCGTCGACATCCTCTACGCCGGTACGCTTGCGGCGCCCGAGGACACCGGGACGCAAGAGAGCGACGAGGGGACGGGCGGCGACGAGCCGCCCGCCGAGGACGAGTGAGGGAACAGCTTCGATGAGCGTGTCGATCAGGGTCATCCCGTGCCTGGACGTGGACCAGGGCCGCGTCGTGAAGGGCGTGAACTTCGAGAACCTGCGCGACGCGGGCGACCCTGTCGAGCTGGCCCGACGCTACGACGCCGAGGGCGCCGACGAGATCACGTTCCTCGACGTCTCCGCGTCGTCGGGGAACCGCGAGACGACGTACGACGTCGTGCGCCGCACGGCTGAGCAGGTGTTCGTCCCGCTCACCGTCGGCGGCGGTGTGCGCAGCACCGAGGATGTCGACAAGCTGCTCCGTGCAGGCGCCGACAAGGTCGGCGTCAACACCGCGGCGATCGCCCGCCCTGAGCTCATCAGCGAGATCGCGGCACGTTTCGGCTCCCAGGTCCTCGTGATCTCGGTCGACGCGCGCCGCTGCCAGGAGGGTACGCAGACCGCGTCGGGCTACGAGGTCACGACGCACGGTGGCCGCCGCGGCACGGGCATCGACGCGGTCGAGTGGGCCGCCCGCGCGGCGGAGCTCGGCGCGGGGGAGATCCTCCTGAACTCGATGGACGCCGACGGCACGACGGCTGGATTCGATCTGGACATGCTGCGCGACGTGCGCCGGACGGTCTCGGTGCCGCTCATCGCGAGCGGCGGCGCGGGGGAGCCCGCGCACTTCACCCAGGCCGCTCGGGCGGGTGCGGACGCGGTGCTCGCGGCGAGCGTCTTCCACTTCGGCACCCTGACGATCGGTCAGGTCAAGGACGACATGCGTGCGGCGGGGATCCCGGTCCGCTGACCGGGGTCAGGGGAGCGGGCAGCGTGCGGCGATCGCCGCGACGTCGTCCGCATCGCCCTCGACGGTGAGGCGGGTGCGCGCGCCCCGGCGGAACGCGTGCAGCACGAGGTCACCGAGGTCGCCGCGCACGACGACGGTGCCGTTCCCCTCGCGCGGGCGGTGCACGACGGCGCGAGGACCGTCGTCCCGGACGTAGACGAGGCCGACGGGTACGCGCAGGAGCATCATCGGCGCCGCACGGCGCAGCGCCTGCCAGATCGTGTCGGCCTCGTCGGGGGAGAGGCTGCGGGACGGCGGGAGCGGGCCTGGCGTCGGCGCGTCGGGCGCCGCGAGCGAACCGTCCTCGGCGAGCGCTCCCGCGCGCCGGACGTCCTCGCCGTGCACGAAGAACTCGAGCAGGTTGACCGAGTCGCCCGCGAAGCCCCACGGGCTCCACGCGGCCGGCGCCTGGGCGAACTCGTCGAGAGTCGCGGCGTACTCCTCGGGGTCGAGGCACCTTTCGACTGCCGCGTCGAACGCCTCGGAGCCGACCCGGCCGACAGGTCCGGGGACCGTCCTGAGGTGGCTGAGCGCCGCGGACTCGCGGTGCAGGAGGTGGACCGCGAGGTGGCGGGACCGCCACCCCTCGCACAGCGTGGGCGCGTCCGGGCCGACGGAGAGCAGGAGTGCGGCCAGGGTCTCGCGTTCGTGCTGGTGCCAGGTCATGCATTCATCGTGGCACGGCTCGTGACACGATGACGTGAGCCGGGTCGTCGTCGAGGGGAGTGTCTGCATGCGTCGTCCGCACGCCCTGCCGGGCTCCCGGGCACGGCAGTCGATCGTGCTCATGGCGCGCGGCATCCGCGACGAGTGGCGCACCTATGTCCTCGCGATCGGTGTCTCTGCGGTCGGCGGCGCGATGACGGTGGGCGTGTCGGTCGTGCTCGGTCGGGCGACCGACGAGGTCGTCGTCCCCGCCCTGTCCGGTGCGGACGTCACGTCGGGCGACGTGTGGCGCGCGGGCGGCGCGATCGCCGCCGCAGCGCTCGTCCTCGCGCTGACCGTCGCGGGGCGCCGCATCTTCGCAGGCATCGGTTTTGCGAAGCTCGGCGCGAACCATCGACGCGCCGTCACGCACCGCTTCCTCGAGCTCCCCGTGTCCTGGCACCGGTCGCAGCCGACCGGGCAGCTTCTCGCGCACGCGAGCTCGGACGCCGAGGCGGCGACGGGGGTGTTCAACCCGCTTCCGTTCGCGCTCGGCGTCGCGGTCATGCTCGTGGTCGCGACGGTCCAGCTCTTCGCCGTCGACGCCTGGCTCGCCGTGGCTGCCCTGAGCGTGCTGCCTCTCGTCCTCGCGGTCAACGTCGTGTTCCAACGACGCATGACGCCGGCGGTCACGGTGTCGCAGCAGCTGCGCGGCGAGATCTCTGACGCCGCGCACGAGAGCTTCGAGGCGGGGCTCCTCGTCAAGGCGCTCGGGACCGCGGGACGCGAGGAGCGCCGGTTCGACGCCGTCGCGCAGGAGCTGCGCGCCGCCAACGTGCGCGCCGGGCGGGTGCGTGCGTACTTCGACCCGGTGATCGAGCTGCTCCCGTCGCTCGGGACCCTGCTCGTCCTCGGCGTGGGGGCGTGGCGGGCGAGCGCGGGCGCGGTAGGCACGGGGGAGATCGTCGCGGCGGCGTACCTGCTGACGATGCTCGCGGTGCCCGTCCGGGCGTTCGGCTGGGTGCTCGGCGAGCTGCCGCGCGCGCTCGTCGCGTACGACCGCATCAGCCGCGTGATCGACGCCGACGGGGACCTCGTCCCCGGACGTGGCGACCTGCCGCCCCGCGACGGTCACGGCGTCGCCGTCGACGTGGACGACGTGGGCGTCGTCGTCGCTGCGAGCCACGGGCCGGTGCCGATCCTCGAGGAGGTGAGCCTCCACGTCGCGCCGGGCACGGTCGTCGCCGTCGTCGGGCCGACGGGCGCAGGGAAGACGACGCTCGTGTCGCTCCTCGCGCGGCTGTCCGACCCGACGTCGGGCGCGGTGCGCATCGACGGTGTCGACGTGCGGGACCTGAGCGTCGAGGAGCTGTCGTCCGCGGTGGCGCTCGTCGGGCAGTCCACGTTCGTCTTCGAGGACACCGTCCGCGGGAACGTCACGCTGCAGGACGACGGCGACCCGGACGCACCGTCGGACGACGCCGTCTGGGCGGCGCTCGACCAGGCGCACGTCGGCGACGTCGTCCGTGCGCTGCCCGGGGGCCTCGAGGCCCCGCTCGGCGAGCGTGGCGCGAGCCTGTCCGGTGGCCAGCGGCAGCGTCTCGCGATCGCCCGGGCGCTCGTGCGCAGGCCGCGCCTCCTCGTGCTCGACGACGCGACGTCGGCGGTCGACCCGCGTGTCGAGGGCGACATCCTCGGCTCGCTGCGTGACTCAGGCTCGCACGCCGACCGCCCGACGGTCGTCATGGTCGCCTACCGGATGTCGAGCGTCGCCCTCGCGGACTCGGTCGTGCACGTCGAGGGTGGCCGCGTCGTCGACACAGGCACGCACGCCGAGCTCATGCGTCGCGACGTCGGGTACGCAGCGCTCGCGACCGCGTACGAGGACGAGGCCGCGCGCCGCGCGGACGAGCGTGAGGAGGGGGACGCGTGAGGGCCGGGGTGCGCAGTGCGGAGCAGGGACCTACGACAGACGCGACCGGGCGCATCGCCGCCGCGAGCTCCCTCGGCGTCTGGGCGACGCTGCGTGCGGGTGTGCGCGTCTCGCCCGAGCTCGTCGACGGGATCGCTCTGACGCTCGTGCTCGCGGTGGTCGCGGCTGCGGGCCGTGTGGTCGTGCCGGTCGCGGTGCAGCAGGCGATCGACACGGGGTTCGGTGGTGCGGGCGGAGTCGACGTCGGGCGGGTCGTCGTCCTCGTGCTCCTCGCAGGGGGCCTCCTCGTGATCGCGGGCGCGTGCTCGACCGTCGTCAACGTCCGCCTGTTCCGCAGCACCGAGGCGGGTCTGGCGACGCTGCGCGTCCGCGCGTTCCGGCACGTCCACGACCTCTCGGTCCTCACGCAGAACACCGAGCGTCGCGGAGCACTCGTGTCGCGCGTGACGAGCGACGTCGACACGATCTCGACGTTCGTGCAGTGGGGTGGCGTCATGCTGCTCGTCTCGACCCTCCAGGTGACCGCGGCGACGGTCCTCATGGCCCTGTACTCGTGGCCGCTCGCGATCGTCGTGTGGCTCGCGTTCCTCCCGCTCGCGCTCGTGCTCGGGCCTGCGCAGCGGCGTGTCGGGGCCGCGTACGCGGTCGTGCGCGAGCGCATGGGAGCGATGCTGGGCGCCATCTCGGAGTCTGTGGTCGGTGCCGAGACGATCCGCGCGTACGGTGCGTCGGACCGCACCCGGCGCCGGGTCGACGCCGCGGTGGCGGGCCACCAGGAGGCTGCGGTCCGTGCGCAGGTGCGTGTCGCGACCGTGTTCGCGAGCGGGACGCTCGTGGCGAACCTCGTCCTGGCTGTCGTCGTGGTCGTGGGGACCTTCCTGGGGCTCGCCGGTGAGGTCACGATCGGCAAGCTCCTGGCGTTCCTCTTCCTCGTGCAGCTCTTCACGGGCCCGGTGCAGATGGCGACCGAGGTGCTCAACGAGATGCAGAACGCTGTCGCCGGCTGGCGCCGCGTGCTGGCCGTGCTGGAGACGCCGCTCGACGTCGTCGACCCGACCGACGGGGTCGAGAGCCCGCGCGGCCCGGCGAGCGTCGAGCTGCGCGGCGTGTCCTACTCGTACCCGAGCGGGCCGCCGGTCCTGCGTGACGTCGATCTCGTGGTGCCTGCGCGGACCCGCGTCGCGATCGTCGGGCGGACAGGCTCGGGCAAGACGACGCTCGCGCGGCTCGTGGTGCGTCTCATGGACCCGACCGAGGGTCAGGTCCTGCTCGACGGCGTCGACCTGCGTCGCCTCACGCTCGCGTCGCTGCGCGAGCGGGTCGTCATGGTCCCGCAGGAGGGCTTCCTGTTCGACGGCACGCTCGCCCAGAACATCGCGTACGGGCTGCGCTCCGGGAGCGCCGCGGAGGGTGACGAGCTCACGCCGCAGTCGCGCTCCGCCGTCGCGGCCGCGGTCGAGGAGCTCGGGCTCACCGAGTGGGTGCGGACGCGGCCACAAGGGCTCGACTCGCCCGTCGGGCAGCGCGGCGAGTCCTTGTCGGCGGGGGAGCGCCAGCTCGTCGCGCTCGCGCGGGCCCACCTGGCTGGTGCCGACCTGCTCGTCCTCGACGAGGCGACGTCGGCTGTCGACCCGGTCGCGGAGGTGCGTATCGCGCGGGCGCTCGAGTCGCTGACCGAGGGCCGCTCGACGATCACGATCGCGCACCGCCTGTCGACCGCGGAGTCGAGCGACCTGGTGGTCGTCGTCGACGACGGGCGTGTCGTCGAGGTCGGTCGGCACGACGAGCTCGTCGCTGCGGACGGCGTGTACGCGGGCATGCACGCCGCCTGGATCGCTCAGACGCGCTGACCGTCGACCGTGCGATGATCGGCCGGTGAACGACTCGACCCCTGCCCCCACGCCCGTCCTCGACCCGGCGGTCGCCGCGCGGCTCAAGCGCGACCAGGCCGGCCTCGTGGCCGCTGTCGTGCAGCAGCACGACACCCGCGAGGTGCTCATGCTGGGCTGGATGGACGACGAGGCGCTGCGCCGCACGCTGACCGAGGGGCGCGTGACGTTCTTCAGCCGCTCGCGCGACGAGTACTGGCGCAAGGGCGACACGTCGGGGCACGCGCAGTACGTGCGGTCCGTCGAGATCGACTGCGACGGTGACGCGCTGCTCGTCCAGGTGGAGCAGATCGGTGCGGCGTGCCACACGGGCGAGCGCACGTGCTTCGCCGCGGGCGGCGACCTGGGCGCGGTGGTCGGAGAGGTCCCCGGCGGTGCCGGGGGTTCGAGCGAGGAGGAGACGCGATGACGGCGGCTGACGAGCGCACGGTGACCGGACCGGGCGAGTCCCTGCCCTGGGGCACGACGTGGCCGTCCGCGGACGACTTCTCGTGGCTCGCGGCACAGCACCGTCGTGTCATCCCCGTCGTGCGCAGGCTCCTGGTCGACGACGTCACGCCGGTCGGGCTGTATCGCACGCTCGCGGGCGGTCGCCCGGGGACGTTCATCATGGAGTCCGCGCCGCTCGACGGCGGCTGGTCCCGCTGGTCGTTCGTCGGCGTGCGTTCGCGCGCGACCCTGTCGGTGCTCGACGGCGCGGCGCGCTGGTCCGGCGACGTGCCTGCGGGCGTGCCGACGGACGGTGACGTGCTCGACGTCCTCGCGCGGACGCTCGAGGTGCTCGCGACGCCGTCGTTCGACGGTCTGCCGCCGTTCACGGGCGGCCTCGCGGGTGCTCTCGGCTGGGACGTGGTGCGGCACTGGGAGCCGACGCTGCCGTCGACCGCGCCTGACGAGCTCGGCGTCCCTGAGGTCACGCTGTGCCTCGCGTCCGACATCGCGGCGGTCGACCACCTGACCGGCTCGGTGTGGCTCATCGCGAACGCGATCAACTTCGACGCGACGGACGAGCGGGTCGACGAGGCGTACGCGGACGCGGTCTCACGTCTCGATGCGATGCAGCGCACGCTCGTCGAAGGGCGGGGTGCGGACGTCGCGAGCGTCGCGGTCACGCTCGGAGACGCACCCGAGCCTGTGCTCGAGTTCCGCTCGGAGCGCGCCGACTACGAGGCCGCGATCGTCGCGGGCAAGGAGGCGATCCGCGACGGTGAGGTCTTCCAGGTGGTGCTCTCGCAGCGTCTCGACCTCGACTGCCCGGCGGCGCCGCTCGACGTCTACCGGGCGCTGCGCACGATCAACCCGAGCCCGTACATGTACTACTTCCAGCTGCAGGATGCCGCCGGGGGCGACTTCGCGGTCGTCGGGTCGAGCCCTGAGACCCTCGTCAAGGTCGAGGACCGACGCGTCGTGACGTTCCCGATCGCGGGCTCGCGCCCGCGAGGGGCGACGCCGGAGGAGGACGTGGCGCTCGCCGAGGACCTCCTCGGTGACCCGAAGGAGCGCGCGGAGCACCTCATGCTCGTCGACCTGTCTCGCAACGACCTGGTCAAGGTGTGCTCGCCCACGTCGGTCGAGGTCATCGAGTTCATGGCCGTGCGCAGGTTCAGCCACATCACGCACCTGTGCTCGACTGTCGTCGGGCAGCTGCGGCCCGGTGCGTCCGCGGTCGACACGCTCAGGGCGACCTTCCCGGCAGGCACGCTGTCCGGGGCCCCCAAGCCGCGGGCGATCGCGCTGATCGACGAGCTCGAGCCTGCGTCTCGCGGGATCTACGGAGGTTGCGTCGGGTACTTCGACTTCGCGGGCGACATGGACATGGCCATCGCGATCCGTACCGCGCTCCTGCGCGGTGGGCGAGCGAGCGTCCAGGCGGGCGCGGGGATCGTCGCCGACTCGGTCCCCGCGACGGAGTACGAGGAGTCGAGGTCGAAGGCGGCCGCGGCGGTGCGCGCGATCCAGCTCGCCGCGCGGCTGGCGGGCGCGGGCGCATGATCGTGCGGGGGCTGTCCCGCCGGGCGGCCGTGCTCGCGAGCGTCCTGCTCGGCGGCGCGCTGCTCGGCACGGGGCTCCTGGGCTGGGTGCGCGCGGAGGGCACGAGCGCGCTCGACGGCAGGGTGCCGATCGAGGTCGTCGGCTCCGGCGCCGCTCCGGCTGTGACGGCTGCGGGTCTCGCGGTGCTCGCGGCGGGAGTCGCGGCGCTGCTCGTCGGCACGGGTGGGAGGTTTGTCGTGGCGGCGGCGCTGGGCGCGGCGGCGGTCGTCGTCGTCGCGACGTCCCTCGGTGTCGTCAGCGACCCCGCGAGCGTCGCGTCCTCCGAGGCGGCACGCCTCACGGGGGTGCCTGTCCTGTCGGCCGAGGCGACGACGACGTCGGCTCCGTGGATCGCGGCGGCGCTCGGCGTCGCCGCGTTCCTCGTGGCGGTCGCCGTGCTGCCCGGAGGTCGAGGGTGGCAGCGACGTTCCGACCGGCACGAGCGCCCGTCGTCTCCCCGGCCTGGCGAGGGCCCTCCTGCGGACGACGACGTCGCTGCGCTGTGGGACGAGCAGTCGCGCGAGCGTGACGCCGGGTAGTGGGCGTGCCACCCTCCTGACTAGGACCTTCGGCTAGGCTCTGAGTGCTGGGCGCACCGTGAGGCGCGGCCGCGACCGTACGAGCGGCCCGTGGGGGCCGCGTCTGGCGAAAGGGCATGCACGATGGCTGAACCGATCGAACCGACGCGGGAGACGATGTACCTCCCGCCGGCCGCTCCCCATCACAACCACGGGCACACGACGGCAGCCTGGACCACGACGATCGTCGTCCTCCTCGGTGTCCTCGTCGCTGCCGGTGCTGTTGTCGCGTCGCTCCCGTGGCTCTTCTGGGTCGGGATCGGTATCGCGGCGCTCGGTGTCGTGAGCGGCAAGGTGCTCGCGGTCCTGGGCTACGGGCAGCCTGACCTGGCAGGGCGCTGACGTGTCCGACAACCGACCGTCCTCGGACGACCCTTACGCGACCCCGTCGAGCAGCTCGCCGTCGGGCGGCGCCCCGACTCCGGGGTCCGCACCGAGCAGCTCGAACGTCTCGCCCTACGGCGGGTACGTGCCACCTGCGGACCAGGGAGCCGCACCCGGCCAGCCGCCGTACGGCGCGCCGCAGCAGCCCTACGGGCAGCAGGCTCCTTACGGCAGCCAGCAGGCTCCCTACGGCGCGCAGCAGCCTCAGCACGGTGCACAGCAGCCCTACGGACAGCCGTACCCCGGCCAGCCGTACCCCGCCTACGGCGCCATGCCTGACCGCTCGGGCAACCAGCTCGGCGTCTGGTCGCTCGTGCTCGCGATCGCGACCTTCTTCACGGGGTGCTTCCCGGCGGCGATCGTCGGGATCGTGCTCGGGGCGAAGGGCCGCCGTGCAGCGAACGAAGGGCGCGCCGACAACGGAGGGCTCGCCACGACTGGCTGGATCCTCAACATCGTCCTCACCGTGCTGACGGTCCTCGGCATCGTCCTGTTCTTCGTGTTCGTCGCCGCGCTCGGCGGCTGGGACGCCTTCATGGATGGCTGGAACACCGGCTGGGAGACCGAGATCACGAGGAATGCTGTCTGACATCGCTGCTGCGCCGGGAGCATCCGCTCCCGGCGCGACCGCGCGTCCGCAGGCGGCGGGGCGGTTGCGCCGGGTCGCCACGCCCGTCGGCATCGCCGGCGCCGCGATCGTCGGCACGACGCTCCTGGCGACGCGGTCCCCGCACGTCCCCGGCTCCTACGGGATGTGTCCCCTCCTCGCGCTGACGGGGCTGCAGTGCGCGGCGTGCGGTGCGCTCCGAGCGACCCACGACCTCGCGCACGGCGATATCGCGGGCGCCTGGGCGCTCAACCCGTTATGGGTCGTGGCTGTCCCCCTGCTCGTCGCGCTCTGGGTCGCGTGGGCGCGCAGGGCGTGGCGCGGTGAGGTTGCGGGACGGGTCCTGGGATCGACACCCCTCCCGCTCGTGACCGGCGCCGTGCTGATCGTCTACTCGGTCCTGCGCAACCTCGTCCCCGCGCTCGCCGCAGCGTCGTGAGCTGCGGCGGGTCGCCGCACGTCGTGCGTGTGCTTCCCGCCTGTCGGACGGTGGTCAAGGGCCCTTCGGGACCCGCCTACGATGGGACGGTCATCACACGAGGGACAGACGTCGGGGAGGGGTGGACCAGATGCCCGCACAGGAGCGGACCGTGCTGGAGGACATCGTCGCGGGGGTCTGCGAGGACCTGGCGGTGCGGCAGTCGCTGACCAGCCTCGACGACCTGAAGGAGCGCGCCGCGCGCATGCCCGGCGCGATCGACTGCGTGCCGCGGCTCCGCCTCGAGGACGCCGTGTCCGTCATCAGCGAGGTCAAGCGGTCGAGCCCGTCCAAGGGTGAGCTCGCGTCGATCGCCGACCCTGCCGCGCTCGCGTCCGAGTACGAGGCTGGCGGCGCGTCGGCCATCTCGGTGCTCACGGAGCAGCGGCGCTTCAAGGGCTCGCTCGAGGACCTCGCCGCGGTCCGCGCGCGCGTCGACGTCCCGGTCCTGCGCAAGGACTTCGTCGTGACGCCGTACCAGGTGTGGGAGGCCAGGGCGTACGGCGCCGACATGGTGCTCCTGATCGTCGCGGCTCTCGAGCAGACGGTCCTGGAGTCGCTCGTCGAGCGTGTGCACTCGCTCGGGATGACCGCACTGGTCGAGGTCCACACGGTCGACGAGGTCGCCCGTGCAGTTGACGCCGGAGCCCGGGTGATCGGTGTCAACGCCCGCAACCTCAAGACGCTCGACGTCGACCGGACGACGTTCGCGCGGCTCGCACCCGCCGTCCCTGACGGGATCGTCCGCGTGGCGGAGTCCGGCGTCCGCGGACCGCACGACGTGATGGACTACGCGAGGTCCGGCGCGGACGCCGTCCTGGTGGGCGAGGCTCTCGTGACGGACGCGTCACCCCGGGCCTCGGTCGCGGCGCTCGTCGCGGCCGGTGCGCACCCGTCGCTGCGAGCGGTCCGGCACTAGCACCGGTCGCTGACTGCACCTGAACCACCCGCGACAGCGGGGTCGAACGCCCGGCGCGCGCCCGCGCCACGCACGTGAGGAGAACGCCGTGGAGAAGTCCCTGCAGAGCCTGCCTGGCCCCTATTTCGGGGAGTTCGGCGGCCGCTGGGTCCCCGAGGCGTTGATCGCTGCGCTCGACGAGCTCGACCTGGCGTACACGCAGGCGAAGGCGGACCCTGCGTTCGCCGCGGAGCTCACCGAGCTGCACCGCTCGTACTCCGGTCGCCCGAGCATCATCACCGAGGTGCCGCGCTTCGCGGAGCACGCAGGTGGGCAGCGCGTGATCCTCAAGCGCGAGGACCTCAACCACACGGGATCGCACAAGATCAACAACGTGCTCGGTCAGGCGCTCCTGACGAAGCGGATCGGCAAGAAGCGCGTGATCGCCGAGACCGGTGCAGGCCAGCACGGTGTCGCGACCGCGACGGCGGCGGCGCTGTTCGACCTCGAGTGCGTCGTCTACATGGGCGAGGAGGACACGCGGCGGCAGGCGCTCAACGTCGCCCGCATGCGTCTGCTCGGAGCCGAGGTCATCCCGGTCGCGAGCGGGTCGGCGACGCTCAAGGACGCGATCAACGAGGCGCTGCGCGACTGGGTGACCAACGTCGAGTCCACGAACTACATCTTCGGTACCGCTGCTGGACCGCACCCGTTCCCCGCGATGGTCCGCGACTTCCAGCGCATCATCTCGGTCGAGGCCCGCCAGCAGGTCCTCGACCTCGCCGGGCGCCTGCCCGACGTCGTGACCGCGTGCGTCGGCGGCGGGTCGAACGCGATCGGCATGTTCGACGCGTTCCTCGACGACGAGTCCGTGCGTCTCGTGGGCTTCGAGGCGGGGGGAGACGGCGTCGAGACCGGACGTCACGCGTCGTCCATCACGGGCGGCGCCCCGGGCGTGCTGCACGGCGCGCGATCGTTCTTGCTCCAGGACGAGGACGGTCAGACGCGGGAGAGCCACTCGATCTCCGCGGGCCTGGACTACCCGGGCGTCGGACCGGAGCACTCGTACCTCGCATCGATCGGCCGCGCGGAGTACCAGCCGGTCACGGACGCCGAGGCGATGGAGGCGCTGCGCCTCCTCTCGCGCACGGAGGGGATCATCCCGGCGATCGAGTCGGCGCACGCCCTCGCGGGCACGATGCGCATCGGCCGCGAGCTCGCGGCCGCGGGCACGACCGACGCCATCCTTCTCGTGAGCCTGTCCGGCCGCGGCGACAAGGATGTCGGTACCGCCGCGCGCTGGTTCGACCTGCTCGACGCTGACGCCGACCTGACTGCCGAGGGAGGGGACGCATGAGCGCCACCGCAGACCGCATCGACCAGGTCCGCGCCGAGGGGCGCGCGGCGCTCGTCGCTTATCTGCCCGTGGGCTTCCCCACGGTCGCCGAGTCGGTCCGCGCCGTGCACACCCTCGTGGACAACGGCGTCGACATCCTCGAGCTCGGGCTGCCCTACTCGGACCCCGTGATGGACGGCGAGACGATCCAGCACGCGGTCACGCAGGCCCTGCTGGCCGGCGCCCGCGTCCGGGACCTCTTCCCGGTCGTGGAGGCGGCGGCGTCTCGCGGCGTCCCGGTCTTGTCGATGACGTACTTCAACCCGGTCTTGCGCTACGGCGTCGACGCGTTCGCCCGCGATCTCGCCGCCGCGGGCGGGGCGGGGCTCATCACTCCCGACCTGATCCCCGACGAGGCCGGCGAGTGGATCGCCGCCGCGGACGCGCACGACCTCGACAAGGTGTTCCTCGTCGCGCCGAGCTCGACCGACGAGCGCCTCGCCCTCACGGCAGCCGCCTCGCGCGGTTTTGTGTACGCGGCGTCGACGATGGGCGTGACGGGCGAGCGCGCGACGCTCGGCTCGCACGCGGAAGAGCTCGTCGAGCGGACGCGCGCCGCAGGTGCAGAGCGCGTCTGCGTCGGCCTCGGCGTGTCGCGCCCCGACCAGGCGGCGCAGGTCGCCCGGTACGCTGATGGCGTGATCGTCGGTTCCGCTTTTGTGCGCCCGCTCCTCGGTGACGGCTCGTTCGACGAGCGTCTCGAGGCTATGGGTGCTGTCGCGCGCGGGCTGGCCGAGGGTGTCCGTACGGCCCGGTCCCTGGGTGCGGGCCACGGTGCGCCGCCCGGGAGCCAGGTGTGAGCATCGCCCTCGCGTCCGTCGTCGCGTCGATCCCGAGCCCGTCACAGTCGGTGTGGCACCTCGGGCCCTTCCCGCTGCGCGCGTACGCCCTGGCGATCATCGTCGGCATCTTCGTCGCCGTCGCCCTCACCAACAGGCGCTGGGTCGAGCGTGGCGGCCACCCCGACGAGGTCCTGACGATCGTCTACTGGGCGGTGCCGTTCGGCATCGTCGGTGGGCGGCTCTATCACGTCATCTCCTCCCCGGACGCGTACTTCGGTGCTGGGGGAGACCCGGTGTCGGCGCTGTACATCTGGCAGGGCGGGCTCGGCATCTGGGGCGCGATCGCACTCGGTGCGGTCGGCGCATGGATCGGCGCGCGCCGTGAGCGCGTCAGCTTCTCGTCGTTCGCGGACGCCGTCGCGCCCGGGCTCCTCGTCGCGCAAGCGATCGGTCGGCTGGGCAACTGGTTCAACCAAGAGCTCTTCGGGTCGCCGACGACGCTGCCGTGGGGGCTCGAGATCGACCCCGCGGTCGCCGCGCGCGTCGGTGACTTCCCGGCCGGCACCCTGTTCCACCCGACGTTCCTGTACGAGCTCCTGTGGAACCTCGCCGCTGCCGCGCTCCTGATCGTCGTGGACCGCCGCATGAAGCTCGGGCACGGCCGCGCGTTCTGGGGCTACGTGACGCTCTACACGCTCGGACGTGTGTGGATCGAGGCGCTCCGTATCGACGATGCGCAGCTCGTCCTCGGGCTGCGCCTGAACGTCTGGACCTCGATCGCGCTCTTCGTCGTGGCTCTCGCCGCGTTCGTCCTGCTCGGGCGTACCCGCCCGGGCCGCCCTGCGACCGTCTACCTCGATCCCGACGACCCTCGCCGCGACGGTGCGGCGCAGGCCTCGGTGGACGAAGACGGTTCAGACACCCCCACGGGCCCGGGGGCCCCCACGGATCTCACGGCCGACCTGGCCGTGCCCGGCGTCGAGAACGACGACGATGACGACGACGCCGCACGAGGCGTCGCACCCGGCGAGGCGGAGGACGTCATCCCGACCTCAGCCCCGACCGGACGCAGTGACGCCGACGCGGCGCACGACACGAGCGCGCGTCGAGCGCAGCGCGAGGACAATGCGGGGGCCGACACAGGTCTTCCGTGACCTGCGTCATCAGCGACGCCCTGCACCGACCCAGCGCCCAGCGCGCGGAGCCGGCGCTCTCGCACCGTCAAGGACGAGTAACATTGGCCCGCCAAGGGCCGAGGGCGTCCCATTCTTCCCCCGAATGAGACACGACCAGGTCACCCCCACCTCCTGACCTGGTCAACAGTGAGGACGGTGTACATGAACAGGTCGCTTACCCGAGGCCCGCAAGGCATCTGGGGCGCACCTCCCGCCGCCCAGGGGCTCTACGACCCGGCGGCGGAGCACGACGCGTGCGGTGTCGCCTTCGTGGCGACCCTGCGGGGCACGCCCGGACGGGACATCGTCGACGCAGGCCTGACGGCGCTGCTCAACCTCGACCACCGCGGTGCGGTCGGTGCGGAGGAGAACAGCGGCGACGGTGCGGGGATCCTCACGCAGATTCCCGACGCCTTCCTGCGCGACGTCATCCACGTCGAGCTTCCCGCGGCCGGGCGCTACGCCGTCGGCATCGCGTTCCTCCCGAAGGACGCTGCCGAGGCCGACGCGGCCGCCGCCGCGATCGAGAGCATCGCCGCCGAGGAGCGTCTGGACGTCCTCGCGTGGCGCGACGTGCCTGTCACAGCCGACCTCGTCGGGCCTACGGCGCGCGCTTCGATGCCGTCGTTCCGCCAGATCGTCGTCGCTGCTCCCGGCCGCGACGTCGCGGGGATCGACCTCGACCGCCTCACCTACCGGCTGCGCAAGCGCGCGGAGAACGAGCTCGGCGTCTTCTTCGCCTCGCTCTCGTCCCGCACGCTCACGTACAAGGGGATGCTGACGACGGCGCAGCTCGAGCCGTTCTTCCCGGACCTCTCCGACCCGCGCTACGCGAGCGAGCTCGCGCTCGTGCACTCGCGCTTCTCGACGAACACGTTCCCCTCGTGGCCGCTCGCGCAGCCGTTCCGTCTCGTGGCGCACAACGGCGAGATCAACACGGTCCGCGGTAACCGCAACTGGATGGCGGCGCGCCAGGGCACGCTCGAGAGCGACCTCCTGGGTGACCTTGCCCCGTTGATGCCGGTGTGCTCGCCCGGGTCGAGCGACTCGGCGAGCTTCGACGAGGTGCTCGAGCTCCTGCACCTCGGCGGTCGCTCGCTCCCGCACGCCGTGATGATGATGATCCCCGAGGCGTGGGAGAACAGCGAGGACATGGACCCGGATCGTCGGGCCTTCTACGACTATCACGCGAACCTCATCGAGGCGTGGGACGGTCCGGCGAACCTCAACTTCACGGACGGCACGCTCATCGGTGCGGTCCTCGACCGGAACGGCCTGCGCCCGGGCCGTTTCTGGGTGACCGAGGACGGGCTCGTCGTGCTCGCCTCCGAGGCGGGCGTGCTCGACATCGACCCGTCGACGGTGGTCCGCAAGGGTCGGCTCGAGCCGGGCAAGATGTTCCTCGTCGACACGGGGGCGGGCCGGATCATCGAGGACGAGGAGATCAAGGCCCAGCTTGCTGCTGCGCACCCGTACGCGCAGTGGGTCAAGGAGAACGAGGTCTACCTCGACCAGCTCCCGGACCGCGAGCACGTCGCCCACAGCCCGGCCTCCGTGCTGCGTCGCCAGCGCGCGTTCGGCTTCACGCAGGAAGAGGTCAGGGTCATCCTCGCCCCGATGGGCGAGAGCGGCGCCGAGCCCCTCGGCGCGATGGGCTCCGACACTCCCGTCGCCGTGCTGTCGAAGCGGCCGCGCCTCCTGTTCGACTACTTCACCCAGATGTTCGCGCAGGTGACGAACCCGCCGCTCGACGCGATCCGTGAGGAGCTCGTGACGTCGATCGCGGGTGCGATCGGCCCCGAGCCCAACCTGCTCGCGGAGATCCCGGAGCACGCGCGCAAGCTCATCCTGCCGTTCCCCGTGATCGACAACGACCAGCTCGCGAAGATCGTCCGCATCGACCGTGACCCGAAGCTCGCTGGCGTCTTCAAGGCGGAGCGTGTGCGCGGTCTCTACCGCGTCGACGGTGGCGGACCTGCTCTCGAGGAGCGCCTCGAGGAGATCTTCGACCAGATCGACGACGCGATCGCGGAGGGTGCGAACTTCATCGTGCTGTCCGACCGGGACGGCAACGCGCACATGGCGGCGATCCCGTCGCTGCTGCTGACGTCCGCGGTCCACCACCACCTGCTGCGACGCCGCACGCGTACGCAGGTCTCGCTCGTGGTCGAGGCCGGCGACGTCCGCGAGGTGCACCACGTCGCGCTCCTGATCGGTTTCGGTGCGGCAGCGGTCAACCCGTACCTCGCGATGGAGACGGTCGAGCGGCTCGCCGAGGACGGCTTCATCGACGTCACGCCGCAGAAGGCCGTCGCGAACGTCATCAAGGCGCTCGGCAAGGGTGTCCTGAAGGTCATGAGCAAGATGGGCATCTCGACCATCTCGTCCTACCGTGGCGCGCAGACGTTCGAGGCCGTGGGCCTCGCTCACGAGCTCGTCGACCGGTACTTCACCGGCACGACGTCGCGGCTCGGCGGCATCGGCATCGACACCGTCGCGGCCGAGGTCGCGCAGCGGCACCAGGACGCCTACCCGGCGTCGGGCAACCCGCTCGCGCACGAGAACCTCGCGACCGGTGGCGAGTACCAGTGGCGCCGCGACGGTGAGGAGCACCTCTTCGACCCGGAGACGGTCTTCCGCCTGCAGCACTCGACGCGCACGCGCCAGTTCGACGTCTTCCGCGAGTACACGCGTCGCGTCGACGACCAGGCGGAGCGTCTCATGACGCTGCGCGGCCTGCTGACCTTCGCGCCGGACCGCGAACCCGTCCCGCTGGACGAGGTCGAGCCGGTCAGCGAGATCGTCAAGCGGTTCAACACGGGCGCCATGTCCTACGGATCGATCTCGCAGGAGACGCACGAGACGCTCGCGATCGCGATGAACGCGCTCGGCGGCCGGTCCAACACGGGCGAGGGCGGCGAGGACCCGGAGCGTCTGCACGACCCGCGCCGACGCAGCAAGGTCAAGCAGATCGCGTCCGGACGTTTTGGCGTGACGTCGGAGTACCTGACGTTCGCCGACGACATCCAGATCAAGCTCGCCCAGGGCGCCAAGCCCGGCGAGGGCGGTCAGCTGCCCGGTCACAAGGTGTACCCGTGGGTCGCGAAGACGCGTCACTCGACGCCCGGCGTCGGGCTCATCTCGCCGCCTCCGCACCACGACATCTACTCGATCGAGGACCTTGCGCAGCTGATCCACGACGCGAAGAATGCCAACCCCTCGGCTCGCATCCACGTCAAGCTCGTGTCGGAGTTCGGCGTCGGCACCGTGGCGACGGGTGTCTCGAAGGCGCACGCCGACGTCGTGCTCATCTCGGGCCACGACGGAGGGACGGGCGCGAGCCCGCTGACGTCGCTCAAGCATGCGGGCACGCCGTGGGAGATCGGGCTCGCGGAGACGCAGCAGACTCTCGTGCTCAACAACCTGCGCGACAGGATCGTCGTCCAGGTCGACGGGCAGCTCAAGACGGGGCGCGACGTCGTCGTGGCGGCGCTCCTCGGCGCGGAGGAGTTCGGGTTCGCGACCGCCCCGATGGTCGTCTCTGGCTGCGTCATGATGCGGGTCTGCCACCTCGACACGTGTCCCGTGGGTGTCGCCACCCAGAACCCCGAGCTGCGCGCGCGGTTCACCGGGAAGCCTGAGTTCGTCATCAACTTCTTCGAGTTCATCGCGCAGGAGGTGCGCGAGCACCTTGCGGCGCTCGGCTTCCGCTCGATCGAGGAGGCTGTCGGGCAGGTCCAGGCCCTCGACACGCGCAAGGCAGTCAACCACTGGAAGGCAGCCGGTCTCGACCTCGGCCCCGTGCTCGAGGTGCCGAGGCCCGTCGAGGGGGCGTCCTTGCGCTGCACGACGACGCAGGACCACGGGCTCGACCGTGCGCTCGACAACGTCCTGATCGAGAAGGCGCGCGGCGCGCTCGAGGACGCGATCCCCGTCAAGATCGAGGTGTCGGTCCGCAACGTCAACCGCACGATCGGCACGATGCTCGGGCACGAGGTCACCAAGCGCTACAAGGGCGCCGGCCTGCCGGACGACACGATCGACGTCACGCTCACGGGCTCGGCCGGGCAGTCGCTCGGTGCGTTCATCCCGCGCGGCGTGACCTTGCGCCTGTTCGGCGACGCGAACGACTACGTGGGCAAGGGGCTCTCGGGCGGCCGCATCGTCGTCCGGCCCGACCGGACGGCCGTGCTCGGCGGCAGCGCGAACGTCATCGCGGGCAACGTGATCGGCTATGGCGCGACGTCGGGGGAGATCTTCCTGCGCGGGCTCGTCGGCGAGCGCTTCGGTGTGCGCAACTCGGGTGCGACCCTCGTCACCGAGGGTGTGGGCGACCACGCGTGCGAGTACATGACGGGCGGCACCGTGCTGGTCCTCGGGCCCACGGGACGCAACGTCGGCGCGGGCATGTCGGGCGGCACCGCCTACGTGCTCGACCTCCGGCGCAGCTCGATCAACCGTGCGGCGCTCGCCTCTGACGAGCTGCAGCTCTCTGCTCTCGACGACGAGGACGCCGCTCTCGTCGAGCAGCTCCTGCGCAAGCACCTCGACGAGACCGGCTCCCCGGTCGCCGCTGAGCTCCTCGCGGACCTCCCGGCCGCACGAGCGCGGTTCACGCGCATCCTTCCGACCGAGTTCGCCCGGGTGCGCAGCGCCCTGGCGCAGGCCGAGTCCGTCGGGCTCGACCCGGGCGCCCCTGGCGTCTGGGACCACATCCTGGAGGTGGCCCGTGGCTGACCCACGCGGATTCCTGAAGGTGCGGGAGCGTCAGCTCCCGGCCGACCGCGCTGTACCCGTCCGTCTGATGGACTGGCGCGAGGTGCACGAGTACCGGGCGATGAACCCGGAGGACCAGCAGATGCTCAAGAGGCAGGCGGGTCGCTGCATGGACTGCGGCATCCCGTTCTGCCACACGGGCTGTCCCCTCGGCAACCTGATCCCGGAGTGGAACGACCTCGTGCGTCGCGGCCAGTACCGCGACGCGGCCGAGCGTCTGCACGCCACGAACAACTTCCCGGAGTTCACCGGGCGCATCTGCCCGGCTCCGTGCGAGTCTGCGTGCGTCCTGGGCATCAACCAGCCCGCGGTGACGATCAAGAGCGTCGAGGTCTCGATCATCGACGAGGCGTTCGCGCGCGGTCTCGTGGAGCCCGTCGTGCCCCAGCGTCTGACCGGCCACACGGTCGCCGTCGTCGGCTCCGGGCCTGCTGGCCTCGCGGCTGCCCAGCAGCTCACGCGTGCTGGCCACACGGTCGTCGTGCTCGAGCGAGACGACGCGATCGGCGGCCTGCTGCGGTACGGAGTGCCCGACTTCAAGCTCGAGAAGCGGCACATCGACCGCCGCGTCGAGCAGATGCGCGCTGAGGGGACTCGTTTCCGCACGGGCGTCGAGGTCGGCGTCGACATGACGTGGGCCGAGCTGCGCACCCGGTACGACGCGGTGGTCGTCGCGACCGGCGCGACGGTCCCGCGCGAGCTGCCGATCCCCGGCCGCGAGCTCGAGGGTGTGCACTTCGCGATGGAGTACCTGGTCCAGGGCAACCGCCTCGCTGCCGGCGGGACGGTCGAGGACCCGATCAGCGCGAAGGACAAGCACGTCGTCATCATCGGTGGTGGCGACACGGGTTCGGACTGCCTCGGAACGGCCCTGCGTCAGCGTGCCGCGTCGGTCACGACCCTCGCGATCGGCAAGCAGCCGCCGACCGAGCGTCCGGCGAACCAGCCCTGGCCCACGACCCCGACGCTCTTCGAGGTGTCCAGCTCTCACGAGGAGGGCGGCGAGCGCACCTTCCTGGCGTCGACCGTCGAGTTCCGCGGTGACGACGAGGGGCGCGTGACGCACCTCGTGCTCGCGACGACCGAGTACCTCCCGGACGGCCGGCGCGTGCCGACCCCCGGGACCGAGCGGATCGTTCCTGCCGACCTCGTCCTGATCTCGATGGGCTTCACAGGGCCGGAGACGGCTGCGCTCACCGAGCAGACGGGGGCGGACCTGACCGGGCGCGGCGTGGTCGCTCGCGACGACTCCTACGCGACGTCGATCCCCGGTGTGTTCGTCGCCGGGGACGCGGGCCGCGGCCAGTCGCTCATCGTCTGGGCGATCGCCGAGGGCCGGTCCGTCGCTGCGTCGGTCGACGCCTTCCTGCAGGGCGCCACGGAGCTGCCTGCCCCGATCCCGGCGAGCGCCGTCGCGCTCAGGCCGTAGTGGCTTGCGGCGTCGCCGCGGCCTGACCATCGTCCTACCATTCGTCCTTCGCAAGTGAACTAGGCTGGAGCCATGCGCAGAGCAAAAATCGTTTGCACCATCGGACCCGCGACCGCCTCGGCCGAGCAGATTCAGAATCTGGTCGACGCAGGCATGGATGTCGCCCGGATCAACCGGAGCCACGGAGCTCCCGACGAGCACGAGCTCGTCTTCCACAACGTGCGTGCCGCCGCTGCTACGGCGAACCGGCCCGTCGCCATCCTGGTCGACCTCCAGGGCCCCAAGATCCGCCTCGGCAAGTTCGAGAAGGACGAGAAGTACTGGCTCGACGAGGGTGACATCTTCACCATCACGACCGACGACGTCGTGGGTACCAAGGAGCTGTGCGGCACGACCCACAAGGGTCTGCCGAACGACGCCCGCGTGGGCGACCCGATCCTGATCGACGACGGCCGTGTCCTCGTCCGCATCATCGAGGTCGACGGCCCGCGCGTCGTCACCCGTGTCGAGGTTGCTGGTCCCGTCTCCAACAACAAGGGCCTCAACCTCCCCGGCGTGGCCGTCTCGGTCCCCGCGATGTCCGACAAGGACGAGACCGACCTGCGCTGGGCGATCCGCCTGGGCGCCGACATCATCGCCCTCTCGTTCGTCCGTTCGGCCGCCGACTACAACGACGTCCGCCGGATCATGGAGGAGGAGGGCCGCATCCTCCCCGTCATCGCCAAGGTCGAGAAGCCCCAGGCTGTCGAGAACCTCGCCGAGATCGTGGACGCGTTCGACGGCATCATGGTGGCGCGTGGCGACCTGGGTGTCGAGCTCCCGCTCGAGCAGGTCCCGCTCGTCCAGAAGCGCGCGGTCGAGCTCGCTCGCCGCAACGCGAAGCCCGTCATCGTGGCGACGCAGGTTCTCGAGTCGATGATCTCGGCGCCGCGTCCGACGCGCGCCGAGGCCTCCGACTGCGCGAACGCCGTCCTCGACGGTGCCGACGCGGTCATGCTGTCGGGTGAGACGTCCGTCGGTGACTACCCGATCGAGGCCGTCCGCACCATGGCCCGCATCATCGAGAGCACCGAGGAGCTCGGTCGCGAGCGCATCGCGCCGCTCGGCTCCACGCCGGGCACCCGCGGTGGCGCCATCACGCGTGCCGCTGCCGAGATCGGCGAGACGCTCGGGGTCAAGTACCTCGCGACATTCACGCAGTCCGGTGACTCTGCTCGCCGCATGTCACGTCTGCGCTCGCCCATCCCGCTGGTCGCCTTCACGCCGGACCCCTCGGTCCGCAACGTGCTCGCGCTGAGCTGGGGCGTCCACGCTGAGCTCGTCGACTCCGTCAAGGACACCGACGGCATGGTCAACCTCGTCGACCAGACCCTGCGCAGCAAGGGCCTGGGCGAGGTCGGCGACTACGTCGTCGTCGTGGCAGGCGCGCCTGTCGGGGTCGTCGGCTCGACCAACTCGATCACCGTTCACAAGATCGGCGACGAGGCCAACGGCCGCATCGCCTGACCGGATGACGAGAGATGCCCCCCGACCGCTCGGTCGGGGGGCATCTCTCGTGCTGCGGTGCCCCGGGTGGGATTCGAACCCACACTGGATCGGGTTTGAGCCGAACGCCTCTGCCGGTTGGGCTACCGGGGCCGCGCCCACTATGGAACCACACGTGCGCGTCGAAGTCCGCATCACCGCAGCGCGACGGCTCGCACGCCGTACGAGCATGTCCTCACGATCACGCACCGGGATGCGTGGTCCTACCAGCACGAGCAACTAGGATGACCCTGTGACCGACAACGACGAGACCACCCGTGAACCCCTCCAGCTCGACCTGCCGCCCCTGACGGCCCCCGAGCAGGAGGCGCCTGCCGCTACCCCGTCCAAGGTGCGCCGCGCCGTGGTCGCCGAGGACGAGGCGCTGATCCGCATGGACGTCGTCGAGACGCTCCGCGAGGCCGGCTACGAGGTCGTCGGAGAGGCTGGTGATGGTGAGACTGCCGTCGCGCTCGCCATCGAGCACAAGCCCGATGTCGTGGTCATGGATGTGAAGATGCCAGAGCTGGACGGCATCTCCGCCGCCGAGCGGATCGGCAAGGCTCACGTCGCGCCCGTCGTGCTGCTGACGGCGTTCTCCCAGACCGAGCTGGTGGAGCGCGCTCGTGACGCTGGCGCGATGGCGTACGTCGTCAAGCCGTTCAGCCCCGCGGACCTGCTGCCCGCGGTGGAGATCGCGATCTCCCGCTACGCCCAGATCACCGCGCTGTCGGCCGAGGTCGCAGACCTCACGGAGCGCTTCGAGACGCGCAAGCGCGTCGACCGCGCCAAGGGCCTCCTGATGAGCAAGATGGGCCTGTCGGAGCCTGAGTCGTTCCGTTGGATCCAGAAGACCTCGATGGACCGTCGCCTCACGATGCGCGAGGTTGCGGACGCCGTCATCGACCAGGTGGGTGGCAAGGACTGAGGCCCGCCGGAGGGAGTTGTGACCTCTCCGTTATCTGGGTACCTTGGGTCTCGCTCCCAGCGCCTGAGGTGAGGGGAGCAGATCCTCATCTGCAGGGGCTGCTGAAGGAGGTGTTCCGTGGTGCGAGCCGTGATCGACGTACGCCACGCCGGTGCGACAGATCTCCTCGACGTCGCGCTGCTGTGCTCGGCGGCGCGCGAGGAGACAGCGACGCCGTCGCAGATCTGCAGCGCTGACGTCGAGAAGCTGCGCAAGCACCTCGGCGTGCTCCTGTCCGTCCCTGGCGGCCGCATCCTGCTGGCTACGCACGACTCGAACCCCGTGGGCTTCTTGCTCGCGCGTGTCATCGAGGCGAACGTGTACAACGACGCGCCGGTCCTCTACATCGAGGCCGTCTACGTCGACGGGACGTTCCGCAGGCGTGGCGTCGGTCACGCCCTGCTGAGCGCTGCTGCGGAGATCGCGGTCGCCGCTGGGGCCGAGGAGGTCTACTCGGTGCCGGTCCCGGGATCGCGTGGCGTGCAGCGTTTCTTGGCGCGCATGGGGTTCGCGCCTGCCGCGGCGCACCGTGTCGTCCAGACGTCGGCGCTCTTGCGCAAGCTGGGGCCCGAGGGCTCGCTGCGCCGGCCTCCGCGCGCGCTCGAGGACCTCATCGCGCGTCGGCGCAAAGCGCGCATCGAGACGCAGTCCGGCCCTGTCGACCTGCGAGAGCTGCGTGCCCGCCTCGTCGAGGAGTCGAGCCCTGCCCGGTCCGCGCGCGGTCGCCGCGTCGCAGGCACGGGGGGCATCCCGCACGCGGGCTGACCGCCCGCGGGTCATCGGCACGTGGGGTCAGCGGCACGCCTGGTCCCCACGGTGCGCCTGGCCGCGATGTCCCGGGCTGACAGACGCTCTGGCCTCGCCCGCACCGCGCCTCAGCGCTCGGCGATGACCATGCACGTCAGCCGAGCAGTGCACAGACGTCGTCCGTCGCCGTCGGTCACGACGATCTCGTAGGACGCGAGCGTACGCCCGAGGTGGAGCGCGGTCGCGACCGCGGTGACCGTGCCTTCCCTCGCGCTGCGGTGGTGCGAGACGCTCAGCTCGAGCCCGACCGCCGAGCGACCCTGGCCGGCATGTACGAGCGCCCCGTACGAGCCGACGGTCTCCGCGAGCGCCGCCGTCGCCCCGCCGTGGAGGAGGCCCGCCGGCTGCGTGTTTCCCTCGACAGGCATCGTCGCGACGACGCGCTCCGCGCTCAGCTCCGTGACCTCGATGCGCATCCTCTCGATGAGGGTGCCGGCCTCGAGGTCCTTGAGCGCGGCGAGAATCCCGGCAGGTGCGCTGGGGGAGGACGTGGCGTCGAGCGGCGGCGTGTCAGTCATGGAAGATAGGTTGTCAGGTGTGAGTGACGACGCGCGACCCCGCCTTCTCCTGATCGACGGCCACTCGATGGCCTTCCGGGCGTACTTCGCCCTTCCTGTCGACAAGTTCTCGACGTCGACCGGGCAGCACACGAACGCCGTGCACGGCTTCGTGTCGATGCTCGCGAACCTCATCAAGAACGAGCAGCCGACGCACGTCGCGGTCGCGTTCGACGCGGGCTCGACGACGTTTCGCACGGAGCGGTTCCCTGACTACAAGGGGGGCCGGGAGTCGACGCCGGAGCCGTTCAAGGGGCAGGTGCCGCTCATCCGCGAGGTGCTCGACGCGATGCGCATCACCCACTTCGAGCGCGACATGATCGAGGCCGACGACATCCTCGCGACCTGGTCGAGCCAGGCGGGCGCACAGGGCTGGCAGGTGCTCGTCTGCTCGGGCGACCGAGACTCGCTGCAGTTCGTGACGCAGGACGTCACCGTGCTGTACCCGGTCAAGGGCGTCTCCGAGCTCGCGCGCATGACCCCCGAGGCCGTCGAGGCCAAGTACGGGGTGACTCCCGAGCGCTACCCCGACCTCGCCGCGCTCGTCGGCGAGTCCGCCGACAACATCCCGGGTGTGCCCAAGGTCGGGCCCAAGACCGCAGCCAAGTGGATCGCACAGTACGGCGACCTCGACGGGGTGCTCGCGCACGCCGAGGAGATCAGCGGGGTCGCCGGCCAGAACCTCCGGGACCACCTCGACCAGGTCCGGCTGAACCGGGAGATCAACCACCTCCTCACCGACCTCGACCTCCCTTACGGCCCCGAGGACCTCATGGTCCGGCCGTGGGACCGAGAGGCTCTCCACCAGATCTTCGACACGCTCCAGTTCCGCACGCTGCGCGACCGCCTTCTCGCGATGATGCCAGCCGAGGACCGCGAGTCCGAGGCCGCAGACGCGTCGGTCGTCGAGATCGACGTCCTCGTGCCCGGGTCGTTCGGGAGCTGGATCGCGGCGCGCCGTGGTCAGCCGCTCGGCCTCGAGGTCCGCGGGCAGTTCGCCCCCGGCGCCGGCGACGCCGACATGGTGGCGCTCGGTGACGCGGAGGGCCACGCGATCGTGCTCGACCTCACGCAGCTCGACCCTGCCGACGACAAGGCCCTCGCCGCGTGGCTCGCCGACCCGGACGCTCCGATCGTCGTGCACGGTGGGAAGGCGCGCGCTCACGCGCTGCGCGGCCGCGGATACTCCCTGCAGGGCGTCACGATCGACACGGAGCTCGCCGCATACCTGTGTCACCCCGACCAGCGCAGCTACGACCTCGAGGACCTCGCTGTGCGCAGCCTGCACCGCGAGATCGGCACCGACGGGTCCGCCAGCGGTCAGGGCGCCCTGGAGCTCGACCTCGAGGGTGAGTCGGGCGCTGCCGCGGACCTCGCCGAACGCGCCGCCGTCCTGCCTCCGCTCGCAGCCGCGCTCGAGAGCGACCTCAAGGACCGGGGGGCGTACGAGCTGCTGACCAGCCTCGAGCTGCCGCTCGCCGGTGTCCTCGAGGGGATGGAAGCGCGCGGTGTCGCCGTCGACGTCGAGATGCTCCGTGAGCTCGAGCGCGAGTTCGGCCAGCAGGTCCAGGCGGCTGCGCAGGACGCGTACCAGGTCATCGGCCGCGAGGTGAACCTGGGCTCGCCGAAGCAGCTCCAGGAGGTCCTGTTCGATCAGCTGGACATGCCGCGCACCAAGAAGATCAAGACCGGCTACACGACCGACGCAGCGTCCCTCGCGGACCTGTTCGCCAAGACGCAGCACCCGTTCCTCGAGCACCTCCTCGTGCACCGTGACGTCACGAAGCTGCGCCAGACGGTCGACACGCTCCTGCGGTACGTCGCGAGTGACGGCCGGATCCACACGACCTTCCAGCAGACCGTCGCCGCGACCGGCCGGCTCAGCTCGGCGGACCCGAACCTCCAGAACATCCCGATCCGCACTGCGGCGGGGCGCCGGATCCGGCAGGCGTTCCGGGTCGGTCAGGGCTACGAGACGCTGCTGACGGCGGACTACAGCCAGATCGAGATGCGGATCATGGCGCACCTGTCGGGCGACGAAGGCCTGATCGACGCGTTCCGCTCGGGCGAGGACCTGCACAGCTACGTCGCGTCACGCGTGTTCGGTGTCGCGACGACCGACGTCACGGCGGCGCAGCGATCGAAGATCAAGGCGATGAGCTACGGCCTCGCGTACGGGCTCTCGGCGTTCGGCCTCTCGAAGCAGCTCAACATCGCGGTGGGCGAGGCCCAGGCGCTCATGGACGACTACTTCACGCGCTTCGGCGGTGTGCGGACGTACCTCCACGAGGTCGTCGAGGAGGCACGGGCGACGGGATTCACCGAGACGATCCGTGGCCGCCGTCGGTACCTCCCGGACCTCACGAGCGACAACAGGCAGCGTCGCGAGATCGCCGAGCGGGTCGCGCTCAACTCGCCGATCCAGGGCTCGGCGGCGGACATCATCAAGGATGCGATGCTCGGCGTGCAGCGCGAGCTCGACGCGCAGGGTCTCGGGTCGCGCATGCTCTTGCAGGTGCACGACGAGCTCGTGCTCGAGGTCGCTCCGGGCGAGCTCGCGAGGGTCGAGGAGCTGCTGCGCACCCAGATGGCAGGAGCAGCGGACCTGTCCGTCCCGCTCGAGGTGTCTGTCGGGCGAGGGCAGACCTGGCACGACGCCGGGCACTGAGCCCGGCGGGGGCCACGGTCAGCGGCGCTCGCACACGAAGATCGCCGTCCCGGGGATCAGGCGCCCTCGCAGCGCGCTCCACCCGCCCCACGTCCTGTCGTGACCCTCGGGCCACTCAGGCTCCACCACGTCGAGCAGGGTGAGCCCGGCGCCCACGACGTCGCGCACGTGGTCGCCGATCGTCCGGTGGAACTCCGCGTAGGCGAGGCGGCCCGCCTCGTCGCGCTCGGCGTAGGGCGTCCGGTCGAAGTAGGAACGGTCTGCCGTCAGGCCTCGCACGGACGGGTCGTCGGGGAACGCCCACCGGATCGGGTGCGTCACCGAGAACACCCACCGCCCCGACGGGCGCAGCACACGTGCGACCTCCCTGTGGACGCGCTCGGAGTCCGCGACGAACGGGATCGCGCCGTAGGCCGTGAAGACGGTGTCGAACGACGCGTCTGCGAAGGGGAGGTGGCGGGCGTCCGCCTGCGCCCGGTTCAGGCGTGCGGCGCTGCCGGACGAGCGCGCCGTCAGCATGCCCGCGCTGATGTCCGTCGCGACGACGTCCGCCCCCTGGTCGGCGAGCCACCGCGAGCACTGGGCCGCTCCCGCGCCGAGCTCGAGGACGCGGGCGCCCGAGACGTCCCCGAGGAGGTGGGCGTCGGCCTCGCGCAGACCCTCGGGACACCAGCAGAAGTCGTCGTCGCCCAAGAAGTCGCCGTGCTCTGCGAGGTACTCGGCGGCGTTCTCGTCCCACCACGAGCGGCCCGCGCGGTGGGGTGCGTCGTCAGGGATGGGGGCGTATCCGGCGCGTCGAAGGTCCACGGACCCATTGTGCCGGGCGGCGCGCCGTGCCTCGAGGTGCAGGACCGCCCGCCGGGCGGGACCAACGGCTGAGACCGGAGCGTGGACGGTCGGTAGGCTCGTCGAGGTTTGTCGGTCAGGATGCAGGCGGAGACGTCTGTCACACACCGGTGGACCGACGACAACTGACGACGAGGGAGTGTAGGCATGCGAATCGGTCTTCTCACCGGCGGTGGGGACTGCCCGGGGCTCAACGCGGCGATCCGTGCGGTCGTCAAGCAGGGCCTGGGGGAGTACGGCCATTCGATCATCGGCTTCCGCAACGGCTGGAAGGGCGTCGTCGACGGCGACGTCCTGCCCCTCGAGCGGCAGCACATCCGTAACGTCCTGCCTGTCGGCGGGACCCTTCTCGGCACCGCGCGGTTCCACCCGCGCGAGGAGGACGGCTCGATGGAGGCCGTGCTCGCGACGCTCGAGGCGGAGCGCATCGAGGCTCTCATCTGCATCGGTGGTGACGGCACGCTCCACGCTGCGAGCCGCGTCGCCGACGCGGGCGTCAAGATCGTCGCCATCCCGAAGACGATCGACAACGACGTCGCTGGCACGGACCTGTCGATCGGGTACAACACCGCGGTGACCATCGCGGCGGAGGCGATCGACCGCATCCACACGACGGCCGAGTCCCACAACCGCGTCATGGTCATCGAGGTCATGGGGCGTCACGCGGGCTGGATCGCGGTCAATGCCGGCATCGCCGGTGGTGCGGAGATCGTCCTCGCCCCTGAAGAGCCGTTCGACATGGACAAGATCATCAAGTTCCTCAAGCACCGCCACAAGGCGCACGCGAGCTTCTCGATCGTCGTCGTCGCGGAGGGCGCGCACGCGGTCCCCGGGAGCTCGATGGAGTACGAGGTCCAGCTCGGCAAGTACGGCGAGATCGTCGCCGGTGCCATCGGCGAGCGCGTCGCGGCCGAGATCCAGGCGCGCACGGGGTTCGACACACGCCTCACGGTCCTCGGGCACGTCCAGCGCGGCGGCAGCCCGACGACGACGGACCGCATCCTCGGCTCACGCTTCGGGGTGGCTGCGGTCGACGCGATCACCCGTGGCGAGTCGAACGTCATGACCGCGCTCCGCGGCGAGGAGATCGTCCTCGTGCCGCTGCCCGAGGTCGCCGGCAAGGTCAAGGCGGTCCCCGCTGACCTGCTGCGCACGGCTCGCGCGCTGGCCTGACGCGTCGCACGACCGTCCAGATCTCCCGGGCGGGACCCACGGTCCCGGCCGGGAGATCTTCTTTGCCCCCGCTCTGCGCATCGGATAGGGTGAACGCGGTGTGTCGTGGCGTCAGGACCGAACAGGTCGTGACCGATCGGCGCCCGGCGGTGCGGCCCAGCCCGCGTCCTGCCTGCAAGCCTTCCTGTTCGAACTACTTCCTGTCCGCATCGGAGCAACTGACTCAATGACCATCTCTACCCCCTCGAAGTCCACGCCGCAGGTCGCGATCAACGACATCGGCACCGAAGAGGACTTCCTCGCCGCCATCGACGCCACCATCAAGTACTTCAACGACGGTGACATCGTCGAGGGCACCATCGTCAAGGTCGACCGTGACGAGGTTCTTCTCGACATCGGCTACAAGACCGAGGGCGTCATCCCCTCCCGCGAGCTCTCCATCAAGCACGACGTCGACCCCGGTGAGGTCGTCAAGGTGGGCGACGCGGTCGAGGCCCTGGTTCTCCAGAAGGAGGACAAGGAAGGTCGCCTGATCCTGTCGAAGAAGCGCGCCCAGTACGAGCGCGCCTGGGGCACGATCGAGAAGGTCAAGGAGGAGGACGGCGTCGTCACCGGCACCGTCATCGAGGTCGTCAAGGGTGGCCTCATCCTCGACATCGGTCTGCGTGGCTTCCTGCCCGCGTCCCTCGTGGAGATGCGTCGCGTCCGCGACCTCCAGCCGTACGTCGGCAAGGAGATCGAGGCCAAGATCATCGAGCTCGACAAGAACCGCAACAACGTCGTCCTGTCGCGCCGTGCCTGGCTCGAGCAGACGCAGTCCGAGGTTCGTTCCACCTTCCTGCAGACCCTGCAGAAGGGCCAGGTCCGCCCCGGTGTCGTCTCCTCGATCGTCAACTTCGGTGCGTTCGTGGACCTCGGCGGTGTCGACGGTCTCGTCCACGTCTCCGAGCTGTCCTGGAAGCACATCGATCACCCGTCCGAGGTCGTCGAGGTCGGCCAGGAGGTCACCGTCGAGGTTCTCGACGTCGACTTCGACCGCGAGCGTGTCTCCCTGTCGCTGAAGGCGACGCAGGAGGACCCGTGGCAGGCCTTCGCCCGCACGCACGCCATCGGCCAGGTCGTGCCGGGCAAGGTCACGAAGCTCGTCCCGTTCGGCGCGTTCGTGCGCGTCGAGGACGGCATCGAGGGCCTCGTGCACATCTCCGAGCTCGCTGTCCGTCACGTCGACCTGCCTGAGCAGGTTGTCAACGTGGGCGACGACGTCTTCGTCAAGGTCATCGACATCGACCTCGAGCGTCGCCGTATCTCGCTGTCGCTGAAGCAGGCCAACGAGGGTGTGGACCCGGAGTCCGAGGACTTCGACCCCGCGCTCTACGGCATGGCTGCGGACTACGACGAGGCCGGGAACTACAAGTACCCGGACGGCTTCGACCCGGAGACGAACGAGTGGCTCGAGGGCTACGAGTCGCAGCGTGAGGAGTGGGAGGCGCAGTACGCCAAGGCCCACGCTCGCTGGGAGGCGCACCGCAAGCAGGTCGCCGAGGCTCTCAAGGCGGACTCCGACGCGGCTACCTCGGGCGAGTCCGGTGGCTCGGCTCCGTCCACCTACTCCTCGACCCCGGTCCAGGAGGAGGTCGCGGGCACGCTGGCGTCCGACGAGGCTCTCGCCGCTCTGCGCGAGAAGCTCACGGGCAACTGATCCCGGCGCCGTCAGGCGCAACGGTCCGAAGGCCGGTCACCGCACGCGGTGGCCGGCCTTCGGCGTACCTGAGCCCTGGCTCTGACCTGGGACGAGAGCCGCGGTCGCCCGCCCTCGGTCGGGGTGACGATCGCCGCGGCTGCACGTGCCGAGCGCGGGTGGTCGGGTCTCGGCAGCACGCACCTGGAAGGCGCGGCGGTTCCGGGCGGCTGCGGCTAGTCCTCGGAGAACTGGCGGCGGTAGAGCTCCGCGTAGAGCCCGCCCTCGGCGAGCAGCTCTTCGTGCGTGCCCTGCGCGACGACGCGCCCGGCTTCGAGGACGACGATCAGGTCGGCGTCCCGCACGGTCGACAGTCGGTGGGCGATGACGATGGACGTGCGGCCGACGAGCGCGGCGTCGAGGGCCGCCTGCACCGCAGCCTCCGACTCGGAGTCGAGGTGCGCCGTCGCCTCGTCGAGCACGACGACGGGCGGCGCCTTGAGCAGCAGGCGCGCGATCGCGAGCCGTTGACGCTCGCCGCCCGAGAGACGGTAGCCGCGGTCGCCCACGACGGTGTCGAGGCCGTCGGGCAGGCTCTCGACGAGGTCGAGGATCCGGGCTGCCCGCAGCGCCTCGACGATCTGCTCGTCGGTCGCGTCAGGCCGTCCGTAGCGTAGGTTGCCTGCGACCGTGTCGTGGAAGAGGTGCGCGTCCTGCGGGACGGACCCGACGACGTCGTGCACCGACTGCTGCGTGACTCCCCGCAGGTCCTGGCCCGCGATGCGCACGGCCCCGGACGTGGGGTCGTAGAAGCGCGCGAGAAGGTGCCCGATCGTCGTCTTGCCTGCACCCGACGGGCCGACGAGCGCGACCGTCGCCCCGGCGGGCACCGACAACGAGACGTCGACGAGCGTGTCCCCGGGCTCGCTGTCGTCGAGCGTCGCGACCGACTCGAGAGAGGCGAGAGACACCTCGCGCGCCGCGGGGTAGCTGAACGTCACGTGATCGAGCTCGACGCTCGCGCCGCGGCGCGCGACGTGCTCGGCGAGGTCTGTCGCGTCGTCGGCGTCGCGTACCGTCGGCTCGAGGTCGAGGACCTCGAAGACGCGCTCAAAGCTCACGAGCGCGGTCATGACGTCGACCTGGACGTTGGAGATCGCGGTGAGAGGGCCGTAGAGGCGGCCGAGGTAGGCGGTCAGCGCGACGACGACGCCGACGCTCAGCTCGCCCCGGATCGACGCGAGCCCGCCGAGGGCGTACACGACCGCGACCGCGACGGCCGCGACCGTCGTGAGCGTGACGCGGAAGACCGTCGCGTACATCGCTTGGCGCACCCCGATGTCCCGCACGCGAGCCGCAGCCGCCGCGTACGTGCGTGATTCCTCGTCGGGACGCCCGTAGGACTTGGCGAGCTGGGCACCCGCCACGTTGAAGCGCTCGTTCATGATCTGCGCGGTGTCCGCGTTGATCGCATAGCTCTCCCGGGTGATCCGGGCGAGGCGCGGTCCGATCCAGCGCGCGGGGAGGACGAACGCTGGCAGGAGCGTGAGTGCGACGAGGGTGAGCTGCCAGGACATCGAGAGCATCGCGGCGAGGACGAAGACGATCGTCAGAGCGTTCGAGAAGACGTTGGACAGCGTCGACGTGAACGCCTGCTGCGCGCCGAGCACGTCGCCGTTGAGCCGCTGGACGAGCGAGCCGGTCCTCGTGCGGGAGAAGAACGCGAGCGGCATCCGCTGCACGTGGTCGAAGACGGCAGAGCGCAGGTCGAGGATGAGACCCTCGCCGACGCGGGCCGAGCACCAGCGCTGGCCGAGCGCGAGCGCGCCCTGGGCGAGCGCGAGCACCGCGACGGCTCCCGCGAGGCCGAGAACGAGTCCTCGACGCCCTGAGGCGATCCCGTCGTCGATGATCGCGCGGAACAGCATGGGGACGGCGGCGCCGATCGCTGCGTCGACCGCGATGAGGAGGAGGAACACCGTCAGGGTGCGGCGGTACGGCGTCGCGAACGACAGGACGCGGCGGGTCGTGCCACGGCTGAGCCGGTGGCCCCGCACGCTTGGGTCCTGCCGGAAGGAGCGGAGCCCGGCAGGCCCGCCTCCGGCTCCGGCCATGCTCGCCATGCCTGACATCGTCATGCGTCCTCCTGGTCCGTGCACGGCGGGGCGCGTGCGCTCCGCACCCAGGGCACCGAGCCTAGACCGGCTGGTCGGCGACCGGTCCGATTGCCGCCGCCCCGGTACGGGGGCAGGATGAGGCACATGCTTCGCATCGGGCTCACGGGCGGGATCGCCGCAGGAAAGTCGACCGTCGCCGCGATGCTGCGCGAGCGCGGCGCGGTCGTCATCGACCACGACGAGATCGCACGCGAGGTGGTCGCGCCCGGGACGCTCGGGCTCGACCGTGTCGTGGAGCGTTTCGGCGAAGGGGTGCTCGCACCGGACGGGTCGCTCGACCGTGCAGCGCTGGGGCACATCGTCTTCAACGACCTGCAGGCCCGCGCCGACCTGGGGGCGCTGCTCCACCCGGAGATCGCCCGTGTCTCCGCGGAACGTGAGGCCATGGCGGTCGCGGCCGACGGCGACGCGCTCGTCGTGCACGACATCCCGCTGCTCGTGGAGACGGGGCAGGCGGAGGCTCATCACATCGTGGTGGTCGTGCACGCTCCGGCCGACCTGAGGATCCGCCGCCTCGTGGAGGAGCGAGGGAGCTCGCTGCCCGACGCGCGGCGTCGCATCGCCGCGCAGGCGACCGACGAGGAGCGTGCCGCGGCGGCCGACGTCCTGATCGACGGCGCTGGCTCGGTCGACGACCTGCGTGCGCAGGTCGACGAGCTGTGGGCCCGCCTGCAGGCCGAGCTGGCCGAGGAGCGGGGCTGACCCACGTCGCCGGTGCGCCCGTGTCAGAGGGGCGGCCTATCGTGGACGCATGCGTCCAGTCACCGATCTCCAGAGAACCGTCGCACCGTTCGAGGTCATCTCGGAGTACACGCCCTCCGGTGATCAGCCCGCCGCGATCGCGGACCTGACGGCGCGCCTGCGCGCGGGGGAGAAGGACATCGTCCTCCTCGGCGCGACCGGGACGGGGAAGAGCGCGACGACCGCCTGGCTCATCGAGCAGGTGCAGCGCCCGACCCTCGTCATGGCGCCGAACAAGACTCTCGCCGCCCAGCTCGCGACCGAGTTTCGCGAGCTCTTGCCCAACAACGCGGTCGAGTACTTCGTCTCGTACTACGACTACTACCAGCCCGAGGCGTACATCGCGCAGACGGACACCTTCATCGAGAAGGACTCGTCGATCAACGACGAGGTCGAGCGTCTGCGTCACTCGGCGACGAGCAGCCTGCTCACGCGCCGCGACGTCGTGGTCGTGTCGTCGGTCTCCTGCATCTACGGCCTCGGCACGCCGCAGGAGTACGTCGACCGCATGCAGCGGCTCGACGTCGGCCAGATGATCAACCGTGACGACCTGCTCCGGCAGTTCGTGGGGATGCAGTACACGCGCAACGACATGGCGTTCACGCGTGGCACGTTCCGGGTCCGCGGCGACACGGTCGAGATCATCCCGGTCTACGAGGAGCTCGCGATCCGCATCGAGTTCTTCGGTGACGAGATCGAGGCGATCCACACGCTGCACCCGCTCACGGGCGAGGTCGTGCGGTCAGAGCCGAGCATCCACATCTTCCCGGCGACGCACTACGTCGCCGGGCCCGAGCGCATGGAGCGTGCGATCGCCTCGATCGAGGCGGAGCTCGCGGAGCGGCTCGCCCAGCTCGAGGGGCAGAACAAGCTCCTCGAGGCCCAGCGGTTGCGCATGCGCACGACGTACGACATCGAGATGATGCGGCAGATCGGGTCGTGCTCAGGGATCGAGAACTACTCGCGGCACATCGACGGACGCGAGGCGGGGTCCGCGCCGAACACCCTCCTCGACTACTTCCCCGACGACTTCCTCCTCGTGATCGACGAGTCGCACGTGACCGTCCCGCAGATCGGCGCGATGTACGAGGGAGACATGTCGCGGAAGCGGAACCTCGTCGACTACGGCTTCCGGCTCCCGAGCGCGATGGACAACCGGCCGCTGCGGTGGGAGGAGTTCGTGGAGCGCATCGGGCAGACGGTCTACCTCTCGGCGACTCCGGGCGACTACGAGCTCGGCCTGTCCGACGGCGTCGTCGAGCAGATCATCCGCCCGACGGGCCTCATCGACCCGGAGGTGGTCGTCAAGCCGACCAAGGGCCAGATCGACGACCTGCTCGAAGAGATCCGGCAGCGCGTCGAGAAGGACGAACGCGTCCTCGTGACGACGCTGACCAAGAAGATGGCCGAGGACCTCACGGACTACTTCCTCGACAAGGGCGTACGCGTGAGGTACCTCCACTCCGACGTCGACACCCTCGCCCGGGTCGAGCTGCTCCGAGACCTCCGGCTCGGCGTGTACGACGTCCTCGTCGGCATCAACCTCCTCCGGGAGGGGCTCGACCTCCCTGAGGTGTCGCTCGTCGCGATCCTCGACGCCGACAAGGAGGGCTTCCTCCGGTCGGGCAAGTCCCTCATCCAGACGATCGGGCGCGCTGCGCGCAACGTGTCCGGCCAGGTCCACATGTACGCCGACAAGATCACCCCGGCGATGGCGCTCGCGATCGAGGAGACCGAGCGTCGGCGCGCGAAGCAGATCGCCTACAACACCGAGCACGGGATCGACCCGACCCCGCTGCGGAAGAAGATCGCGGACGTCACAGACATGCTCGCTCGGGAGGACCTCGACACGCAGGAGCTCCTCGCTGGCGGCTACCGCAAGCCCACGCGCGGCGGCAAGGCGCCGGTACCGACCGGCACGGCTGCGCCAGCCGACCGGCCCGCGGTGGCGGCCGCTTCTGACCTGGCAGGTCTCATCCAGGAGCTCACCGACCAGATGCACGCCGCTGCCGCCGAGCTGCAGTTCGAGCTTGCCGCGCGCCTGCGCGACGAGATCGGCGGACTGAAGAAGGAGCTGCGCCAGATGAGAAGCGCCACTGCCTGACCCGCACTCATGGACTACAGTGGGCGAGTTGTTGGAGGGGAGTATCCCTGACACGGTGGCGTCGTCACCACGGTGGGCTCGGTAGCCTGCCCGGTGCCATCGGTCCGAGCACGCCGCGCGAAGCGCGGTCCGGGCGGGAGAGACCTCCGGTACACCGCTACGCGTACCGGAGGATCATCGGTGCTTGATATCCACTTGTCTGTCTGGCTGATCTCGGCTGCGGCCATCCTCGGCCTCGTCATCTTCGACTTCTACGCCCACGTGCGGACGCCGCACGAGCCGACGTTCCGTGAGTCGGCGATCTGGTCGTCGGTCTACATCGCGCTCGCTGTCGCGTTCGGCATCGTCTTCCTCATCGTGATCGGGCCGGAGCACGGCGGCGAGTTCTTCGCCGGGTACATCACCGAGAAGAGCCTCTCGGTCGACAACCTGTTCGTCTTCCTGATGATCATGACGTCCTTCAGGGTGCCTCGCGCCTACCAGCAGAAGGTTCTTCTCGTCGGTGTCGTGATCGCGCTCGTGCTGCGCACCGTGTTCATCATCCTCGGCGCCGCAGCGCTCAACGCGTTCTCGTGGGTCTTCTACCTGTTCGGTGCGATCCTGCTGTGGACCGCCTGGAAGCAGGTCAAGCCGGAAGAAGAGTCGGAGCACTCCGTCCCCGGCGGCAAGGCCGTCGCACTCCTCAAGCGCTTCGTCCCGACCACGGACGACTACAACGAGGACCGCCTGACCGTGAAGATCGACGGCAAGCGGTTCATCACCCCCATGCTCGTCGTCATGGTCGCGATCGGCTTCACCGACATACTCTTCGCCCTCGACTCGATCCCGGCCATCTACGGGCTCACGCAGGAGCCGTACATCGTGTTCATGGCGAACGCGCTCGCGCTGCTCGGCCTGCGCCAGCTCTACTTCCTCATCGGCGGGCTGCTCGACAGGCTCGTCTACCTCGCCCAGGGTCTCGGCATCATCCTCGCGTTCATCGGCGTGAAGCTCGTGTTCCACGCGATGCACGTCAACGAGCTGCCGTTCATCAACGGCGGTGAGCACATCACGTGGGCGCCGGAGATCTCGACCACGACGTCGCTCACCGTGATCATCGGCACCCTCGTCGTCGTGACGTTCGCGAGCCTGTGGAAGTCCAAGCGTGACCGGAGGCTCGCCGAGGCTGCTGAGGCCGCCGAGGCTGCCGGTCAGGTCTGATCGGCGGCGGTGCCTGACGCGCGCCCGGCCACCCTCGCGGTGGCCGGGCGCGCGTGGTTCACGAGGCCCAGGGGCCGATGACCGGGTCCCACTCGCGCACGGCCGTCGACTCGATCACACCGGCCGCGGCGAACGGGTCGCCTGCGAGCAGCGCGTCGAGGGAGCCCAGGGACGAGGCCGAGAACAGCAGGAGCGCACCGCCCTCCGCGAACGGGCCTGACGCGAGCAGGTCCCCGGACTCGAGGCGTGAGCGCAGGTATGCGCGATGCTCCGGCCGGACGCGGTCCCTCGTCTCGGTGTCGTTGGTGTACGTGTACTCGACGGCGTAGACAGTCATGAGGCCATCCAAGCAGGAGCGTGCAGCGCACCGCACGGGACCACCGCCCCTGCGCGCGTCGGGGCTGCCCGTCACCAGCCGCGCGCCGCCCACTGCGCAAGGTGCGGACGCTCGTGCCCGAGGGTCGTGTCGTCCCCGTGCCCGGGGCGCACGACGGTGTCGTCGGCGAGCCGGTCGAACAGTCGCGACCGCACGTCACCGAGGAGCGAGCGGAAGTCCTCCGGGGACGTCGTCTTGCCGATCCCGCCGGGGAACAGCGAGTCGCCGGTGAACACCTGCACCGGGAGGCCAGGGGCAGCGAGCACGAACGCCGTCGACCCCGGCGTGTGGCCCCGCAGCTCGACGGCCTCGAGCGTGAGCGCACCGACCGCGATCGTGTCGAGGTGTCGTAGCCGCCGCGCGACCGCGACGTCGCAAGCGCGAGCCACCTCGTCAGCGTCTGCGTCGCCCACGGCGACAGGAGCTCCCGTGACGGCGTGCATGTCCCACAGCGCCCCGACGTGGTCGTGGTGCCGGTGCGTCACGAGGATCGCGTCGAGACGCGCGGACGCGCTTCCCGCTCGGACGAGGGCGAGAAGGGCGTCCGAGTCGGCCGCGGGATCGATCAGCGCCTGCGCGCCGGTCGTCGTGCAGGTGATCAGGTAGGCGTTGTTGTCCATCGGGCCGACGGCGAGCTTGCGCACGGCGCCGCCGAGGAACGTGCGGACGTGGGCGGCCCCTCCGACGACGACGTGCGCGCGGTCGGGTGGCGTGTCGGCCTGGCTCATGTCGCTCAGCATGCGCGTCCTTCGTGAGCCGCGTCCAGGGCTTGGGCCGCGCCGACGAGCGCAAGGTGGGAGAGGGCCTGCGGAGTGTTGCCGAGCTGCGCGCGGGCGACGGGGTCGTACTCCTCGGCGAGGAGCCCGACGTCGTTGCACGCCTCGAGCGCGCGCTGGAAGAGCGCCTCGGCCTCGTCGGTCTCACCGATCGCGCACAGGGCTTCGACGAGCCAGAAGGTGCACGCGACGAAGGTCGCCTCGCTGCCGGAGAGGCCGTCGTCGGTCCGTTCCGTCGCATAGCGGCGCACGAACCCGGATGCTGTGGAGAGGTCGCGCTGGACCCGTCGGACCGTGCCCACGGCACGGGGATCGTCCGGGGGAAGGAACCCGACACGCAGGATCGACAGCAGGCTCGCATCGACGTGGTCGGCGCCGTAGTGCTGGACGAACGACCCGAGGTCGTCAGACCAGCCGTGGGTGAGCACCTCGGTCCGGACCTCGGCGCGGCAGCGGCGCCACAGCGCGACGTCGTCCTCGTGCCCTGTCATGTCCTGCCCGTGCTCCTCGACGGCGCGCACGGCACGGTCGAACGCGGCCCACGTCATCACCTTCGACTGCACGAAGTGCTGGACGGGGCCGCGCACCTCCCAGATGCCGTGGTCAGGCTGGCGCCAGCGGTGGACCAGGTCGTTGACGAGCGCGCGCTCGACGGCCCACGACGTCGCGCTGCGCGGGAGGCCGGCGTGCGCTGCGACGTCGAGGGCGCAGAGGACCTCGCCCAGTGCGTCGTGCTGAACCTGCCCGACGGCGCCGTTGCCGGTGCGGACCGGGCTGGACGCCTCCCACCCGGGCAGGTGGTCGCGGGTCCGCTCGAGCAGCTTGTCGCTGCGTGACCCGTCGAGCGCATACATGATCTGCAGGTCCGCCGGGCGGCCCGCGAGCGCGCGGACGAGCCAGTCGCGCCAGGTGCTCGCTTCGTCGACCGCGCCGGCGCGCGCGAGCGCGGTCACGGCGAGCGCGGCGTCGCGGAGCCAGCAGAACCGGTAGTCCCAGTTGCGCTCGCCCCCAGGGAGCTCTGGGAGAGACGTGGTCGCGGCCGCCGCGATCCCGCCGGTGAGCGAGTGGGTCAGCAGGCGAAGGACGAGGAGGGACCGCATGACCGGCCCGCGGTGGCGGTCTGCGACGACGAGCCGCGACGACCATCGCTCCCAGTCGACGCACGTCGCTTCCGCGCTGCGTCCGGGCAGCGCAGCCGGGACGGGCTCCCACGACGGGGTCCAGGTGCAGGTGGCGCTGAACGTCTCCCCGGCGCGCAGCGTGAAGACGTCGGCGTGGCGGTGGCCGGGGGCGTGGGGCTGGTGCGGGAGGCGGTCGGCGCGGAGGGTGAGGGAGTCGGGGCCCGCGACGATGCGCAGCACCGACCCGTCAGACGTGACCCAGGGCTCGACCGCGCCGTAGTCGAACCGGACGACGAGCTCGTGCACGACGGTCACCTCTCCCTCGAGCACCTCGATTCTGCGGGAGAGGTCGGCGTGGCCGTCTCGCGTGGGCATCCAGTCCAGGGCGCGCGCACGCCCGGTGGGGGTCCGGTACTCCGTCTCGAGAACGAACGAGTCACCGACGTAGCGCCGTGAGACCTGGGTCGCCCCGCGGACGCCGAGAGCCCACCGCCCGTTCTCGAGGGTCCCGAGGAGGGCGGCGAAGCACGCTGGTGAGTCGAGGTCCGGCAGGCAGAGCCAGTCGACGGAACCTTCGCGGCTCACGAGTGCGACGGTCCGGCCGTCGCCGAGGGCTGCGTAGTCCGCGATAGGTGTCGACACGGGCTCATGGTCTCGCTTCTCCAGGCGCCGCGCATCTGAGGCGTCGAACACATGTGCGAAGTGTGCCGTCTTGCCCCTAGGATGGACCGGTGAACGAACGACTTGTGGTGCAAGGTGCCCGGGAGCACAACCTGCGCAGCGTCGACCTCGATCTGCCGAGGGACAAGCTCATCGTCTTCACCGGCCTCTCGGGGTCGGGAAAGTCCTCGCTCGCTTTCGACACGATCTTCGCCGAGGGGCAGCGGCGCTACGTCGAGTCGCTGTCGGCCTACGCGCGGCAGTTCCTGGGGCAGATGGACAAGCCCGACGTCGACTTCATCGAGGGCCTGTCGCCGGCGGTCTCCATCGATCAGAAGTCGACCAACCGCAACCCGCGGTCGACCGTCGGCACGATCACCGAGGTCTACGACTACCTTCGTCTCCTGTTCGCGCGTGCTGGCACGCAGCACTGTCCCGTGTGCGGCGAGCGGGTCGCGTCGCAGACGCCGCAGCAGATCGTCGACCGCCTGCTCGCACTGCCCGAGGGGACGCGCTACCAGGTCCTCGCCCCCGTCGTCCGCGGCCGCAAGGGCGAGTACGCCGAGCTCTTCGCCGAGCTTCAGGGCAAGGGGTTTGCCCGTGCGCGCGTCGACGGTGAGATCGTGCAGCTGTCGTCGCCGCCCACGCTCGAGAAGAAGCTCAAGCACACGATCGAGGTGGTCGTCGACCGCCTGGTCGCTCGCGAGGGCGTGCGACAGCGCCTGACGGACTCCGTCGAGACCGCGCTCGGGCTCGCCGGTGGGCTGCTCGTCGTCGACATGGTGGACCTCGACGTGGACGACCCGGATCGTGAGCGGCGCTTCTCCGAGCATCGCGCGTGCCCGAACGACCACGTCCTCACGCTCGAGGAGGTCGAGCCACGGACGTTCTCCTTCAACGCGCCGTACGGTGCGTGCCCCGAGTGCACGGGTATCGGCGTCCGGCTCGAGGTGGATCCGGACCTCATCGTGCCCGACGACGAGAAGTCCCTCCGCGAGGGCGCGGTCGCGCCGTGGTCGCAGACGTCGTCGGAGTACTACGAGCGTGTGCTCACGGCGCTCGCCTCCGACATGGGGTTCTCGATGGACGCCCCGTGGAGGGCCCTGCCGGAGCGAGCGCGCGATGCGGTGCTTCACGGGCAGAACCACGAGGTGCACGTGAAGTACCGCAACCGCTGGGGGCGCGAGCGGCAGTACTCGACCGGCTTCGAGGGTGTGATCGCCTTCATCGAGCGGCGCCACTCCGAGACCGAGTCGGACTGGTCCAAGGAGAAGTACGAGTCCTACATGCGTGAGGTGCCGTGCCCCGAGTGCCACGGCACTCGCCTCAAGCCCGAGGTGCTCGCGGTCAAGGTCGGGGGTCGGTCGATCGCCGAGGTCTGCGAGATGCCGCTGCGTGAGGCGCGCGGCTTCCTGGAGGCCCTCGAGCTGGGGGTCCGCGAGCGTCAGATCGCGGTCCAGGTGCTCAAGGAGATCGACGCGCGCCTCGGGTTCCTGCTCGATGTCGGCCTCGACTACCTCACCCTGTCGCGCGCCGCCGGGACGCTCTCAGGTGGGGAGGCGCAGCGCATCCGCCTCGCGACGCAGATCGGGTCGGGGCTCGTGGGGGTGCTGTACGTCCTCGACGAGCCGAGCATCGGCCTGCACCAGCGGGACAACCGCCGCCTCATCGAGACGCTCACGCGCCTGCGCGACCTCGGCAACACGCTCATCGTCGTCGAGCACGACGAAGACACGATCCGTGCAGCCGACTGGATCGTCGACATCGGCCCGGGAGCGGGGGAGCATGGTGGGCGGGTCGTCCACACGGGGGACTATGCCGGCCTGCTCGAGGCGCCCGAGTCGGTCACGGGCGCATACCTCGCCGGTCGTCGGGTGATCCCGATGCCGCACCACCGGCGCCGTGTGGACAAGTCCCGGCAGATCAAGGTCATCGGCGCGCGGGAGAACAACCTCCAGGACGTGGACGTGTCCTTCCCGCTCGGGGTGTTCACGGCGGTCACCGGCGTGTCGGGCTCCGGCAAGTCGACGCTCGTCAACTCGATCCTCTACACGGTCCTCGCGAACGAGCTCAACAACGCTCGGCAGGTGCCGGGTCACCACAGGCGTGTCGAGGGTCTCGAGGAGCTCGACAAGGTCGTGCACGTCGACCAGGGGCCGATCGGCCGCACACCGCGGTCCAACCCCGCGACGTACACGGGCGTGTGGGACCACGTCCGCAAGCTCTTCGCCCAGACGACCGAGGCGAAGGTTCGCGGCTACACGCCCGGCCGCTTCTCGTTCAACGTCAAGGGTGGACGCTGCGAGGCGTGCTCCGGCGACGGCACGATCAAGATCGAGATGAACTTCCTGCCGGACGTGTACGTGCCGTGCGAGGTGTGCCAGGGTGCGCGGTACAACCGCGAGACCCTCGAGGTGCATTACAAGGGCAAGACGGTGGCCGACGTCCTCAACATGCCGATCGAGGAGGCCGCGGACTTCTTCGCGGCCGTCCCTGCCATCGCTCGGCACCTGCGGACCCTCGTCGACGTCGGTCTCGGGTACGTGCGGCTCGGCCAGCCTGCCCCGACGCTCTCCGGAGGGGAGGCGCAGCGTGTCAAGCTCGCGAGCGAGCTGCAGAAGCGGTCGTCGGGCCGCACGGTCTACGTGCTCGACGAGCCGACGACGGGCCTCCACTTCGAGGACATCCGCCGGCTTCTCGCGGTCCTTCAGTCGCTCGTCGACAAGGGCAACACGGTCCTCGTGATCGAGCACAACCTCGACGTCATCAAGAACGCGGACTGGGTCATCGACATGGGCCCTGAGGGCGGGTCCGGCGGCGGGACGGTCGTCGCGCAGGGAGCGCCCGAGACGGTCGCGAAGGTCGAGGCGAGCCACACGGGCCGCTTCCTCGCCGAGGTGCTCGGCGAGGGCGTGCCGCTCGCCCCTGCACCGAAGAAGGCGGCGGCTGCCGCGACCACGAGCACAGGCAGGGCGGCGACGAAGTCCTCGACGACCGCGCGGAAGCGTGCCGGTGCTCGTTGACGTGGCGGTCCGTCGCGCGGGCGGTGCCTCCGGCACGGCGGCCCGGGGGTGCGCTGGGGTGACCGGCGCCCCCACCCGCGGTGTCCGGGGGCGCGGTTACCCTCGTCATCATGGCTGACCCGAGGACGTACCGACCCAAGCCGGGCGAGGTCCCGACGGACCCGGGGGTCTATCGGTTCCGCGACGAGCACGGTCGCGTCATCTACGTCGGCAAGGCGCGCAACCTGCGGTCGCGACTCGCGAACTACTTCCAGGACCTCAGCGCGTTGCACCCGCGCACGGCGACGATGGTCACGACGGCCGCGAGCGTGCAGTGGACGGTGGTGCGCACCGAGGTCGAGGCGCTCGCGCTCGAGTACTCCTGGATCAAGGAGTTCGACCCGCGGTTCAACGTCAAGTACCGCGACGACAAGTCCTACCCGTACCTCGCGGTCACGATGGGTGAGGACGTCCCCAGGGCGCTCGTCATGCGCGGTGCCAAGCGTCCGGGTACCCGATACTTCGGACCGTTCGGGCACGCGTGGGCCATCCGTGAGACGCTCGACCTCCTCCTGCGGGTCTTTCCCGTGCGGACCTGCTCGGCCGGGGTCTACCGGCGTGCGGCCCAGTCGGGCCGACCGTGCCTGCTCGGGTACATCGACAAGTGCTCCGCACCGTGCGTCGGGCGGATCGACGTCGACGAGCATCGTGCTCTCGCGGAAGATCTCTGCACGTTCATGAGCGGGGACGCGTCGCGGTTCATCCGTGCGCTCACCGCGCAGATGAACGAGGCAGCACAGGACATGCAGTACGAGCAGGCCGCGCGCTACCGCGACGCGATCCAGGCGCTCGAGCGGGCGCTCGAGAAGAACGCGGTCGTTCTCGCCGACGGCACGGACGCTGACATCTTCGGGCTCGTCGGTGACGAGCTCGAGGCGGCCGTCCAGGTCTTCCACGTCCGCGGCGGACGTATCCGCGGTCAGCGCGGCTGGGTCGTCGAGCGGGTCGAGGACGTGACCGACGCCGGGCTCGTCACGCACCTTCTCCAGCAGGTCTACGGTGACGTCGACACCACGGACGCGGACGCCCGTCGCAGCGTGCCCCGAGAGGTGCTCGTCCCTGAGCTCCCGGAGGACCTCGACCAGGTGCGGGCCTGGCTCTCGGGGATCCGCGGTGCTGCGGTCGACATCCGCGTACCGCAGCGCGGCGAGAAGCGCGAGCTTGCCGACACCGTGCGGAAGAACGCGGAGCAGGCCCTCGCGCTGCACCGCTCGCGCCGGTCGGGTGACCTCACGACGCGCAGCCGCGCGCTCCAGGAGATCCAGGAGGCTCTCGACCTGCAGTCGGCTCCGCTGCGCATCGAGTGCTACGACATCTCGAACACCCAGGGCACGTTCCAGACGGCGTCGATGGTCGTCTTCGAGGACGGCCTCGCTCGCAAGCCGGAGTATCGCCGGTTCACGATCCGCGGGCCCGAGGGCAAGGGAGCAGCAGACGACACCGCCGCGATGTACGAGGTGATCACGCGGCGTTTCAAGCGGTACCTCACCGACCGTTCGGAGTCCTCCGACCTCGAGCTCGACCTCACCGACGACGACCGCAGGGAGCTCGCCGACCACGGGTCCGGGGAGGTGGGCGCGCTCGTCGACGAGCAGACCGGGCGCCCGAAGCGGTTCGCCTACCCGCCCAACCTCGTCGTCGTCGACGGCGGGCAGCCGCAGGTCGCCGCGGCGGCCCGAGCACTCGCCGACCTCGGCATCGACGACGTCGCGCTGTGCGGTCTCGCGAAGCGCCTCGAGGAGGTGTGGCTCCCGGGCGAGGACTACCCGGTCATCCTCGAGCGCAGCTCGGAAGGCCTCTACCTGCTGCAGCGCGTGCGGGACGAGGCGCACCGCTTCGCGCTCGCGCACCACCGCAAGCGTCGCGGGGCTGCGATGACGGCCTCCGAGCTGGACGGCGTGCCCGGCCTCGGTCCGGCGCGCAAGGCCAAGCTGCTCAAGCACTTCGGCTCGCTCAAGCGGCTGCGTGCCGCGTCGGTCGAGGAGATCGCCTCGGTCCCCGGCATGGGGGAGAAGCTCGCGCGCGGTGTGCTCGAGGCTCTCGCACCGCCGTCCGCGTCCGCACCCGCGGACGGCGCCTGACCGGAGCGGCCGCCGCGGACTGGCATGCTGGGACCATGAGCGAGGACAAGAACCCACTCACCGTCCCCCAGGGGATCCCTGCGCTCGAGGCCGCTGCCTCGGCGCCCGAGCCCGAGCGGTCCCAGGTGGTGATCATCACCGGGATGTCAGGCGCGGGGCGCTCCCGCGCCGCCGCGGAGCTCGAGGACCTGGGCTGGTTCGTCATCGACAACTTGCCGCCTCAGATGCTCACCCCGCTCATCGAGATGTCGGTGCACTCGGGGCAGACCCTCACGCGGTTCGCGGCAGTCGTCGACGTCCGCGGCAGGCAGTTCTTCGACCAGCTCCAGGACGTCATGGAGCAGATGAAGCAGCGTGAGGTCGACTACCGCGTCATGTTCCTCGACGCCGCCGACGACGTGCTGGTCCGGCGCTACGAGTCCGTGCGCCGCCCGCACCCGCTCCAGGGCGACGGGCGCCTGCTCGACGGCATCGTGTCCGAGCGCGCGCTCCTGCGCACCATCCGTGCGCAGGCCGACGTCGTCATCGACACGAGCGACCTCAACGTGCACGACCTCGGGCGTGAGGTGCGGGCTGCGATCGCGAGCGAGGACGAGCACCCGCTGCGCATCCACGTCGTCTCGTTCGGCTTCAAGTACGGGTTGCCCATGGACGCTGACCTTGTCGTCGACATGCGTTTCCTCCCCAACCCGTACTGGGTGACCGAGCTGCGGCACCTGTCGGGTCGGGACGAGCCCGTGCGTGACTACGTCCTGGCCCTGCCGGGTGCCCAGCAGTTCATCGACCGTTACGTCGAGGCGCTCGAGCCGGTGCTCAAGGGCTACCTCGAGGAGGAGAAGCGGTTCGTCACCCTCGCCGTCGGCTGCACGGGAGGGAAGCACCGGTCGGTCGCCGTGTCGGAGGAGATCGGCAGGCGCCTGCGGCAGGCGGGCCACCGTGTCGTGGTGACTGCGCGTGACCTCGGCAAGGAGTGAGCGGGGGCGCGCTTCCGACGCGCGCTCCGGGCCCGAGGTCGTCGCGCTGGGCGGCGGGCACGGGCTCTCCGCGAGCCTCTCGGCGCTCCGTCTGATGACCGAACGCCTCACGGCGGTCGTGACGGTCGCGGACGACGGCGGTTCGTCGGGACGGCTGAGGACCGAGCTCGGTGTGCTGCCCCCAGGCGACCTCCGCATGGCGCTCTCAGCGCTGTGCGACGAGTCCGCGTGGGGCCTGACCTGGCGCGACCTGCTGCAGCACCGGTTCAGCAGCGACGGCGACCTCGACAACCACGCGGTGGGGAACCTGCTCATCGTCGCTCTCTGGGAGATCCTCGGGGACACCGTCGACGGCCTCGACTGGGTCGGCCGGCTCCTGGGCGCGCACGGTCGTGTGCTGCCGATGGCTGCCGTGCCTCTCGAGATCGAGGCAGACGTGACGGTCGGGGGAGAGCAGCGCACCATCCGTGGGCAGAGCACGGTGGCGACGTGCGCCGCGCACATCGATCGCGTACGGCTCGTGCCGGAGCGCCCCCCTGCGTGCGAGGAGGCTGTCGCGGCCGTCCGTGCCGCTGACTGGATCATCCTCGGGCCGGGGTCCTGGTACACCTCGGTCATGCCGCACCTGCTCGTGCCCGAGCTCGCGCGGGCGCTCCAGGAGACGGCCGCGCGCCGCTGCGTCACGCTCAACCTCGACCCCGAGGGCGAGACGTCGGGGCTCTCGGCGACCGACCATCTCGCGGCGCTCCACGAGCACCACCCAGAGCTGCGCGTGGACGCGGTCCTCGCCGACCCGAGTGCGGTGGACGACGTCGAGGGTCTCACCCGTGCCGCATCAGCGATGGGAGCGCGCACGATGATGCGCCAGGTCAGACGGGGTGACGGGACGGCTCGGCACGACCGCCTCCGGCTCGCGGCCGCGTACCGCGACGTGTTCGACGACTTCCTCGGCGACGTCGGGACCCGCGCGTGAAGATGGCAGGATGACCCCATGGCACTGACGGCAGAGGTGAAGGACGAGCTCGCGCGGCTCAAGGTGGACAAGATCAGCTGCCGCAAGGCGGAGGTCTCTGCGCTGCTGCGGTTCGCGGGCGGTCTGCACATCGTGTCGGGTCGCATCGTCATCGAGGCCGAGGTGGACACCGGCGTCGTCGCGCGGCGGCTGAAGCAGGCGATCACCGAGGTGTACGGCCACTCGAGCGACGTCATGGTGATCCAGCCAGGCGGCCTGCGCCGCGGTAGCCGGTACGTCGTGCGTGTGGCACGCGAGGGCGAGTCGCTCGCCCGTCAGACGGGCCTCCTCGACAGTCGTGGTCGGCCTGTGCGCGGTCTGCCGCCGCAGATCGTGTCCGGCGGCGTCGACGAGTCGGCGGCGGCGTGGCGCGGTGCCTTCCTCGCGCACGGATCGCTCACGGAGCCAGGCCGGTCGTCGGCCCTCGAGATCACGTGTCCCGGCCCCGAGGCGGCGCTCGCGCTCGTCGGTGCGGCGCGGCGGCTCGGTGTGCCGACGAAGGCGCGTGAGGTCCGTGGCGTGGACCGCGTGGTGGTGCGCGACGGCGAGGCCATCTCGACGATGCTCACGACCCTCGGCGCGGTCGAGACCGCGAAGGTGTGGGACGAGCGCCGGGCGCGCCGCGAGGTGCGCGGCACGGCAAACCGTCTCGCGAACTTCGACGACGCGAACCTGCGCCGGTCGGCTCGCGCGGCGGTGGCCGCGGGGGCTCGCGTCGAGCGCGCGTTCGAGATCCTCGGTGAGGACCTGCCGGAGCACCTGCGGGAGGCGGGGGAGCTGAGGCTCGCGCACAAGCAGGCGTCGCTCGAGGAGCTCGGGCAGCTCGCAGACCCGCCCCTGACCAAGGACGCGGTCGCGGGTCGTATCCGACGGCTGCTCGCGACGGCGGACAAGCGCGCGCAGGAGCTGGGCATCCCCGATACCGAGGCCGGGCTCGCGTCCGACCTCCTGGACCTGTGAGCGCGCACCAGCGCGCGTTCGCTCGGACGTTCGTCCCATCGGCCCACCGCCGGACGGTATAGGCTAGGGACGTTCGGTGATGCGGGCCACAACCCCTTCGGGCTGTGACTCGTGTCTCATCCGCGTACATCGACGTACGTACAGTTCGTCAACAACCGTGTGCGTCGGTGCTAGCCGACGCGCCCCGAGGAGGGCATAGTGACCATCCGCGTCGGAATCAACGGCTTCGGCCGCATCGGACGTAACTTCTTCCGCGCCATCATCGCGTCGGGAGCTGACATCGAGATCGTCGGTGTCAACGACCTGACGGACAACAAGACCCTGGCGCACCTGCTCAAGTACGACACGGTTCTCGGCCGTTTCCCGCTGAGCGTCGCGTACGACGACGACAACATCATCGTCGACGGCAAGAACATCCGCGCCCTTGCTGAGCGCGACCCCGCGAACCTCCCCTGGGGCGAGCTGGGTGCTGACATCGTCATCGAGTCGACCGGCTTCTTCACCGACGCGACCAAGGCCCAGGCCCACATCGCGGCCGGCGCCAAGAAGGTCATCATCTCCGCCCCCGCCTCGAACGAGGACGCGACCTTCGTCGTGGGTGTCAACCACACGCAGTACGACCCGGCGAAGCACAACGTCATCTCCAACGCGTCGTGCACCACGAACTGCCTCGCGCCCGTCGCCAAGGCTCTCAACGACTCGGTCGGCATCGTCCGTGGCCTCATGACCACGATCCACGCCTACACGGGTGACCAGAACCTCCAGGACGGCCCGCACAAGGACCTGCGTCGTGCCCGCGCGGCCGCGCAGAACATCGTCCCGACCTCGACCGGTGCTGCGAAGGCTGTCGCCCTCGTCCTGCCCGAGCTCAAGGGCAAGCTCGACGGCTTCGCCATGCGCGTGCCGACGATCACGGGCTCCGCGACCGACCTCACGTTCGAGGCTTCGCGCGACGTCACCATCGAGGAGGTCAACGCTGCGGTCAAGGCCGCCGCTGAGGGCCCGCTCAAGGGTGTTCTCGAGTACGTCGAGGACGACATCGTCTCCTCCGACATCGTGACGAACCCGCACCAGAGCATCTTCGACTCGAAGCTCACCAAGGTGATCGGCAACCAGGTCAAGATCGTGGCCTGGTACGACAACGAGTGGGGCTACTCCAACTCGCTCGTCGCCCTCACGAGCTACGTGGGCGAGCGTCTCTGACGCAGCCCTGCTGACTCGCTGATCGCATGACGTCCGCGTGCGCGCCCACGGCTCGTCCGGGGTGCGCACGCGGACGTCTTTGCGTCGCGGCACGCTGAACCTCCCACCCGAACCTCACGCACTACGGAGTGCCCCTGTGAAGACCATCGCTGACCTGGGCGACCTGCGCGGCAAGCGCGTCCTCGTTCGTTCCGACTTCAACGTCCCGCTCGACGGCACGACCATCACGGATGACGGGCGCATCCGCGCCGCGCTCCCGACGCTCAAGCGTCTGGTCGACGCCGGCGCCAAGGTCGTCGTGACCGCCCACCTCGGCCGCCCGAAGGGCGCGCCTGAGGCCAAGTACTCGCTCGCCCCCGTCGCGGCCCGCCTGGGCGAGCTGCTCGGCGCCCCGGTGACCCTCGCCGAGGACACCGTCGGCGACAGCGCGAAGGCGACCGTCGCGGCCCTCGGCGAGGGCGAGGTCGCCCTCCTCGAGAACATCCGCTTCGACGCCCGCGAGACCTCGAAGGTCGACGAGGAGCGCGCGTCGCTCGCCGCCGACCTCGCTGAGCTCGCCGACGCGTACGTGTCCGACGGCTTCGGCGTCGTCCACCGCAAGCAGGCGTCGGTCTACGACATCGCCAAGGTCCTCCCGGCCGCCGTCGGCGAGCTCGTCCTCAAGGAGGTCGACTCCCTGAAGAAGGCGACCGAGGACCCGGCCCGCCCGTACGTGGTCGTGCTCGGTGGATCCAAGGTCTCCGACAAGCTCGGCGTCATCGCCAACCTCCTCGAGAAGGCGGACCGCCTGCTCATCGGTGGCGGCATGGTGTTCACGTTCCTCGCGGCCCAGGGTCACCAGGTCGGCAAGTCCCTCCTCGAGGAGGACCAGATCGAGACGGTGAAGGGCTACCTCGCCAAGGCGGCCGAGCGCGGCGTCGAGATCGTCCTGCCGACGGACATCGTCGCGGCTGACGGCTTCGCCGCCGACGCGCCGCACGACGTCGTGGCCGCCGACGCCATCCCGGCCGAGCGCATGGGCCTGGACATCGGTCCGGAGTCGCAGAAGCTGTTCGCCTCGAAGCTGGCCGACGCGAAGACGATCGTCTGGAACGGCCCCATGGGCGTGTTCGAGTTCGCCGCGTTCGCCGGTGGCACCCGCGCCGTCGCGCAGGGCATGATCGACGCGACGGCCGACGGCGCGTTCTCGATCGTCGGTGGTGGCGACTCGGCCGCTGCCGTGCGCATCCTCGGCTTCGACGAGGCGGGCTTCAGCCACATCTCGACCGGTGGTGGCGCCAGCCTCGAGTTCCTCGAGGGCAAGACGCTCCCCGGCATCGCCGTCCTCGACGCCTGACCTACCTGACGAACGGAAGACACTGACGTGGCAAACCGCACCCCGCTGATCGCGGGCAACTGGAAGATGAACAAGGACCACCTCGAGGCGGTCCACCTGGTGCAGAAGCTCGACTGGGCGCTCAAGGACGCCAAGCACGACTTCTCCGCCGTCGAGGTCACCGTGCTCGTGCCCTTCACGGACCTGCGGTCCGTGCAGACGCTCGTCGACGCTGACGGCTCGCAGCTCTCGTACGGTGCCCAGGACCTCTCGGCACAGGTGTCGGGGGCGTACACCGGTGAGATCTCGCCCGTGTTCCTCGAGAAGCTCGGCGTCAAGTACGTGGCCGTCGGCCACTCCGAGCGTCGCCAGTACCACGGCGAGGACGACGCGCTCGTCAACGCCAAGACGAAGAACGCTCTCGCGCACGGTCTCGTGCCGATCGTCTGCGTCGGTGAGGGCCTCGACATCCGCAAGGCTGGCGAGCAGGTCTCGTACACGCTCGCGCAGGTCGACGGCGCGTTCGAGGGCATCTCTGCCGAGGACGCCGCCAAGGTCGTCGTCGCCTACGAGCCCGTGTGGGCCATCGGCACGGGCGAGGTTGCGACCCCGGCCGACGCTCAGGAGGTCAACGGCGCGATCCGTGCCCGTCTCGCGGAGCTGTACTCGGCCGAGGTGGCGGACGCCGTTCGCGTCCTCTACGGCGGTTCGGTGAAGTCCTCGTCGATCGCCGAGCTCATGGCTGAGCCCGACGTCGACGGTGCCCTGGTCGGCGGCGCGAGCCTCGACCCGGAGGAGTTCGCGAAGATCGCCCGGTTCCAGGCGTAGTCCGCCTGACCGGAACAGGTCGACGTCTGTCCTGGGCCGACGTCCCGCTCCGGCGGGGCGTTGGCCCAGGGCGGTCGGCGTGACCTATCCTTGACCCGGCGGCCACGGTGCCGTGCGCGGATCCAGGGGAACCGCAGAGCCCGGACACCAGTCCAGGCCGAACAGCGACGAAGAGGGACACGTCTAGTGGACGCGATCGGAATCATCCTGCAGGTCATCCTTGTCATCACGAGCCTGGTGATGGTCCTTCTCGTGCTTCTGCACAAGGGCAAGGGCGGCGGCATGTCCGACATGTTCGGTGGCGGTGTCGCCAGCTCGGTCGGCTCGTCCGGCGTCGCAGAGAAGAACTTGAACCGCCTGACGGTGTCGTTCGTCATCGTCTGGGTGCTGACGATCGTGCTGCTGGGCCTCCTCGCCAAGGTCGGCTGACCGGAGCCCTCCGGCGAGCACTGAGACAGGGGAGAGACAGTGGCTGGAGCAAGTGCCATCAGGGGATCGCGCGTCGGCGCGGGACCCATGGGGGAGTCTGAGCGCGGCGACGTGGCCGCGCGCGTCTACGTGTCGTACTGGTGCGCCAACGGCCACGAGACTCGTCCCAGCTTTTCCGACGAGACGGCCATCGAGGTCCCGACCGAGTGGGACTGCCCGCGCTGCGGGTTCCCGGCAGGCCAGGATCGGCTGAACCCGCCGTCGCCGTCGCGGAACGAGCCGTACAAGACGCACCTCGCCTACGTGAAGGAGCGTCGGTCCGACGAAGACGGTGAGGCGCTCCTCGACGAGGCCCTCGCAGCGCTGCGCAAACGACGCGGCAGCTGAGCAGGGACCGCGACGCGCACGACGAACGGCTGAGGCCGCCACCCCCACGGGGTGGCGGCCTCAGCCGTCTCTGCTGCCTGAGCTGTCAGCCGTGGTCGCCGGCGCCCGCCTCGGCCGCTGCGGCGGCGTCCACGAGCCAGAGCGTGAGGTCCTGGCCTGTCGCACCCGCGACGGGGGAGTCGGTGACGGATGCGCCGCTGAGCCCGGCGTGCACGCCCGCGGCCTTCTCTGCGCCGGCGGCGACGATCCACACCTCACGTGCGCTCCGGATCGCGTCGAACGTCAGCGAGACCCGCAGCGGCGGGGGCTTGGGCGAGTCGACGATCCCGGTCGTCGCGACGCCGACGACCTCGAGCTCCGGCCGCCCGGGGAAGAGCGACGCCACGTGGTGGTCGGGCCCCATGCCGAGCATGAGCACGTCGAACCGCGGGGTCGATTCGCCCGGGGTGGCGAAGCGGGCGAGCTCGCTCGCGTACTCTCGCGCCGCGTCGTCCTGCGTGAAGCCGGGGTCGTCGGGACGAGCCGCGGGGATCGCGTGGACGTTCTCGTGCGGGAGGGTCGGGAGGTGGTCGAGCAAAGCCTCGCGTGCCTGCTGGACGTTGCGATCCGGGTGCCCCGCAGGGACGAACCGGTCGTCGCCCCACCAGAGGTGCACCGTGCCCCAGTCGACGGCGTCCCGCACGGGGTGCGCGGCGATGTCGGCAAGGACCTTGATGCCGACGGTGCCGCCTGTCAGGACGACGTGGACGGGGGCGTGCACGGACTGCAGGTCGAGGAGGCGCGTCAGCAGTCGCGACGCCGTCGCCTGCGCGAGGACGTCCGCGTCCGGGTGGACGACGACGCGGCGGGCGCTCATGCGCCGATCCTCGTGAGCCCGCGCGTGAGGACCTCGCCGTACATCTCGTCCGGGTCGAGGCGACGCAGCTCCTCCGCGATGCACTCGTGCAGCTGGCGGACCGGCAGCGCGATGCGGTGGTCCGGCTGGCCGGACTGCGCGAGGGTCGCGACCTTGCCGCTCGGGCGCGACAGCGAGATCTGGCCGGAAGCGCGCTCGAGCGTGATGCGCGTGACGGCCTGTGCGCCGGGTGTCCGGCGGATCTCGACCTCGGTGTCGAGCGCATGGCCGAGCCAGGCCCCGAGCAGGTCGACCGACGAGTGGTCCGGCACACCCTCGACGACGACCTTCTCGACCGGCTCGAACGGCGGCTGGTCGAGCGTCGCGGCGATGAGCCCGCGCCAGATCGTCGTTCGTGTCCACGCGAGATCGGTGTCGCCAGGCGTGTACGCCGCGGCAAGGCGGCGCAGGGTGCCGCACGGGTCGGAGCTCGAGTACGAGTCGGTGATCCTGCGGCTCGCCATCGACCCGACGATGTCCTTCGCCGGGTGCGCAGGTGCCTCGTGCGGCCACCAGGCGACGATCGGGGCGTCCGGAAGCAGGAGCGGCATGATGAGCGTGTCGGCGTGCTCCATGGTCGACGCGGGGCCCTTGAGCACCACGACCTCGCTCGCGCCCGCGTCACCGCCGAGGCGGATCTGCGCGTCGAGAGAGTTGTCCGACGCGTTCGTCGTCGAGGCGAGCACGATGATGCGGCACGGATGCTCCCGTGACGCGTCGTTCGCGGCGTCGATCGCCTCGTCGGCGTCCTGCTCGTCCGTGATGATCAGGAGCGTGAGCACGCGGCCGAGAGCGACCGCGCCACCCTCCTGGCGCAGCTTGATGAGCTTCTTCGCGACCGTGCTCGTGGTCGTCTGGGGAAGGTCGATGATCACTGGTGCTCCTGGGTCGTGACGTGCGGTGCGAGCGCGCGGGTCGGTGGCAGGACGCTGCTCACGGTCGCCGCCAGGAGCGGCCGTCGCGTGCGAGCATCTCGTCGGCGCTCGCCGGGCCCCACGTGCCGGACCGGTAGGCGTCGGGCTTCCCGGCCGCCGCCCACGCGTCGAGGATCGGGTCGAGGATCTTCCACGAGAGCTCGACCTCCTCGTGGCGGGGGAACAGGGGAGGCTCGCCGAGCAGGACAGAGAGGATCAGACGCTCGTACGCCTCCGGGGAGGACTGCGTGAAGGCGTGCCCGTAGCCGAAGTCCATCGTGACGTCGCGGACCTCCATCGCCGTCCCGGGGACCTTGGCGCCGAACCGGATCGTCACACCCTCGTCCGGCTGCACGCGGATGACGATGGCGTTCTTGCCGAGCTCGGAGGTCTCGGTCGAGTCGAACGGCAGGTGCGGGGCGGACTTGAAGACGACGGCGATCTCTGTGACGCGGCGTCCGAGACGCTTTCCGGCGCGCAGGTAGAACGGGACACCCGCCCAGCGGCGGTTGTCGATGTCGACGCGGATCGCCGCGAACGTCTCCGTCGTCGACTCGGGATCGGTGCCGTCCTCGTCGAGGTAGCCCTTGACCTCGGCGCCGGCCTGCCAGCCGGCGGTGTACTGGCCGCGTGCCGTGTGCCGCTCGAGGTCCTCGGGGAGGGTGACCGCGTTGAGGACCTTGATCTTCTCGGCGATGAGGTCCTCGGCGGCGAACGACGCAGGCTCCTCCATGGCCGTGAGGGCGAGGAGCTGCAGGAGGTGGTTCTGGATGACGTCGCGCGCCGCGCCGATGCCGTCGTAGTACCCGGCTCGGCCGCCGATGCCGATGTCCTCGGCCATCGTGATCTGGACGTGGTCGACGTAGTGGTTGTTCCAGATCGGCTCGTACATCTGGTTCGCGAACCGCAGCGCGAGCAGGTTGAGGACCGTCTCCTTGCCGAGGTAGTGGTCGATGCGGAAGACCGACTCCGGCTCGAACACCTCGGACACGACGTCGTTGAGCTCGCGAGCCGTCTCGAGGTTGTGACCGAACGGCTTCTCGACGACGACGCGACGCCACGGCGTCTCGGCCCCGTCGCCCTCCTCCGTGCGGGACAGTCCTGAGCGGGAGAGCTGGCGGCACACGACGGGGAACGCGCTCGGTGGCACGGACAGGTAGAAGGCGTGGTTGCCGCGGGTGCCCCGCTCGATGTCGAGCTCGTGGACGGTCTGGGCGAGGCGCTCGAACGCCTCGTCGTCGTCGAACGAGCCCTGGACGAACCGGATGCCCTCCGCGAGCTGGGCCCACGTCTCCTCGCGGAACGGGGTGCGAGCATGCTCCTTGACGGCGTCGTGCACGACCTTGGCGAAGTCCTGGTCGTCCCAGTCGCGGCGTGCGAAACCGGTCAGGGCGAAGCCCGGCGGCAGGAGGCCGCGGTTGGACAGGTCGTAGACCGCCGGCATGAGCTTCTTGCGGGCGAGGTCGCCCGTGACCCCGAAGATGACGAGGCTGCACGGCCCCGCGATGCGCGGCAGGCGCAGGTCCCGGGCGTCACGCAGCGGGTTGGTCTCGGCGTTCACCACGGCAGGGCTCACTGGCCGTCCTCCTGGGATTCGGTCCTGGCGGTCGTCAGAGCCTGCTCGACCGAGGTCAGCAGGTCTGTCCAGCTCGCCAGGAACGTGTCGACGCCCTCGCGCTCGAGTCGCTCGGTGACCTCGTCCAGATCGATACCGATCCGTGCGAGCGTCGCGACGCGCTCCGCCGCGCGGGGCAGGGCTGACGTGATGGTATCCACGCCGTCGGTCGTGGTGCGACCGCGTTCCACGACGGCGTCAAGGGTCTTCCGGGGCATCGTGTTGATCGTGTCCGGGGCGACCAGCTCGTCGACGTAGAGGGTGTCCGGGTAGGCGGGATTCTTGACGCCGGTCGAGGCCCACAGGGGCCGCTGGACGTGCGCGCCGTGCGCGGCGAGGGTGCGCCAGCGCGAGGTCGACACCGTCTCGAGGTGCTGCTGGTAGGCGAGCTGCGCGTTCGCGACGGCGATCGTCCCGAGCAGGCCGGCCGCCTCCGCGTGCTCGGACTGTGCGAGGAGGCGGTCGACAGCAGTGTCGACGCGGGACACGAAGAACGAGGCGACCGAGCGGATCGTCCCCAGGTCGGTGCCGTCGTCCCAAGCGCGTTCGAGACCGGTCAGGTATGCGTCGATCACCTCGCGGTAGCGCGAGAGGGAGAAGATCAGCGTCACGTTGACGCTGATGCCGGCGGCGATCGTCGTCTCGATCGCGGGCAGGCCGGCGGGCGTCGCGGGGATCTTGACGAGGATGTTGGGCCGGTCGACGGCCGCCCAGAGCGCTGCGGCCTGCTCGACGGTCGCGTCCGTGTCGTGGGCGAGGCGAGGGTCGACCTCGATCGAGACGCGTCCGTCCCGACCGCCGGTGGCGTCGAACACGGGGCGGAGCACGTCGGCCGCCTCGCGCACGTCCTCGGTCGTCAGCGCGTGGACGGTCCTCGCGGCGTCGTCACCTGCAGCCGCGTGCGCGCGCAGCGCGTCCTCGTACCCGACGCCGGCGCTGATCGCCGCGGCGAAGATGCTCGGGTTCGTCGTGACGCCGACGACGCCGGTCTCGGTGACGAGGCGAGCGAGCCCGCCCGCGCGCACGAGAGGTCGGGAGAGGTCGTCGAGCCAGACGGCGACCCCGGAGCGGGAGAGGTAGGTGAGGGGGGAGACGGTCATCGTGAGCTCCTTGCGGTACGGCACGTACCCGGTGCCGTGGGACGGCCGAGCCAGCGACCGCGCTGGTGGCGCCGCGGACGGCGCGCGCCTCCGATGACCGGAGACGGCTGTGGGCGCCGCAGAACGCGGCGCCCACAGCGTCGTCGGCTCAGGTCAGGCGTGGGCAGCCTGGACCGACGCGAGAGACTCCTTCGCGTGCTTGACCACGTTCTCGGCGGTGAAGCCGAACTCCTCGAAGAGCTTCTCCGCGGCGGCCGATGCGCCGTAGTGCTCGAGGCTGACCGCACGGCCGTGCTCGCCGAGGTAGCGGTACCAGGAGAGCGCGATGCCCGCCTCGACCGAGACGCGGGCGCGCACGGACGACGGGATGACCGACTCGCGGTACGCCGCGTCCTGCTCCTCGAACCACTCGAGGCAGGGGAGGGACACGACGCGCGTCGGGACGCCCTCGGCCTCGAGAGCCTCGCGGGCCGCGACAGCGATCTGGACCTCGGAGCCCGTGGCGAGGAGCAGCACCTCAGGGGCGCCGTTCGAGGCGTCCAGGAGCGTGTAGGCGCCGCGCGCGACGCCCTCGGCCGAGGCGTAGCCCTGCTCCCCGCGCGGGAAGGTGGGGACGTTCTGGCGCGTGAGGATGAGGCCGACGGGGCCCCGGTCGCGCTCGAGTATCGCCCTCCAGGCCTGGGCGGTCTCGTTGGCGTCCGCGGGACGGACGATCGAGAGGCCCGGGATGGCACGCGTCGCGGCGAGGTGCTCGACCGGCTGGTGGGTCGGACCGTCCTCGCCGAGGCCGATCGAGTCGTGGGTCCACACGTAGGTCGCGGGGGTCTCCATGAGCGCCGCGAGGCGCACCGCGCCGCGCATGTAGTCGCTGAACTGGAAGAACGTGCCACCGTAGGGGCGCGTGAGCCCGTGCAGCGCGATGCCCGAGAGGATCGCCCCCATGCCGTGCTCGCGGATGCCGAAGTGCAGCGTGCGGCCGTACTGGTCGCCAGCGAACTCGTGGCTCGAGCGGTGCGCGGGGATGAACGACGGCTGCCCGTTCATCGTCGTGTTGTTCGAGCCGGCGAGGTCGGCGGAGCCGCCCCAGAGCTCGGGCAGCGTGTCAGCGAGAGCCGTGAGGATCTTGCCGGACGCGGCGCGCGTCGCGACGGACGAGCCGGTCTCGAAGACGGGGAGCGCGGACTCCCAGCTTGCGGGCAGCTCCCGGGCTACGAGGCGGTCGAGCAGCGCTGCGCGCTCCGGGTTGGCGGCGCGCCACTCGGCGACCTTCGCGTCCCACTCGGCGTGCAGCGCCTTGCCACGCTCCTGCAGCTCGCGCGTGTGCGCGATGACGGCGGGCTCGACGTCGAACGACGTGTCCGTCGGGAAGCCCAGGAGCTCCTTGAGCGCGGCGATCTCCGTGCCGCCGAGCTTCGAGCCGTGGGACGCGTGGTCGTTCTGCTTCGTGGGGGACGGCCACGCGATGATCGTGCGGAGGCGGATGAACGACGGCTTCGTCGTCTCGGCGACGGCGGCGGCGATCGCAGCGTCGAGCGCCTCGATGTCCTCCGTGTAACCGTTCTCGCCCTTGATCCAGTCGACGGTCTGGACGTGCCAGCCGTACGCCTCGTAGCGGGCCGCGACGTCCTCGGTGAAGGCGATAGACGTGTCGCCCTCGATCGAGATGCGGTTGTCGTCCCAGATCACCACGAGGTTGCCGAGCTCCTGGGTGCCGGCGACCGAGCTGGCCTCGGAGGTCACACCCTCCTGGAGGTCGCCGTCGGACGCGAGCACGAAGACGCGGTGGTCGAACGGGCTCTCCCCGGGGGCCGCGTCGGGGTCGAGGAGGCCGCGCTCACGGCGCTGCGCCATGGCCATGCCGACGGCGGACGCGAGGCCCTGGCCGAGCGGGCCGGTCGTGATCTCGACGCCCTTGGTGTGGTGCACCTCGGGGTGACCGGGGGTGAGGCTGCCCCACGTGCGCAGAGCCTCGATGTCCTCGATCTCGAGGCCGAACCCGCCGAGGTAGAGCTGGACGTACTGGGTGAGGCTGCTGTGGCCGCAGGACAGCACGAACCGGTCGCGGCCGACCCAGGTGGTGTCCGTCGGGTCGTGGCGGAGCCAGTTCTGGTACAGCAGATAAGCCACCGGTGCGAGGGAGATAGCAGTCCCGGGGTGCCCGTTGCCGACCTTCTCAACCGCGTCGGCGGCGAGGACGCGTGCCGTGTCGACGGCGCGGCGGTCGAGGTCGTTCCAAGGCAGGGGACGTGCGGGGGTGAACGTGTTCACCGAACCTCTTTTCCGCCCCGGTGACTCGTCGTGCCGGGGCATCGTGGGATGCGACAGAACTCAGGTGTCGGCGTCGAGGTCTCTCCGGTCCGCTGCGTCGCGCGCGGAGACGGGGTCCTGGAGGCGCGCATCGCGCCCAGGGAGTGAATGTGAACGCTCACTCTCGGGCGGCAGGACGCAGGCCCCGCTCCGGACCGACGTGACAAGCCTAACGTTCGGGCCGTCGGTGGGGGTGCATGACCACCACGTGAACCTCGGCGTGGACGCGTCCTGCCTCGCCGGACGTGTGGCACAGGCAACTGGTGGGGCACCTGCCGCGCCGTCGACGAAGCACTAGCATGGGGTGACCTGCGCCGTGCGGGACCTAAGACCGGGCCTCACCGGGCCAGGCGACGCACGCGCCCGCTCCGGCTGGCGTCAGCGCACCGACGAGGAACGGATACCTGACGAGCGTGCACCACTCGACGGCTTCACGGCCCAGCGACCTCGCTGGTCGCGCGCAGAGCGCCGGCTGGCGCGCCACCGTCGGCGCGTACGTCTCCCTGACGAAGCCCCGCATCATCGAGCTGCTCCTCGTGACCACGGTGCCGACGATGTTCCTCGCGCAGGGCGGTCTCCCGCCGCTGATGCTCATCGTCCACACGCTGTGCGGAGGTGCTCTCGCAGCCGCGAGCGCCAACGTCTTCAACTGCTACATCGATCGCGACATCGACGAGCTCATGGTCCGCACGCGCAAGCGGCCGATGGTGACGGGTGCGATCTCCGGGCCTGCAGCGCTCGTGTTCGGGTCCGCGCTCGGCGTCGCGGCACTCGTGTGGCTCGGCCTCGGCGCGAACTGGCTCTCGAGCCTGCTCGCGGGCGCCGCGATCCTGCTCTACGTGGTCTTCTACACGCTGATCCTCAAGCGCCGCACGTCGCAGAACATCGTCTGGGGCGGCGTCGCGGGCTGCATGCCGGTCCTCATCGGCTGGTCCGCCGTCGCCGGCCGCCTCGACTGGGCGCCGCTCGCACTGTTCGGCGTCGTGTTCTTCTGGACGCCGCCGCACTACTGGCCGCTGTCGATGAAGTTCCGCAAGGACTACGCGAACGCCGGGGTCCCGATGCTCCCGGTCGTCGCGTCCGACCGCCGCGTCGCAGGCGAGATGATCGCCTACACCGTCGCGATGATCGCGTGCTCCCTCGTGCTGGTCCCGCTCAGCACGCTCGGCTGGGTCTACGCGCTCAGCGCGGCCGCCCTCGGCGCCTGGTTCCTCGCCGACTGCATCACCCTGCTGCGGCGCACGGTCGACCCGTCGCGAGGCAAGCCCAAGGCGATGCGCGTCTTCCACGCGTCGATCACGTACCTGACGCTGCTGAGCCTCGCCGTCGTCGTCGACGTGCTGCTCCCGTTCTGACGCGCCGCGGCGCGTACCTGCGCGTCAGGTCGGGATCGGCGTAGCCTGGCGCGCATGACCGACGCCGACGCCCCCGTGACCGGCGGCGACGCACCCGTCGAGGTGCCGTCAGGTCTCGACCGGACCGTGCGCCAGTACCTTGCGCACCTGCGCGTCGAGCGGGGCCTGTCCCCGAACACGCTCGACGCCTACCGGCGCGACCTCGAACGCCACGTCGCCTTCCTCGCCTCCCGCGGAGTCCAGACGCCCGACAGCGTGACCCCCGAGGACCTCGAGGCGTACGTGGCCGCGGTGCGCACCGGGGACGACGGCGGCACGACGCTCTCGGCGTCGTCGACCGCCCGCTCGATCGCGGCCGTGCGAGGCTGGCTGCGGTTCTGCGAGCTCGAGGGGACGGTGCGCGTCAACCCGGCCACCGCGCTGCGCCCACCCGCGCAGCCGCGACGCCTGCCGAAGGCGATCAGCGTCGAGGACGTCACGCGCATCATCGAGGCGGCCGGCACCGGCGACGGGCCCGTGCCGCTCCGCGACCGCGCTCTCCTCGAGCTCGTCTACTCGACCGGTGCGCGCATCTCGGAGGCGGTCGGTCTCACCGTCGACGACCTCGACCTGACGCGGGGAGCAGCGAGCGTCCGCCTGTTCGGCAAGGGCCGCAAGGAGCGCATCGTCCCGCTCGGCTCGTACGCGTGCGACGCGATCGAGGCCTACCTCGTGCGAGCGCGGCCAGCGCTCGCCAGCGCGGGCAGGGGAGTCCCCACAGTGTTCCTCAACACGCGCGGCAACCCGCTCTCCCGGCAGAGCGCGTGGGCGGTGCTGCGCAGCGCGTCCGAGCGTTCAGGCATCGAGTCGCCCGAACGGGTGTCGCCCCACACGCTGCGGCACTCGTTCGCGACGCACCTGCTCCAGGGCGGTGCGGACGTGCGAGTCGTCCAGGAGCTCCTGGGGCACGCCTCGGTGACGACCACGCAGATCTACACGCTCGTGACGCCGGACGCCCTGCGTGAGATGTATGTCGCGGCACACCCGCGCGCGCTCGGGCGCAGATGAGCGGGCCGCCGGGGTGCGCTGCGATACCGTAGGCACGTGAACAGCCAGGCCCAGAACCCCGTCCTCTCGGCAACCCTGGACGCCGTGGGTCGGCCTCTGCCCGTCTTCCGGGCGCCCGCCCCGCTCGCGAGCCACGGCCCGGCGCGCATCATCGCGATGTGCAACCAGAAGGGCGGCGTCGGCAAGACGACGACGACGATCAACCTCGCGGCCGCTCTCGCCGAGTACGGCCGCCGCGTGCTCATAGTCGACTTCGACCCGCAGGGCGCCGCGTCCGTGGGCCTGGGCATCAACGCGCACGAGCTCGACCAGACGATCTACAACCTGCTCATGGAGCGCGGGGCGGACATCCGGTCGATCATCCGGCAGACCGCTGTCGAGAACCTCGACCTGCTGCCCGCGAACATCGACCTGTCCGCCGCGGAGGTCCAGCTCGTCGGCGAGGTCGCCCGTGAGAACGTCCTCGCGCGTGTGCTGCGTCCGGTCCTCGACGACTACGACGTCGTGCTGATCGACTGCCAGCCGTCGCTCGGCCTGCTCACCGTCAACGCCCTGACCGCCGCGCACGGCGTCGTCATCCCGCTCGAGTGCGAGTTCTTCGCGCTGCGCGGCGTCGCGCTGCTCATCGAGACGATCGACAAGGTGCGCGACCGACTCAACCCGCGCCTCGAGGTCGACGGCATCGTCGCGACGATGTACGACCCGCGCACGCTGCACTCCCGCGAGGTCGTCCAGCGCGTCCACGAGGCGTTCGGCGACCGGCTCATGCACACGGTCATCGGCCGCACGGTGAAGTTCCCGGACGCGTCGGTCGCGGCAGAGCCGATCACGACGTACGCGCCTCACCACTCGGGTGCGGCGGCGTACCGCCAGCTCGCGCGTGAGCTCGTCGCCCGTGGCGACGCCGCCTGACGCGACCGGAGCGGCCGCGTCCCAGCCCGCACCGGCCGGCACCTTCGAGGTGCACCTCGAGAACTTCTCGGGGCCGTTCGACCTGCTGCTGTCGCTCATCGCGAAGCACCGGCTCGACATCACCGAGGTGGCGCTCGCGCGCGTGACGGACGAGTTCATCGCCTACATCCGCGCAGCCGAGAGCGCGTCGCACGACGGCGTGACGAGCTCGTGGGACCTGAGCACCGCGTCGGAGTTCCTCGTCGTCGCGGCGACGCTGCTCGATCTCAAGGCCGCCCGGCTGCTGCCCACCGGGGACGTCGAGGACGAGGAGGACCTCGAGCTGCTCGAGGCTCGCGACCTGCTCTTCGCGCGACTCTTGCAGTACCGGGCGTACAAGGACGTGTCGCGGACGATCGCGGAGCGTCTCGCCGACGAGGGCCGCCGGTTCCCGCGGTCCGTCTCGCTCGAGCCGCAGCACGCGAGCCTGCTGCCCGAGCTCGTGTGGACGCTCGGACCTGAGGGGCTCGCGGCGGTCGCTGCGAAGGCGCTGCGCCCGCAGGCGCCGCCGCCCGGCGTCGATCTGTCGCACCTGCACGCGCCGGCGGTCAGCGTGCGCGAGCAGGCAGCGATCGTCGTCGCGCACCTCAGGCGCCGCGGTACGACGTCGTTCCGCGCCCTCGTCGCGGACGCAGCCGACACCCTGGTCGTCGTCGTGCGGTTCCTCGCGCTGCTCGAGCTGTTCCGCGACGGGAGCATCGCGTTCGACCAGGCGAGCCCGCTCGGCGACCTGACGGTCCGCTGGGTCGCGGGGGACCGGGCGGCAGACGTGTCGTCGATCGACGAGTTCGAGGGGGCGCCCGTGCCGGTCGTCGCCGGAGCACAGGAGGACGGGTCATGAGCGAGACCGACGTCGGAGGGGCAGAGGTGCTGGAGGGGGAGGTGCCACGCGTGCCCGGCACGGACGGTCAGGTCGACGTGCGCGACCTCCCGGGTGGCCTGCGGGGCGCGCTCGAGGCGGTGCTGATGATCGTCGACGAGCCTGTCTCCGTCGAGCGGCTCGCCCAGGTGACGGGTGTCCCGGTCGTCGAGGTCGCCGTGACGCTCGACACGATGGTCGCGTCCTACCGCGACGAGCAGCGCGGCTTCGAGCTGCGTCAGGTCGGCGGAGGGTGGCGCATCTACTCTGCGCCGGCGTTCGCTGACGTCGTGGCGCAGGTCGTCCTCGAGGGGCAGACCGCCCGCCTCACGCAGGCGGCGCTCGAGACGCTCGCCGTCGTCGCCTACCGTCAGCCGGTCACGCGGGGACAGGTCTCGGCGGTGCGCGGTGTGAACGTCGACGGCGTCATGCGTACCCTGGTAGCACGAGGCCTGGTCGCGGAGGTCGGGACAGAGCCCAGCGGGGCCCATCTCTACGGCACGACCGCCTCGTTCCTCGAGCGCATGGGATTCACCTCGCTCGACCAGCTTCCGCCGCTCGCGCCCTACCTGCCGGACATCGACGGTCTTGACGACCTCGGCCCGCAGACCCGCGTGACGACGGTCCCCGGTGAGCCCAGCTCGCCGACCAGCATGAAGGAGCAGCAGTGAGCAGCAGCGGGAACGGCCGTGGCGGTCGTCAGAACGGTGCAGGACGGTCTCGCGGCCAGGGCGGTGGCCAGGGCGGCGGCCAGCCTTCGCGAGGCGGCACGGGTGGCCGACCGCAGGCCGGTCGCGGCGCAGCCCGCGGCCCCGCACGTGGTGCGCGCAACGAGCCTCCTCGCGGAGCGCGCCCCGAGGCCGCCCGCCGGGAGCCGCGCGAGGCGAAGCCCGACGTCGACGTGCACACCGCGGACGGCGTCCGCCTGCAGAAGGTGCTCGCCCAGGCGGGCCTCGGCTCGCGCCGCGCGTGCGAGCAGCTGATCGAGCAGGGCCGCGTCGAGGTCGATGGTCAGATCGTCCTCGAGCTCGGCGTGCGCATCGACCCGAACGTGCAGTCCGTGCACGTCGACGGCCTGCGCATCCAGCTCGACGACTCGAAGATCACGATCATCTTCAACAAGCCGCTCGGTGTCGTCTCCTCGATGGACGACCCGGAGGGGCGCCCCTGCCTCGCGGACTTCTTCAAGAACCGCTCCGAGCGTCTCTTCCACGTCGGTCGTCTCGACCAGGACAGCGAGGGCCTGCTGATCCTCACGAACGACGGCGAGCTCGCCAACCGTCTGACGCACCCCAAGTACGGGATCGCGAAGACGTACCTCGTCGAGGTCGAGGGTCGCGTCACGCCGCGTGTCGGTGACGCGCTCATCCACGGTGTCGACCTCGACGACGGCCTCGCTCGCCTCGACCGCTACCGGGTCGTCGACTCGACGCCGCAGGCGAGCCTCGTCGAGGTGATCCTGCACGAGGGGCGCAACCGCATCGTGCGCCGCATGTTCGACGCGGTGGGCCACAAGGTCACGCGCCTCGTGCGCGTCCAGATGGGCCCGATCCGTCTGAACGACCTGCCGCCCGGTCGGCACCGCGTGCTCGGCAAGACCGAGCTCGGCACGCTGATGTCAGCCGTCGGCCTCTGACGCGCACGTCCCCGGACCACCACTGATGGAGAGCACGAGCATGCAGCACGAGGAGCGCCACCCCGTCGTCATCGCGGTCGACGGACCGTCCGGGTCAGGCAAGTCGAGCGTGTCGAAGGCGGTCGCCCGCCGTCTCGGCCTCGCGTACCTCGACACGGGCGCGACGTACCGGGCGGCGACCTGGTGGTGCCTGCACCTCGGTCTCGACCTCGCTGACCGCGACGCGGTCGCCGAGGCCGTCCGCACGATGCCGCTCGAGATGGGCGTCGACCCGTCGGTCGAGTCGGTGCTCATCGACGGGCACGACGTCCGTGAGGACATCCGCACGACCCGCATCTCGGAGAAGGTCAGTGCGGTCGCGACGAACCTCGAGGTCCGCGCCGAGCTCGGCCGCCTGCAGCGTGCGCTGATCGACGCGCAGAAGGCGCTCGGCGGGTTCTCGAGCGGCCGCGGCGTCGTCGCGGAGGGCCGTGACATCACGACCGTCGTCGCGCCCGACGCCGACGCGCGCGTCCTGCTCACCGCGAGCGAGGAGGCGCGCCTCGCGCGCCGCGCGCTCGAGCTGCACGGTGATGCTGGCACGGAGGCCGTCGAGGCGACCAAGGACCAGGTGCTGCGGCGCGACCGTGACGACTCGACCGTCGTCGAGTTCCAGGTCGCGGCTGACGGCGTGGTGACGGTCGACTCGTCCGACCTCGACTTCGAGCAGACGATCCAGGCGGTGCTCGACGTCGTCGCGCAGGTCGCGGGGGTCCGCGAGGCCGCGCCGGCAGACACGTCGACCGTCCTGTGAGCACGGCGGCCTCCCTGCCTGCGGCGCGCCGGGCCACGCCGGTCGGCTGGCTGTTGTCGCGGGTCGTGTGGCGTACCCGTGTCGTGGGCGCCGAGAACATGCCGGCCGAGGGTCCGGTGATCGTCGCGGCCAACCACACGGGTGTCATCGACGGTCCCATCGTGTTCGGCGTGAGCCCGCGGCCCGTGCACATGATGATCAAGGAGTCGATGTTCCGAGGGCCGATCGGTTCGTTCCTGCGGTGGTCGGGTCAGATCCCGGTCGACCGGGAGAACGGTCGCCCCGCCCTCGCTGCAGCGCTGTCGGTGCTCAAGCGTGGTGACGTCGTCGGGATCTTCCCGGAGGGGCGCCGCGGGCGCGGCGACCTGTCGGAGGTGCGCGGGGGCGTGGCGTGGCTCGCGCTCGCGTCCGGGGCTCCCGTCGTTCCCGCTGCCGTCCTCGGGACGCGGCGGACGGGCGAGGGGGCAGGTCGGCTGCCCGGCTTCCGGCGTCGTCTGTTCGTCCTGATCGGTGAGCCCGTCACGATGGAGCGTGCGCCGGGCACGACCGGGAAGCAGGCACAGGAGCAGTATGCGCAGCTCGTCGCGAACGCGCTGAAGGCCACGGTCGAGGCCGCGGTCGAGCTCTCGGGCATCGCGCTCCCGCTGGACGACCCGGGTGCTGTCGCACCCGGACGCGGGACGGCCGTCCAGGCGGACTGACGTCCTGCGTGAGCGTCACCCGGGGTGGTGTGACCGAGCAGGTCGCGGCGATGGTCGCCCCGGGCGCGCAAGCCTGGGATGATAGGGCCATGACTTCGCCCGACGAGACCCGGCCCGACGCTGCCCTCACGCACCAGGACACCGACGAGACCGCGGCTGTCGCCGACCAGGTGCCCGCGTACTCCGAGGATGCCGAGGCCGACGCCGCGCGCGAGGAGATGCTCCGCAGCGGCCTCGCCGACTACGAGCTCGGTGAGGACGACCTGGCTCTCCTCGACCTCGACGAGGACGACCTGGACGACCTCCACGGGCCCGCTGCGCTTCCCGTCCTCGCGGTCGTCGGTCGCCCGAACGTCGGCAAGTCGACCCTGGTCAACCGCATCATCGGCCGGCGCGAGGCCGTCGTCGAGGACAAGCCGGGCGTGACCCGCGACCGCGTGTCGTACCAGGCCGAGTGGTCGGGCCGGCAGTTCACGCTCGTCGACACTGGCGGCTGGGAGACCGACGTCATGGGCATCGACGCCTCGGTCGCCAAGCAGGCCGAGATCGCGATCGACCTCGCCGACGCCGTGCTCTTCGTCGTCGACGCGACCGTCGGCCCGACGGCGACCGACGAGCACGTCGTGCGTCTCCTGCGCCGAGCGAAGAAGCCCGTCGTGCTGTGCGCCAACAAGGTCGACGGCCCGCGCTCCGAGGCGGACGCGACCGAGCTGTGGAGCCTCGGCCTCGGCGAGCCGCACCCCGTGTCCGCGCTGCACGGCCGTGGCACGGGCGACCTGCTCGACGCCGCGATGAAGGCGCTGCCGACCGAGACGGCTCATGGCGTCGCCCGTGCGGACGGCCCCCGACGGGTCGCGCTCGTCGGTCGCCCGAACGTCGGCAAGTCCTCCCTGCTGAACAAGGTCGCGGGCTCGAACCGGGTCGTCGTCGACGAGCTCGCGGGAACGACGCGCGACCCGGTCGACGAGCTCATCGAGCTCAAGGGCGTGCCGTGGTGGTTCGTCGACACCGCCGGTATCCGGCGCCGCGTGCACCAGACGTCCGGTGCCGACTTCTACGCGTCGCTGCGTACCCAGGCCGCGATCGAGAAGGCTGAGGTCGCCGTCGTGCTCGTCGACGCCTCCGTGCCGATGACCGAGCAGGACACGCGCGTCATCCAGCAGGTCGTCGACGCGGGCCGCGCCCTCGTCATCGCGTACAACAAGTGGGACCTCATGGACGAGGACCGCCGCAAGTACCTCGAGCGTGAGATCGAGAAGGACCTCGTCCAGATCCAGTGGGCGCCGCGCGTGAACCTCTCGGCGAAGACCGGCTGGCACGCGGAGAAGCTCGTGCCGGCGCTCGAGCACTCCCTCGAGAACTGGGAGCGGCGCATCCCGACCGGCCGTCTCAACGCGTTCCTCGGCGAGCTCGTGGCCGCGCACCCGCACCCGCTGCGCGGCGGCAAGCAGCCGCGCATCCTGTTCGCGACCCAGGTCTCGACGCGCCCGCCGCGCTTCGTGATCTTCGCGTCCGGCTTCATCGAGGCGGGCTACCGTCGCTTCGTCGAGCGACGCCTGCGCGAGACCTTCGACTTCGAGGGCACGCCGATCGAGATCTCGGTGCGCGTGCGCGAGAAGCGCAAGCGCTGACCCGACGAACTGCCGCCACGAATGTGCGCGATCTGCTGCTCTGGGCAGCAGATCGCGCACATTCTCGCTTCCGGGGGCGGGTGGCTAGGATCGCTGGATGAGCAGGGGCGGGCACACGGGGCACGATCACGGGGCAGGGCTCGATCCCGCTGACCAGCGGGGCCGCCTGACCGTCGCGTTCGCCGTCACGGCGGTGATCCTGCTCGCGCAGGCCGTCGGCGCGGTGCTCACGGGGAGCCTCGCGCTCCTCGTCGACACGGCGCACATGCTCACCGACACCGCCGGGCTCGGCATGGCCCTCGGCGCCGCCGCACTCTCGGCCAGGCCCGCGACGTCTCGCCGGACGTGGGGCTGGCGCCGGATCGAGGTCGTCGCTGCCGCCGCGCAGGCGACGCTCCTGCTCGTCGTCGGCGTGTACGTGCTCGTCGAGGGCGTGCAGCGGTTCTTCGACCCGCCCGAGGTGCCGTCGACCGAGCTGCTCGTCTTCGGCGTCATCGGCTTGGTCGGCAACCTGGTGTCGATCGCGGTGCTCGCCGGTGGGCGACGGTCGAGCTTCAACATGCGGGCCGCGTTCCTCGAGGTGCTCAACGACGCCCTCGGGTCCGTCGCGGTGATCGTTGCTGCGATCCTCATCCGGACCACGGGATGGCTGCAGGCCGACGCGGTCGCCGGCCTCGTCATCGGCGCGCTCATCCTGCCGCGCGCGCTGCGGCTCCTGCGGGAGACGGGCGACGTGCTCCTCGAGTCCGCGCCGCCCGGCCTGGACCTCGATGACGTCCGCGCGCACATGCTCGAGGTCGAGCACGTGCTCGACGTGCACGACCTGCACGCCTCCCTCGTCGCGACCGGCCTGCCGGTGATCTCCGCGCACGTGGTGGTGGAGGACTCGTGCTTCGCGGACGGGCACGCGCCGCGCATCCTCGATGCGCTCCAGGAGTGCGTCGCGTCCCACTTCGACGTCGCCGTCGACCACTCGACGTTCCAGCTTGAGCCAGCGGGCCACGTGGACCACGAGCACCACCCGTACTGCTGACCGTCGCCGACGGGAGGTCTCACCGCTGGTTGTCGAGCGAGCCCCCGACGGTCCCGTCCTGGAGGTACCAGGTCAGGGAGTAACGGACGTGCTGCGAGTCCTGCGGCCACCAGGCCCCGAACCAGCCGCCCGCGACGCTCGCGACCACCGTGCGCGGCTCGCGGCCCGGCCGGTCCACCGAGAGCACCACGCGAGCGACCTCGTCCCCGGCATACCCGCCGGCCGACGCCCACGTCGGGTCCCAGCTGCTGAAGACCGGTGTCACCTCGTCGGCAGCAGGTCGCCCCCAGGTGCCCTCCACCCCGGCGGTTCCTCCCTCGACCGCAAGCCCGGCGTCGCCCGTGCGGCGGACGAGGCACGCAGACATGACCGACTCGGTTCCGGAGCCGCTGGCGAACATGGCGTAGACCCAGTCGCCACGCCGCTCGAGGAGCACGGGGTCAGCAAGCGCACCCTGGTCCTGGGCGCGGGCGGCGCAGTAGGCGATCTCGGCGGCCACCGATGCCGGGTCGACGGGCTCCGCCGACGACGTCCAGGTCGCGAAGGCGGGCGAGTCCCCGCCGCGCGGCAGGCCGAGGACCATGGCGACGCCGAGGACGACGCAGGCCGCAGCGAGGAACGTGATGCGTGCACGGCGTCGCTGACGCGCGCGGTCGAGCGGCAGGGTGCGCGCTTCCTGCTCCTTCCGCGCGTCATGCTCGTGCGGCGCGACGGGGGCAGGGTTGTGGTCGCCTGCGATCGCTGCGAGCACGGCCGCGTGCGCGGCATCGAGACGGCGTGGGTCGAGGGGCGCGGGCCCGGGCGCGAGCGCCGAGAGACGCGAGTCGACGGACGGGGTGCTCATGAGGACCTCCTGGTGCTGCTCGGGCCCGCGGGTCCGCCGCGCACCTCAGGGACGCGGGGACGGGAGCCGGGGGCTGGCGACGACGCGGCCGACGGCGCGGGGCCATCCACGAGCGCCTCGAGCCGCCGTCGGGCCCGGTGCAGCCGGACGTGGAACGTCGCCGTCGACACGCCGAGCACAGCGGCCGCCTGACCGGCGGAGAGCCCGTCCCATGCGACGAGGAGCAGCGCCTCGCGCTGCTCCTCGCTCAGGGCTGCGAGCCCGCGCAGCATCGTGTCCCGGTCGAGGGCGACGTCGTCGGCGCCCGACGTCGTCGTCCGTGCGACGGCTGCGAGCCGCGCGAGCTCGACGTCGAGCGCGCGCACGCGACGCTCGGACCTCCGCGCGTTCGCGATCGTGTTGCGCGCGACGACGATCAGCCACGGCATCGGCTCGCCGGGCACGTGCTCCAGGCGCCGCCACGCGACGAGGAACGTCTCGGAGACCACCTCCTGGGCCGTGTCAGGGTCGACGTGCCGCATCGCGTACGCCTGGACCCGGGGCGCGCACGTAGCCCACAGGTGGGCGAAGCGTTCGCCCGGCGTCGGCCCGGTCGGGGGAGTGCTCATACCGAGAAGTGTCCGGCTTCGCGCAGTCCTTACCGAGGACCTCGTCGGAAGGTCGCGCGTGATCCGGCGAGAATAGGCGGATGGAGCCTGCACCCGACGCGATCGCGCGCCTTCTGGCGGACCCGGGCGGCCTGCCAGCGGCCGCGGTGCTGCCCGCGCTCCGCGAGGCGCTGCGCGCACGCGGGGTCGCCGTGGTCCAGGCGCCGCCGGGTACGGGCAAGACGACGCTCGTCCCGCCCGCGGTCGCGTACGAGGTCGGCGGCCGGGTGGTCGTGACGCAGCCGCGTCGGGTCGCAGCACGTGCGGCCGCCCGTCGGCTCGCGTGGCTCCTCGGGGAAGAGGTGGGGCAGACTGTCGGCTACTCCGTCCGTGGTGACTCCCGGACGTCGAGGGCGACGCGCGTCGAGGTCGTGACGACCGGGGTGATGCTGCGGCGCCTGCAGCGCGACCCCGAGCTGGCGGGCGTGTCCGCCGTCGTGCTCGACGAGGTCCACGAGCGCCACCTGGACTCTGACCTGGTCCTTGCGATGCTCGTGGACGTGCGCGCCGCGCTGCGCCCGGACCTTGCCGTCGTCGCGATGTCCGCGACCGTCGAGGCAGGCCGCACAGCCGCGCTGCTCGGGGACGACGCCGCACCCGCAGCGGTCGTGTCGGCGCAGGCCGCGCTGCACCCGGTCGACGTCGTGTGGCGTCCGCTCCCGGCCCGCGCGAGGAGGATGGACGACCGCGGGGTGACGCCCGCGTTCCTCGACCACGTCGCCGTGACCGTCGTCCAGGCCGCGGCGGAGCGCGAAGGTGACGTGCTCGTGTTCGTGCCGGGCGTGCGCGAGATCGACCAGGTCGTGCGACGCCTCGCGAGCGCGGGGCTCGACGCCGCCGTCCTGCCGCTGCACGGCCGCCTGCTGGCCGAGCGGCAGGACGCCGCGCTCATGCCGGGCGGCCGCCGCCGCGTGGTCGTGTCGACCGCTGTCGCCGAGTCGTCGCTGACCGTCCCGGGCGTGCGTGTCGTCGTCGACGCGGGGCTCTCGCGCGAGCCGCGCACCGACCTGCGGCGCGGGCTCGCCGGGCTCGTCACCGTCTCGGTGAGCCGCTCCTCCGCCGAGCAGCGCGCGGGCCGCGCCGGCCGCGAGGCGCACGGCGCGGTGTACCGCTGCTGGTCGCACGAGGACCATGCCCGTCTGCCGGAGCACCCGACGCCTGAGATCCTCACGGCGGACCTCACGTCGTTCCTCCTCGAGACGGCGTGCTGGGGGAGCGAGCTCACGTCGCTCGCGCTGCTCGACCCGCCACCCGAGGCGGCCGCAGCCGTGGCCCGCGAGACGTTGATGATGCTCGGCGCGCTCGACGACGCCGGGCGCGTCACCGAGCGTGGGCGGCGCGTCGCGTCGGTCCCGACGGACCCGCGGCTCGCGCGCGCCCTGCTCGACGCGAGCGACGTCGTCGGGTCCAGGCGTGCGGCCGAGGTGGTCGCGCTGCTCGACCAGGACGTCCGCCGTGGCGACGCCGACCTGGTCGCCGCGCTGCGCGACGTCCGCCGAGGCGGACCTGGCGCGCACGAGTGGCGCGCTTCTGTGCGGCGGCTCGAGGAGCACGGCCGGGCAGCGCGGGGGAGAGGTGAGGGCAGCGGGTCCGAGCGCCTGACCGACGACCTCGCGACCGGCCTCGTCGTCGCGCTCGCGCACCCCGAGCGCGTCGCCCGGCGTCGCCGGACCGGCGGGACGTACCTCATGGTCGGCGGCACGGGCGCGGCGCTGCCCGACGGCGCGGGTCTCGCCGCGTACGAGTGGCTCGCCGTCGCAGACGCGGACCGCGCCCCCGGGCGCCGCGACGCGTACGTGCGCGGTGCCGCACCGCTCGACGAGGACCTCGCGCTCGCCGCAGCCGGGGCCGCACTCGCGGAAGACGCGTCCGTCGTGTGGAAGGACGGGCGCGTCGTCGCGCGCCGCACGACGTCCCTCGGCGCGATCGAGCTGACGAGCGAGGCCTGGACGCCGTCCCCCGAGCAGGTCGCCGGCGTCGTGCGGGATGCGATCGCACAAGACGGCCTCGACGTCCTGCCGTGGAGCGTCGCCGCGCGCTCGCTGCGTGCGCGGCTCGCGGTGCTGCACGGCGCTCTCGGCGCGCCGTGGCCCGACGTCGCCGACGCGGCGCTCCTCGACTCGCTCGACGCGTGGCTCGGACCGTCGCTCGCACGTGTCCGCACGGCCGGCGACCTGCAGCGCGTCGACGTGCTCGGCGGGCTGCGCACCCTCCTGCCGTGGCCGCAGGCCGGACGGCTCGACGAGCTCGCGCCTGAGCGGATCGAGCTGCCCTCGGGTTCGACGGCGAGCGTCGACTACTCCGTGGTCGACGTCGCGAGCGGCGACGCCGCGTCGCAGCAGCCCGTTCTTGCCGTCAAGGTCCAGGAGGTCTTCGGCTGGAGCGAGACGCCGCGCCTCGCCGACGGCCGGGTCCCGCTCCTGCTGCACCTGCTCTCGCCGGCGCGTCGGCCCGTCGCCGTCACCGCGGACCTGCGGTCCTTCTGGGACGGCCCCTACCGCGGGGTGCGTGCCGACATGCGCGGCCGCTACCCGAAGCACGACTGGCCCGAGGACCCGTGGACCGCCGTGCCGTCGACCGGCGTGCGCCGCACCCGACCTTCAGGTCGGTAGCATCTAGGGGTGCGCGTCTCGCGACGCACGCACGCACACCGGTGAGCGATCACCGCCGATCCAGCACCGCGCCCCGCAGCGCGCCCGCACCCGAGGAGAACCCTGTGTCCGAGTCACCGCTCGAGAACGTCACCCTGACCGTCGACGGCGTCGAGACCACGGTGACCACGGGCACGACGGGCGCGGACCTGTTCGCCGACCGCCGCGAGGTCGTCGTCGTCCGCGTCGACGGTGAGCTCAAGGACCTCGACACGGTCCTCGTGGGCGGCACGGCCGTCGAGGCCGTGACGATCGACTCCGAGGACGGCCTCGCCGTGCTGCGGCACTCCGCCGCCCACGTCATGGCCCAGGCCGTCCAGCAGGTCAACCCGGACGCGAAGCTCGGCATCGGCCCGCCCATCAAGGACGGCTTCTACTACGACTTCGACGTCACCGAGCCGTTCACCCCCGACGACCTCAAGGCCCTCGAGAAGGCCATGATGCGGATCGTCAAGGAAGGCCAGACCTTCCGGCGCGTCGAGGTCACGGACGCCGAGGCGCTCGAGCAGTGCGCCTCCGAGCCGTACAAGATCGAGCTCATCGGGCTGAAGTCCTCGAGCGCCGACGCCGCCGAGGGGGCCTCGGTCGAGGTCGGCGAGGGCGGCCTGTCCATCTACCAGAACCTCCGCCGGGGCGGCGAGGTCGCCTGGCAGGACCTGTGCCGCGGCCCGCACCTGCCGTCGACCAAGCTCATCGGCAACGGCTTCAAGCTCATGCGCTCGGCCGCCGCCTACTGGCGCGGCTCGGAGAAGAACCCCCAGCTGCAGCGCATCTACGGCACCGCGTGGCCGTCGAAGGACGAGCTCACCGCCTACCTCGACCGCCTCGCCGAGGCCGAGCGTCGCGACCACCGCCGCCTCGGCGCGGAGATGGACCTGTTCTCGTTCCCCGACGCGATCGGCTCCGGCCTGCCGGTGTTCCACCCCAAGGGCGGCATCATCCGCACCGAGATGGAGAACTACTCGCGCCGCCGCCACATCGAGGCGGGGTACTCGTTCGTCAACACGCCCCACATCACCAAGGGGCACCTGTACGAGATCTCGGGTCACCTCGACTGGTATCGCGACGGCATGTTCCCCGCGATGCACGTCGACGAGGAGGTCGACGACGACGGCGCCGTGACGAAGCCGGGCCAGGACTACTACCTCAAGCCCATGAACTGCCCGATGCACAACCTGATCTTCGACGCGCGCGGACGCTCCTACCGCGAGCTGCCCCTGCGACTGTTCGAGTTCGGGACGGTGTACCGCTACGAAAAGTCCGGGGTCGTGCACGGTCTGACGCGCGTGCGCGGCCTCACGCAGGACGACGCCCACATCTACTGCACCAAGGAGCAGATGAAGGACGAGCTGGCGAGCACGCTCACGTTCGTGCTCGACCTGCTCGCGGACTACGGCCTCGACGACTTCTACCTCGAGCTGTCGACCAAGAACCCCGAGAAGTTCGTCGGCGACGACGCGATCTGGGAGGAGGCGACCCGCACGCTCGAGGAGGTCGCGACCGAGTCAGGTCTCGAGCTCGTTCCCGACCCGGGCGGCGCGGCGTTCTACGGCCCGAAGATCTCCGTCCAGGCGCGCGACGCGATCGGTCGCACGTGGCAGATGTCGACGATCCAGCTCGACTTCAACCTGCCCGAGCGCTTCGACCTCGAGTACGCGGCCGCGGACGGCACGCGCCAGCGGCCCGTCATGATCCACCGTGCGCTGTTCGGCTCGATCGAGCGCTTCTTCGGCGTGCTCCTCGAGCACTACGCGGGCGCCTTCCCGGCGTGGCTCGCGCCCGTCCAGGTGCTCGCCGTCCCCGTCGCCGAGCCGTTCAACGAATACCTCGCGGAGGTCGTCGCCCAGCTGCGCGCGCAGGGCATCCGCGCAGAGATCGACGACTCGAGCGACCGCTTCGCCAAGAAGATCCGCACCGCATCCACCCAGAAGATCCCGTTCGTGCTCATCGCCGGCGGCGAGGACGTCGAGGCGGGCGCTGTGTCGTTCCGCTTCCGCGACGGGAGCCAGGAGAACGGCATCCCGGTCGCCGACGCGATCGAGCGCATCGTCGCCGCGGTGCGCGACCGGGCGCAGGTCTGAGCACGTCGTGGACATGACGGACGCGACGGCGGCGTCGGGCGCTCAGGCGTCCGACGCCGCGAGCGACCTCCCCGGCGCTCCCGACGGCTTCGGCCGGCTGTGGACGCCGCACCGGATGGTGTACATCCAGGGCGAGGGCAAGCCTGCCGACTCGACGTCGGGCAGCTGCCCGTTCTGCCTCGCCCCGGGGCGTTCGGACGAGGACGGGCTGATCGTCGCGCGCGGCGAGTCCGCGTTCGTCGTCATGAACCTCTTCCCGTACAACGGTGGCCACCTCCTCGTGTGCCCCTACCGTCACGTCAGCGACTACACGGAGCTCGACGACGCCGAGACGGCCGAGGTCGCGGCCCTCACGAAGAGGGCCATGACCGTGCTCCGGCAGGCCTCTGGCGCCCAAGGATTCAACCTGGGCATGAACCAGGGCGAGGTCGCCGGCGCGGGCATCGCCGCGCACCTGCACCAGCACGTCGTGCCGCGCTGGTCGGGCGACATGAACTTCCTGCCGGTCGTCGGCAGGACCAAGGCCCTGCCCGAGCTGCTCGCCGACACGCGCGCGCGCCTCGCCGCGCAGTGGGCGCGCGAGGCAGACTGACCCACGGCGACGCCGCGCGTCGCCGCGTCCCGGACGGGACGACACCAGGGGCGTGTAGCCCCGAGAGGAAGGACCACCGTGCTCGACCACCTGCGATCCGGAGTGACCAAGGTGCTGGGACCGCTCGCGCGGTTGCTCCTGCGGATCGGCGTGACGCCGGACATGGTGACGATCGCGGGCACGCTCGGCGTCGTCGTCGCCGCGCTGTGGCTCTTCCCGACGGGCCACCTCGTCGCCGGGACGTGGACGATCGCCGTCATCGTCTTCACCGATGCTCTCGACGGGATCATGGCCCGTGAGTCCGGGCGGGCCGGCCCCTGGGGTGCGTTCCTCGACTCGACGCTCGACCGGATCGCTGACGCGGCGATCTTCGCAGGGCTCCTCCTGTTCTTCCTCGGCCAGGACGACCGTGCCGGTGTCGTCGTCGCCCTCGCGTGCCTCGCGCTCGGTGCGGTCGTGCCGTACGCCCGCGCGCGCGCCGAGGGCCTCGGCATGACGGCCGCGGTCGGCATCGCCGAACGTGCCGACCGCATCGCGCTCGCGCTCGTCGCAACCCTCGTCGTCGGATACGGCGCGCCGCGCGTCGTCCTCGTCGTCGCGCTCGCGGCGCTCGCCGTCGCCGCAGCCGTGACGATCGTGCAGCGCATGGCGCACGTCCACGGTCAGGTGCGTGCAGGCGCGGGCAGTCTCCCCGGCGCTCCCACGAGCGGCTCCGAGGCGGGCCGGTGAAGGTCTTCGACGCAGGTCGGGCGTTCCAGCTCGCATGGGACGTCCTCGGTCACCTGCCAGGGGCTCTCGTGCGTGGCGCGTTCGACGTCGCGGGCGTCGTGGTCTGGGCGCTGCGCGGGTCAGGTGTGCGCCGGCTGGAGGCCAACTATGCGCGCGTGCGCCCGGAGGCGTCCCCCCGAGAGGTACGACGCCTCGCTAGGGCCGGCATGCGCGCCTACATGCGCTACTACGCCGAGGTGTTCACCCTCCGGTCCATGACGCCTGAGCAGCTCGTGGCCCGCGTGCGGCTCGTCGGCGAGGAGCACGTGTTCACCCCGCGCGCGGAGGGGCGCTCTGTCGTCGCGGCGCTCACGCACATGGGCAACTGGGACCTCGCGGGCGCGTACTCGGGATCGCACATCATGCCCGTCGTCACCGTCGCGGAGCGCCTCGAGCCGCCTCGTCTCTACGAGGAGTTCCTCGAGTTCCGCGAGAGCCTCGGCATGACGATCCACACGCTCGGCGACGACGGCGTGTTCACCCGCCTGCTGCGCGCGACGAAGGCCGGCGGGTCGCTCGTGCCGCTGCTCGCCGACCGCGACCTGACGGCCCGCGGCCTCGAGGTGGACATGTTCGGCCGGCGCGCGCGCGTCGCCGCGGGACCTGCCGCCCTCGCGGTCGCGACGGGTGCGCCGCTCCTGCCGATCTCGATGTGGCACGAGCGGCTCACGGGGGAGCGGCGTCGCCGCGCGGGCACCCCGTGGGGCCTGGTGATCCGGTTCCACCCTGCCGTCGAGGTGGCCCCGGACCTGCCGCGTCGCGACCAGACGCTCGCGATGACCCAGGGCTGGGTCGACGCCGTCTCGGAGGCGATCGCCGAACGACCCGAGCAGTGGCACATGCTGCAGCGCGTCTTCGTCGAGGACCTGGACCCCGAGCGCTACGCGCGCACGACCGCGGCGGCTGCCGCCATCGACGGCACACCCGCTGACACGCAGGAGGAACGATGATCGAGAGTCCCGTGGCAGACGTGCCTGGCCGCAAGCTGCGGATCGGGATCGTGTGCCCGTACTCGTTCGAAGCGCCGGGCGGTGTGCAGTTCCACATCCGCGACCTCGCCGAGGCGCTCATCGCCCAGGGGCACGAGGTGGGCGTCCTGGTCGCTGCCGACGAGGACACGCCGCTCGCGCCCTACATGACGTCGGCCGGAGGTGCGATCCCGCTGCGCTACAACGGCTCCGTCGCCCGCATGACCTTCGGGCCCGTCGCAGCCGCGAAGGTGCGCCGCTGGTTGGTCCAGGGTGACTTTGACATCCTGCACCTCCACGAGCCGGTGACCCCCTCGCTCAGCATGCTCGCCCTGTGGATCGCGACCGGGCCCATCGTCGCGACGTTCCACACGTCGATGCCCCGCTCACGTGCCCTTCAGGTCGCCTACCCGTTCGTGCGGCCGGGACTCGAGAAGATCGACGCCCGCATCGCCGTCTCGGAGGACGCCCGCCGGACGTCGACCGAGCACCTCGGCGGTGACGCCGTCGTCATCCCTAACGGCGTGTACGTCGAGCCGTTCGCGAACGCCCAGCCGGACCCGCGCTGGACCGGGACGCCCGAACGCCCGACGATCGCCTTCCTCGGCCGCCTCGACGAGCCCCGCAAGGGTCTGCCCGTCCTCACGTCCGCGATCCCTGCTGTTCTCGAGCAGATCCCCGGCGCGCGGTTCCTCGTCGCCGGGCGTGGCGACCAGGGCAAGGCCGACGCGATCGCCGCGCTCGGCGAGCACGCGAGCGCGGTCGAGTTCCTCGGCGGGATCTCCGACGAGGAGAAGGCCGCCCTGCTCTCCTCCGTCGACGCCTACGTGGCGCCGCAGACCGGCGGCGAGAGCTTCGGCATCGTCCTCGTCGAGGCGATGAGCGCAGGCACGTGCGTCGTCGCGAGCGACCTCGGCGCCTTCCGCCGCGTCCTCGAGGAGGGCGAGGCGGGCATCCTGTTCCGCAACGGTGACGGCGACCATCTCGCGACGGTGCTCGTCGACGTCCTGCGCGACCCTGCGCGCCGCAGAGAGGTCGTCGCGGTCGCGTCCGAGGCGGTCCGACGCTACGACTGGTCCGTCGTCACCCGCGAGGTGCTCACGGTCTACGAGATGGTGCTCGCCGCGTCCGAGGCGACCGTCCGCGTCACCGAGGACCCGCGTTCACGCCGGGCCGCACGCCTCACGAAGGAGGTCACCTCATGACCTGGTCCGAGGTCGTCGTCATCCTCGTCGCCGTGCTCGCGGTGGGCGTCGTCGTCGCCTGGCAGGCCGCGACGCGGCTCGACCGGCTGCACCGCAAGGTCGTCGCGTCACGCATCGCGCTCGACGCGCAGCTTGTGCGCCGTGCCGGTGCCGCGCACGCTCTCGCGACGTCGGGCGCGATCGATCCTGTGAGCGCGCTCGTCCTCACGGACGCAGTCATCGCGACGGATGCCGCACAGGGGGAGCGCGAGCTCCTCGTCGCTGTCCCCGACCTCGCCTCGCTCGTCGACGAGAACCCTTCCAGCGGGCTCGGCAACCAGGCGGAGCTCGTGCACGGCGCCGCACCACCCCGCGTGATCGGCCAGGCCCTCGCGGAGGGCCTCGGCGAGGTGCGGACGCACGCTGAGTCGAACCTTTCGGCTGCGCTGCGCGCCGTCCTGGCGGACGCCGAGGAGGTCGCTGAGCTTCGCTCGACGGTCGACGGCGGCGAGATCCTCGCCGACCTCGCAGCCGCCTGGTACCGCGTCCAGCTCGCGAGACGGTTCCACAACGAGGCGGTCGCCCAGGCGCAGCGCATGCGAGCGAAGCGGGGCGTCCGCGTGCTGCACCTCGCAGGACGCGCGCCGATGCCGCAGATGGTCGAGTTCGACGACGTCTGGCCGGCGGAGCTCCCGCGGCCGGGCCGCGGTGTGGTCGCGGCCGGACGGTAGTATGACGCGCTGGCCCACCCGGGCCGGATTCAGGTCGATATGTGATGAGGTGTGCTGTGCCCAGCGAAATGGTTGCTGACTCGGGTGCTTCGCCGTCGGTCGGTTCTGCGCGCGTCAAGCGCGGCATGGCCGAGATGCTCAAGGGCGGCGTCATCATGGACGTGGTCACGGCGGAGCAGGCGAAGATCGCCGAGGACGCCGGCGCGGTCGCCGTCATGGCCCTCGAGCGCGTCCCCGCGGACATCCGCGCGCAGGGTGGCGTGTCCCGCATGAGCGACCCCGACATGATCGACTCGATCATCTCGTCGGTGTCGATCCCCGTCATGGCGAAGGCGCGCATCGGGCACTTCGTCGAGGCTCAGGTGCTGCAGTCCCTCGGCGTCGACTACATCGACGAGTCTGAGGTGCTCACCCCCGCCGACTACGCGAACCACATCGACAAGTGGCAGTTCACGGCGCCGTTCGTGTGTGGGGCGACCAACCTGGGCGAGGCGCTCCGGCGCATCACCGAGGGCGCCGCGATGATCCGCTCGAAGGGCGAGGCAGGCACGGGCGACGTCTCCAACGCGACGACGCACATGCGGACCATCCGCGCAGAGATCAAGCGTCTGTCGAGCCTTCCCGAGGACGAGCTGTTCGTCGCGGCGAAGGAGCTCGCTGCCCCGTACGAGCTCGTCAAGGAGGTCGCGGAGGCAGGCGCGCTGCCCGTCGTCCTGTTCACCGCGGGCGGCATCGCGACCCCGGCCGACGCCGCGATGATGATGCAGCTCGGCGCCCAGGGCGTCTTCGTCGGCTCGGGCATCTTCAAGTCCGGCAACCCGGCGCAGCGCGCGGCGGCCATCGTCAAGGCCACGACGTTCTACGACGACCCGGACGTCATCGCGCAGGTCTCGCGTGGTCTCGGTGAGGCCATGGTCGGGATCAACGTCGACGACATCCCCGTCCCGCACCGCCTCGCCGAGCGCGGCTGGTGACCTCGGAACCTGATGTCACCGTGGCCGCCGTCGACAACGACGGCGGCCACGACGACGGCGCGACGTCGCTCGGGGCCGACTGGACCGTCGGCCCCGACGGCGTGCGCTCCCGGTCTGCCGCGCGCGTCCTCGTGATCGACGACGAAGGGCGCGCGCTCCTCGTCCGCGGCCACGACCTCGACCAGCCCGAGAGGTCCTGGTGGTTCACGGTCGGCGGCGGTATCGACGAGGGCGAGACGCCCCGCGAAGCAGCTGCGCGTGAGCTCTGGGAAGAGACCGGCATGCAGGTCGCCCCCGGCGACCTCGTCGGACCGGTGATCGAGCGCGACGCGCTCTTCCACTTCCTGCGCGAGAGCTGCCGGCAGCAGGAGGTCTTCTTCCTCGTGCGGGTGCCAGGCCGGGGTGTCGACCCGTCGGACGCGGGCTGGACCGACACCGAGCGTGAGCTGCTCGACGAGCTGCGCTGGATCACGACCGCAGAGCTGCGGGCTCAGGAGGTCGAGGTGTTCCCCGAGTCCCTCGCCGACCTGGTCGACGAGCTCGCCGCAGGTTGGGACGGCGTCGTGCGGAGCCTCGGGATCCAGAGCGAAGGCTGACACCCCGCCTCTCAGCGCTCAATCGGTGAGCGTGACGCCCTCTCCTCGCCGGCGGCTCTTCAGCTGGAACGCGACGAGGAGCAGCGCGACCCACACGGGCCCGACGACGACCGCGGTGCGGTAGTCGGGGGACAGTGCCATGAGCACGACCACCCCGGCGAGGAACGCGAGGACGCCCCACGTCGTGACCGCCCCGCCGGGCAGCGGGAACGCGAGCCGCGCGGACGCGTCTGCACCGATGCGGCGCCGGAACTTGCGCTGCGTGATCACGATCATCGACCAGTTGATGACGCCCGCGATCGTCGCGATCGCCATGAGGTAGCGGAACGCGAAGTCGGGCCAGATCGTCACGACGACCACCGCCACACCCGTCACTGCCGACGAGACGAGCACGCCGTACACCGGGACCCCGTTGCGGCCCACCCGTCCGAGGAACCCGGGAGCGCTGCCCTGGTGCGCGAGCGTGTGCAGCATCCGGCCGTTCGAGTAGAGGGCCGAGCTGTAGACCGACATCACGGCCGTCAGCACGACCAGGTTGAGGACGTGCGCTGCGCCCTTGACGCCGACGCTGTCGAAGATCTGGACGAACGGGCTCGTCGTGCCATCGATCGTGGCCCACGGCACGACGGCCATGATCACTGCGAGGGCGAGCACGTAGAAGAGCAGGATCCGCCAGATCACCTGGTTGATCGCGCGCGGGATCGTCCGCCCCGGGTCGGACGCCTCGCCCGCGGTGATACCGACGAGCTCGGCGCCGCCGAACGAGAACATGACGACGACGAGCGCCATCACGGTCCCGGTGACGCCGTGGGGGAAGAACCCGCCGTCGTCGACCAGGTGGCGGAGGCTCGGGTCGGGCAGGGCCGGGTTGTCATTGATCGCGAGGACGACCACGACGACGCCGAGGACGATCATCCCGATCACCGCGACGACCTTGATCAGCGCGAACCAGAACTCGAACTCACCGAACGCCCGGACGCCGACGAGGTTGATCGCGGTGATCGTCACGAGGAAGAACGCGGCGGAGACGCCGTTCGGCACGTCGGGCAGCCAGTACGCGACGAACTTGCCGACCACAGCGAGCTCGACCATCGCGACAGCGACGTAGTTGAACCAGTAGTTCCAGCCGGAGACGAACCCGGCACGGGGGCTCCAGTGCTTGTACGCGTAGTACGAGAACGCGCCGGTGCGCGGCTCGTCGACGGACATCTCGCCGAGCGCCCGCACCACGGCGAAGATGACGAGCCCGCCGACGGCGTAGGCCAGCAGGATCGATGGCCCGGCGAGCGAGATCGACTCAGCCGAGCCGTAGAACAGTCCGGTGCCGATCGCCCCGCCCAGGGCGATCATCTGGATGTGCCGGTTCTTGAGCTCGCGCCGGAAGGTGTGCTGGTCGACGTCCTCGCGCGCGGACGGGTCCTGCGTCGCGCTCACGCCGTCGTCCGAGCCCTTCACAGGCCCGGAGCCGGTGCAGACGGCCCGTGCGGTGGGGCGTCGCGACGCCGGTCGTCGTTCGCGGTGACGGCCCACCAGACCGCGCCGCCGACGCCGAGCGCGATGCCGACGACGCCCAGGGCGATGCCGACGAAGATGAGCCCGATCCCCGTGAGGAGGCGCGTGACGAAGGTGGGCACGGGGACTGCCTCGGTCACGAGCAGGTGGCCGATCGAGGCCGACGTCTCCGCGGCCTCGAGCGAGATGACGTAGGTGCCCGCCACGGTCGGCGTGAAGTCCGCGACCGAGACTGCACGGACTCCTCCCCGCTGGGTCGTCGCGGTCACGCCCGTGGTCGTCCGCTGGGGCGTCCCTTCGGCGGACCGGACCTCGACCTTCCAGCTCGGGCCTTGGCCCCGGTCGACGCTCGTCGCCCAGATCGTCACGGGCTCGTCTGGGGCGAGCGTGATCGAGAGCTCGCCGGGAGCCTCCGCCGAGGCGATCACGTCACGGCCCGGCTCGCCCCGGCCGTCGAGGATCCCCATCGGCAGCGTGCGGGCGAACGAGACGATCCCGAGGACGAGGGCGACGACCCCGAGCGCGGCGAGCACGATGCCGACGGCGACGAGGGTGCGTGGTCCGCGACGTCGGCGTGCGGGGTGCCCGACGCCCGGGACGGCCGAGGGAGCTGCGGGGGTCATCCAGCGAACCTAGCAGCGCCAGGCGCGGTCGCGTGCAGGACCGTCAGGGCAGCGGCCGTATCATCGGTCGTCGTGACGACAGTCGGCGTCCTGGCGCTCCAGGGAGATGTCCGTGAGCACCGCGACGCGCTCGAGGCGGTCGGGGTCACGACCGTCGGGGTGCGCCGCCTGCGCGAGCTCGAGGCGCTCGACGGCCTCGTGATCCCGGGCGGCGAGTCGACCACGATCGACAAGCTGCTCGGCATCTTCGAGCTCCGTGAGCCGCTGCGCGCCCTGCTGCGCGACGGTCTGCCGGCCTACGGCTCGTGCGCCGGCATGATCCTCCTGGCGGACCGGGTGCTCGGCGGTACCGCGGACCAGCGGACGCTCGGCGGGATCGACATGACCGTGCGGCGCAACGCGTTTGGACGCCAGGTCGACTCGTTCGACACGGAGCTCGAGCTCGCAGGGATCGACGGCCTGGTCCCCGCCTCGTTCATCCGCGCGCCGTGGGTCGAGGAGGTCGGGTCCGACGCGCAGGTGCTCGCCACCGTCACGAGCGGGCCGGGCGCCGGTAGGATTGTCGCGGTACGCCAGGGCGCGCTGCTCGCGACGTCTTTCCACCCGGAGATCACCGGGGACACGCGTGTCCATGAATATTTCGTCTCGATCGTTCGCAAGGAGCGTTAAGGCATGTCCGGTCACTCCAAATGGGCAACCACCAAGCACAAGAAGGCTGCCATCGACGCGAAGCGCGGCAAGCTCTTCGCGAAGCTGATCAAGAACATCGAGGTGGCCGCCCGCACGGGCGGCGGTGACATCAACGGCAACCCGACGCTCTTCGACGCCGTCCAGAAGGCCAAGAAGTCGTCCGTACCGAACGACAACATCGAGCGCGCTCTCAAGCGCGGCTCGGGAGCCGAGGCCGGCGGCGCCGACTACCAGACGATCATGTACGAGGGCTACGCTCCCGGCGGGATCGCGGTCCTGGTCGAGTGCCTCACCGACAACCGGAACCGCGCTGCCGCCGAGGTCCGCATCGCGTTCACGCGCAACGGCGGACAGATGGCCGACCCGGGATCCGTCTCGTACCTCTTCAACCGCAAGGGCGTCGTCATGGTCCCGAAGGCGGGCACCGACGAGGACTCGGTCATGGAGGCCGTCCTGGAGGCAGGCGGCGAAGAGGTCAACGACTTCGGTGACTCGTTCGAGGTGCTCTGCGAGGCCACGGACCTGGTCCCGGTCCGCACCGCGCTCCAGGACGCCGGCATCGAGTACGACTCGGCCGACGCCGTGTTCTACCCGTCGATGCAGATCGAGGTCGACGCCGACCGCGCCCGTCAGGTGCTGCGTCTCATCGACGCCCTCGAGGACTCGGACGATGTCCAGAACGTCTACTCGAACTTCGACGCGTCCGACGAGGTCCTCGCGGAGCTCGAGCAGGACTGACCCAGGTGCTGCCGCGCCCTGAGTGGTGCGGCAGCGCTGGCGCTCGGTGCGCCAGACAGCAGGAGAGGCGGCGGGCGTGCGAGTTCTCGGCGTCGACCCTGGCTTGACCCGCTGCGGGATCGGTGTGGTCGACTCCCTCCCGGGCCGGCGCGCGGCCCTGGTCGCGGTCGGTGTCGTGCGCTCCGACCCGGCTGCCACGGTCGACCTGCGGCTGCGCTCGATCGCCGACCAGATCGACGAGTGGCTCGACGCGCACGTCCCGGACGTCCTCGCGGTCGAGCGGGTCTTCGCGCAGCACAACGTCTCGACCGTCATGGGCACCGCGCAGGCTGCGGGTCTCGCGATGGTCGCCGCCGCGCGACGCGGCATCCCCGTCGCGATGCACACGCCGTCCGAGGTGAAGGCTGCGGTGACGGGCAGCGGTCGCGCCGACAAGGCGCAGGTCCAGCACATGGTCGCGCGGATCCTGAGCCTCGCCGAGATTCCGCGACCTGCCGACGCGGCGGACGCGCTCGCCCTGGCGATCTGCCACCTCTGGCGCCCCTCGGGCGCGCTGCAGGGCGGTGAGACGCTCGCCCACACGCCCGCGCAGCGTGCGTGGGCCGCCGCGGAGACTGCGGCGCGGCGTGGCCGCCCGCCCCGCTAGGGCTTGCTAGCCTCTCCTTCGTACAAGTGTTTGATCGACGGTCCCGGGGCTCCGGTGCGGACCGGATCGCGAAGGGACGTTGCCCATGATCGCTTCGGTGCGTGGACCGGTGCTCGAGATTCGTCTCGAGCACGTCGTCGTCGAGGTTGGTGGGGTCGGGCTCGCGGTGCAGGTCACACCGAGCACCGCCGGTCAGCTGCGCGTGGGGGAGGAGGCCCGGCTCGCGACCACGTTCGTCGTCCGTGAGGAGTCGCTGACGCTGTACGGCTTCCTCGACGCGGACGAGCGCGGCGTCTTCGAGACGATCCAGACCGTGAGCGGCATCGGGCCTCGTACCGCGCTCGCCATGCTCGCCGTGCTGTCTCCGGACGAGCTGCGCACCGCCGTCGCACGCGAAGACCTCAAGGCGCTCATGACCGTTCCGGGCATCGGGCGCAAGGGGGCGCAGCGGATCGTCCTCGAGCTCGCCGACCGGCTCGGGGCGCCGCACGGGGGCGTCGCCTCGCTGCCGACGGCCCGCCCCGCGGGGATCGTCGACCAGCGCGCACAGGTCGTCGAGGCGCTCGAAGGGCTCGGCTGGACCGGGCGGGCCGCGGAAGAGGCCGTCGAGGCCGTCGTCGCTGCTCGGGTGGCCGAGCGGGGAGATGACGCGACCGTCGTCGCTGCAGCCGACGTGAGCGACGTGCTGAGGGCTGCGCTCCGCGAGCTGGGCGGTCGACGTGCCTGAGGCCTTGGCGTGGGACGAGCAGTACGGCGCGCCGCCCGAGACGCTTGGGGAGCGGCTCGTGAGCGGTGGGTCCGACGCTGTCGAGCGCGCCGCTGAGGCAGCGCTCCGCCCGCGCAGGCTCGACGAGTTCGTCGGCCAGCAGGTCGTGCGCAACCAGCTCTCGCTCGTCCTCGACGCGGCGCTCGCGCGAGGCACGAGCCCCGACCACGTCCTTCTCTCGGGGCCGCCCGGACTCGGCAAGACGACGCTCGCGATGATCATCGCTGCCGAGCTGGGGACGTCGCTTCGCGTTACGTCAGGGCCCGCGATCGCCCACGCGGGAGACCTCGCCGCCGTGCTGTCCTCGCTCGAGGAGGGCGAGGTGCTCTTCATCGACGAGATCCACCGGCTCGCCCGCCCCGCCGAAGAGCTCCTGTACGTGGCGATGGAGGACTTTCGCGTCGACGTCGTCGTCGGCAAGGGCGCCGGAGCGAGCGCGATCCCGCTGAGCCTGCCGCCGTTCGTGACCGTCGGCGCGACGACGCGCGCCGGGCTCCTGCCAGCCCCGCTGCGCGACCGCTTCGGCTTCACGGGTCACCTCGACTTCTACTCGGACGACGAGCTCGAACGCGTGCTCCTGCGCAGCGCAGGCCTCCTGGACGTCCCGCTCACCGGTGAGGCCGCCGCCGAGATCGCGTCCCGGTCGCGTGGCACGCCACGCATCGCCAACCGCCTCTTGCGCCGGGTGCGCGACTGGGCGCAGGTCCGCGGCGACGGCAGGCTCGACCTCGCGGCCGCGCAGGCGGCGCTCGAGGTGTACGAGGTCGACCCGGTCGGCCTCGACCGGCTCGACAGGTCCGTGCTGACCGCGCTGTGCACACGCTTCGGTGGAGGCCCGGTCGGGCTCACGACGCTCGCCGTCGCCGTCGGAGAGGAGCCCGAGACGGTCGAGACCGTCGCCGAGCCCTTCCTCGTGCGCGAGGGCTACATGGGGCGCACGCCCCGGGGGCGCGTCGCGACCCGCGCCGCCTGGGAGCACCTCGGGCTCACTCCGCCTGACGGCGCGACCGGCACTCTCTGGAGCTGAGCGGCCACGTCGCGCGCTGCGGGGAACTCTGCTGCCAGCCCGCGCGTTGGGAGAGGGGCACCCTCTCGGCCTAGACTCCCGAGGGCCAAACGACGAACGGAGACCCACGACCATGGGTGAGGGAAACTACTCGACGTACATCCTCCTCGGAGGGCTCGTCCTGCTGATGTTCTGGATGACGTCGCGGACGAAGAAGCGTCAGCGTGCCGCGGAGGAGTTCCGCGACAACCTGAGCGTCGGTCAGGAGGTCATGACGGGCTCGGGTCTGTTCGGGACGATCGTGGCCGTCGACGACGAGCGCGTGACGCTGCGCAGCGGTAACGGTGCCGACGCGTCGACGAGCGAGTGGCTGCGCCAGGCGATCGCCAAGGTTGTCGAGCCCGTCCAGACCTTCGACGAGGACGGCCGCGCCGATGCGTCCGACGAGCCCGTCGGTGACACAGACGGGCCCACGGAGAGGGACATCCGCGGCACGGCCGCTTCCGACGAGTAGGCTGCACGACGCGCGCGCAGCGCGACGACGCTCCGGGTGCGGCCGACGGCCGTCCCCGCACACGAGAAGAGACGAACCTGGTGGCGAGTACGAAATCCCAGCGCCCAGTGCGGACGCTGACGACCCTGGCGGTCTTGATCATCCTCGCGATCGGCGGCCTCGCCGCCGGCGTGCGCTGGTCCGACGCGGCCTGGATGCCGAAGCTGGCCCTCGACCTCGAGGGTGGCACGCAGATCATCCTGACGCCGAAGACGACCGACGGTTCGGAGATCTCCGACCAGGACATCTCCGAGGCGATCAACATCATCCGCCAGCGCGTGGACGCGAGCGGCGTCGCCGAGGCGGAGATCACGAGCCAGGGTGGTCAGAACATCGTCGTGGCGCTGCCGGGCACGCCTGACCAGTCGACGCTCGACCTCGTGCGGCGCTCGGCGCAGATGAACTTCCGTCCCGTCCTCGCCTACGACTCCGCGTTGTCGGGTCTTGTCCAGGACGAGCCCACCACGGGCACCGACGGCGCGACCGACGCGCCGACCGACGGCGCGACCGACCAGCCGACCAACGACGCCACCGAGGCTCCGAGCGGCGAGACCACCGAGCAGCCGGCAGAGGGTGAGGGCAGCACTGAGGGCGAGAGCAGGGTCCGCGCCGAGACCGCGACCCCGTCCGCCGAGGCGACTCCCACGGGCGACGCCACGCCGACCGGAGACGCGACCACCGAGCCTGAGGCGCCGGTCGCCGACCCGAACAACCCGAGCGACCTCGCTCAGGTCACGGACGCCGTCATGAAGCAGTTCGAGGAGCTCGACTGCGTCGACCCCGCGAACCGCGCGGGCGGCAGCTCGGGTGCGGAGAACGAGGTCCTCGTGACGTGCGCCTCCGACGGCCTGTTCAAGTACATCCTCGGCCCCGTCGAGATCCCGGGCCGCATGATCGACTCGGCATCCTCGGGACTGCGTCAGCTGGCCAACGGCGCCGTGTCGAACGAGTGGGCCGTGAACATGGAGTTCACGAAGGAGGGCGCGGACCGCTTCCGCGCCACGACCGCCCGGCTCGCGCAGCAGTACCAGGCGAGCATGCTCGGCCAGGAGGTCGCCCCGAACCTGTTCGCGATGGTCCTCGACGGGCTCGTCATCTCCGCGCCCAGCGTCGAGAGCGAGATTCCTGACGGCCGCGCCGAGGTCACCGGCAGCTTCACGCAGAAGTCGGCCGCCGACCTGGCCAACCAGCTCAACTTCGGTGCTCTGCCCCTCGACTTCGTCGTGCAGAGCGAGTCGGAGATCTCCGCGACGCTCGGCTCCGAACAGCTCGAGAAGGGCCTCATCGCCGGCCTCATCGGTCTTCTCCTGGTCGTCGCGTACTCGCTCGTCCAGTACCGGACGCTCGGGCTCGTGACGGTCGCCTCGCTCGTCCTCGCGACGATCCTTACCTACGTCGTCATCGCGCTGCTGTCGTGGACGCAGGGCTATCGCCTGTCCCTGCCTGGTGTCACGGGTCTCGTGGTGGCGATCGGCATCACCGCCGACTCGTTCATCGTGTACTTCGAGCGGATCCGCGACGAGCTCCGCGACGGGCGGGCGCTCACGGGTGCGGTAGACAAGGGCTGGTCGCGCGCGAAGCGCACCATCCTGGCGTCCGACGCCGTGAACTTCCTCGCGGCCATCGTCCTGTACTTCCTCGCCGTTGGCGGTGTCCGCGGCTTCGCGTTCACGCTCGGTCTGACGACCGTCATCGACCTGATCGTGGTGTTCTTCTTCACGCACCCGCTCATGACGCTCCTGGCCAGGACCAAGTTCTTCGCGTCCGGCCACCCCGCGTCGGGTCTCGACCCGCGCCAGCTGGGCGTGGACCGCCCGCGCTACGCGGGCCGCGGGCGCGTCACCGGTCTTTCCGGGGGCGCGACCAAGGAGAGCGAGCCTGCCCTCGTCGGCGCTGCCGCGAGCGACGAGGACGGCCGCCGCCTGACCCTCGCCGAGCGCAAGGCGGCTGCGGCTCGTGCTGCAGCCGACGCCGAGGCCCCGACCGCAACGACCGACGCCGACGCTGGCGACGACGAGGAGACCCGCTGATGGCTACCGGATTTTCCCAGTGGGGCAACGACCTGCACACGGGCCGCCGCTCGTACGACATCGTCGGCAAGCGTCGTCGGTGGTACGTCGCGTCGAGCATCCTCATCCTGCTGAGCATCGTCGCGATGCTCGTGCGCCCCTTCAACCTGGGCATCGAGTTCAAGGGTGGTGCGGAGTTCGTCGTGGCGAACATCGCGGAGCTCGACCAGAGCCGTGCGCTCGACGTCGTCGCAGACGCGGGCATCACCGAGGCCGCTCGTATCTCGACCGTCGGTACGAGCTCGATGCGCGTGCAGACCGTCCCGATCGAGGACGAGGTCACGCTCGCGGCGCTCAAGGACGGTCTCGCGCAGGCTTACGACGTCACGGCTGCCGACGTCACGGTCTCTCAGGTCGGTCCGACCTGGGGCCAGGACGTCCTGCGGAAGGCTCTCCAGGGTCTCGGCGTGTTCCTCGTGCTCGTCGCGATCGTCATGACGATCTACTTCCGCAACTGGCGCATGGCCGCCGCGGCGCTCGTCGCCCTCCTCCACGACCTCGTCGTGACGGTCGGCGTGTACGCCGCGATCGGCTGGGAGGTCACTCCGGCGACGATGATCGGCTTCCTGACGATCCTCGGCTACTCGATCTACGACACGGTCGTGGTCTTCGACAAGGTCCGCGAGAACACGGACGGTATCCTCTCCCAGCGCCGCGCGACGTACGCAGAGCGCGCCAACCTCGCGGTCAACCAGACCCTCGTGCGCTCGATCAACACGTCGGTCGTCGCGCTCCTGCCCGTGTCGTCGATCCTCTTCATCGGGGCGTTCGTCCTCGGCGCGGGGACGCTCCGCGACATCGCCCTCGCGCTCTTCGTGGGCATGGCCGTCGGCGCGTACTCGTCGATCTACCTCGCGACGCCGCTCGAGGTCACGTTCCGTGAGCGTGAGGACGCGATCAAGAAGCACAGCGCCGCAGTCCTCGCTGGCCGTGCGGCAGACGGCGAGAAGGGTGAGGCCGGCTCGTCCTACGCGCACACCGGGCAGCTCGCGGCAGGCCACCACCTCGGCAACGCCGCCCTCCCGAAGAAGCGGAAGCGCAAGTGACCGACAGCTCGAACCTCGCTTCGGACCGGGAGCTCGTCCGTTCCCTGATCCGCGACGTGCCCGACTTCCCGAGCCCCGGTGTCGTCTTCCGCGACGTCGCCGGGGTGCTCGGGGACGGTGCCGGCTTCCAGGCTGCGATCCGCGGCCTCGCGACGGTCGCGTCGCAGCTCGGGGAGTTCGATCTCGTCGCCGGCATGGAAGCCCGCGGCTTCATGTTCGGCGCTCCGCTCGCCACGCTCCTCGGTGTCGGGTTCGTCCCGGTGCGTAAGGCTGGCAAGCTGCCGCCTCCCGTCCTCGGGGCGACGTACGAGCTCGAGTACGGCTCGGCCACGCTCGAGGTGCGCGACGGGACCATCCCCGACGGCGCCAAGGTGCTCGTCCTCGACGACATCCTCGCGACGGGAGGTACCGCCGCCGCGGGCGTGGACCTGCTCCACCGCGCGGGCGCAGACGTCGTGGGGCTCGTGTTCCTGCTCGAGATCGAGGCGCTCGCCGGACGTGACCGGCTCGTCGGCCACGAGGTCCATGCGCTCCTGACCTGACCCTGGTCCGGTGCCGGCCTGGCAGGTGCGCGAACCACCGACCTGCGGACGTAGACTGGTGGACCAGCGACAACACGGCGTGCGACCTGACCAGGGCGGACGAGCGTAGCCGAGGGCGTGAAGGAGGACCACGATGAGCGAGGACACCAGGACACCGCTCCCGCCCTCCGCGCCCACGAACGGGTCAGGCGGGTCGGGTTCTGCTCCGCCAGGGCGCCGCCGGCTCGTGCTCTTCGGGTCGCGCCCAGGCACGTCGCCCGCGCTCGAGCCTGTGCTCCAAGCGGTTCGTGCGAACCACCCGCGCGCCGACCTCAGCCTGATCGAGCGCGCCTACGTCACGGCAGAGCGGGCCCACCGCGGCCAGAAGCGCCGTTCGGGCGACCCGTACATCACGCACCCGGTCGCCGTCGCGACGATCCTCGCGGAGCTCGGCATGACCGAGTCGACGATCGCAGCGGCGCTGCTCCACGACACGGTCGAGGACACGGACTACTCGCTCCAGCAGCTGACCGAGGACTACGGCGACGAGATCGCCATGATGGTCGACGGCGTCACGAAGCTCGACAAGGTCAAGTTCGGCGACGCGGCTCAGGCGGAGACCGTCCGCAAGATGGTCGTCGCGATGTCCCGTGACATCCGCGTGCTCGTCATCAAGCTCGCCGACCGCCTGCACAACGCACGCACGTGGCGATTCGTACCCGCGGCGTCCGCCGCCCGCAAGGCCCGCGAGACGCTCGAGATCTACGCCCCGCTCGCGCACCGGCTCGGCATGAACACGATCAAGTGGGAGCTCGAGGACCTGTCCTTCCAGGCCCTGTACCCCAAGGTGTACGACGAGATCGTGCACCTCGTGGCGGAACGCGCCCCAGCGCGCGAGGAGTACCTGGCGATCGTCCGCGACCAGATCATCTCCGACCTCCGGGCCGCAAAGATCAAGTGCACGGTCACCGGTCGTCCGAAGCACTACTACTCGGTGTACCAGAAGATGATCGTCCGCGGCCACGACTTCGCGGACATCTACGACCTGGTCGGCACCCGTGTGCTCGTGGACTCGGTACGTGACTGCTACGCGGCGCTCGGTGCTCTGCACGCGCGATGGAACCCGGTCCCGGGCCGGTTCAAGGACTACATCGCGATGCCGAAGTTCAACATGTACCAGTCCCTGCACACGACCGTGATCGGCCCCGGGGGCAAGCCCGTCGAGATCCAGATCCGTACCCACGAGATGCACAGGCGTGCGGAGTACGGCGTCGCGGCGCACTGGAAGTACAAGGAAGCATCCAAGGGAAGCCCCGTCGTGGCGGGGGACAAGACCGCGAACGAGATGCAGTGGCTGCGCCAGCTCGTCGACTGGCAGCGTGAGACGGCGGACCCGTCGGAGTTCCTCGACTCGCTGCGCTTCGAGATGAGCGGCAAGGAGGTGTACGTCTTCACCCCTAAGGGTGAGGTGATCGCCTTGCCAGCAGGCTCCACCCCGGTCGACTTCGCCTACGCGGTCCATACCGAGGTCGGGCACCGCACCATGGGCGCCCGCGTCAACGGACGGCTCGTGTCGCTCGACTCCGAGCTGGAGAACGGCGACGTCGTCGACGTCCTGACGTCGAAGTCTGAGAACGCCGGCCCGAGCCGCGACTGGATGGCCTTCGTCAAGAGCCCCCGGGCGAAGAACAAGATCCGCCAGTGGTTCTCGAAGGAGCGCCGCGAGGAAGCTGTCGAGCACGGCAAGGACGCGATCGCGAAGGCCATGCGCAAGCAGGGCCTGCCGATCCAGCGGCTCCTCTCGCACGAAGGGCTCGTCGCGCTCGCCCACGAGATGCGCTACGCGGACGTGTCCGCGCTGTACGCCGCTGTCGGTGAGGGCCAGGTGTCTGCGAACACGGTCGTGCACCGGCTGGTCCAGTCGATGGGCGGCGAGGGTGGCACGACGGAGGACCTCGCCGAGGTCGCCCGACCGGGGGTGGGGACGTCGCGCCGCCCGCGCACGGGAGACCCGGGCATCGTCGTCAAGGGTGTCGAGGACGTGTGGGTCAAGCTCGCGAAGTGCTGCACGCCGGTGCCGGGTGACGCGATCATCGGCTTCATCACGCGCGGCCAGGGCGTCTCCGTCCACCGCACGGACTGTGCCAACGTGGCGGCGCTCCAGTCGCAGCCCGAGCGCTTCGTCGACGTCTCGTGGACGGCTGGGTCGAACACGCTGTTCCTCGTGCAGATCCAGGTCGAGGCGCTCGACCGGTCGCGGCTGCTCTCTGACGTGACGCGCGTGCTGTCGGACAACCACGTGAACATCCTGTCGGCGACCGTATCGACGTCGTCCGACCGTGTCGCGGTCTCGCGTTTTGTGTTCGAGATGGCGGAGCCTGCGCACCTCGCGACCGTCCTCAAGGCGGTGCGCAAGGTCGACGGCGTCTTCGACGTCTACCGCATCACCGGCACCAAGAACGACTCGCTCCCCGTCTGATCCCGGTCAGGGGAGCGCCCTGACGACGTCGAGCGCTCGCCCGTAAGCGGTGTCGCCTGTCCTGCGGTTCAGCGCGTCGAGGACAGCACGGGCGGTCGTGACGCCTCCCGCGACGAGCTCGTGGATCAGCCGCACCGCTTGGTCGGGGGGCGCGAAGAGGGCAAGATCGGCAGCCGTGCGCGCTGGTGTGGTGGTCGCCGCAGCCCCGAGCCGGACGATCTCGTCCTCCCCGAGCACGGCCTGGTGGCTCGCGGTTCGCGGTCCCGGCAACGGCCGGTGGCAGTTCGGCGGATAGAGGACGGTCACGCGCTCGGGTGGTGAGCCCCCGAGGTAGACCCAGGCGGCGCTCGACCGACCGACGACGGTGCGCGGGGGCACGACCGGGGCGAGGGCCAGGACCCGCACCCGCGGGGTGACGGTCACGCCCCGGGCGACCGCGCGACGGCCGTGCACCCGTTCGAGCAGCCCTTCCTGGACCAGCGTGTCGAACGGGACCCTGCCACCGACGTCAGCCGGTGTCACGATCGGGCCGAGGTCGGTCTGAGGCGAGGCGAAGTATGGGGCGGACAGCACCCCGCCAGCATGACTCGGGCGCCCCGGTGAAGACCACCGGGGCGCCCGACCTGTGGATCGTCGCGTCAGCCGCGTGCGTCGTTCGCGGCGCGCTCGACCTGCTCGAGCCACGTGCGCTTCGCGGCGATCTCCTCGGTCAACGAGGCCACCGCGCGTGCGTCACCCTTCGCCTGGGCGGCAGCGAGACGCTCCTCGGCCTGGGTGATGGCCTGTGCGAGCTGTGCGGCCGCCCCCTCGGCGCGGGCGCGAGTCTCGGGGTTCGTGCGCTTCCACTGCTGCTCGTCAGCCTCGCGGACGGCCGTCTCGACCGCGCGCATGCGCGCCTCGACACGCTGGACGTCACCGCGGGGGACACGACCGGCCGCCTCCCAACGCTCCTGGATGTCACGCAGAGCCGCCTTCGTCTTCCCGAGGTTCGTCACGGGGAGGAGCGCCTCGGCCTCGGCGAGGAGCGCCTCCTTCACCTCGAGGTTCGCCCCGTACTCGGCATCGATCGCCGCGTTGTCGGCGTCACGGGCAGCGAAGAAGCGGTCCTGCGCCCCGCGGAACCGGGCCCACAGCGCGTCGTCGTCCTTACGGTTGGCCCGTCCTGCAGCCTTCCAGCGCGCCATCAGGTCGCGGTACGCCGCGGCGGTCGCGCCCCAGTCGGTGCTCGTGGCGAGCGCCTCGGCCTCGGCGACAAGCCGCTCCTTCTCGTCCTTCGCCGCGCTGTTGCGCGTCTCGAGCTCGGCGAAGAAGTGGCGTCGTTCGCGGTCGAAAGCGGTGCGCGCATGGCTGAACCGCTTCCACAACGACTCCTCGGTCGGGCGGTCGATGCGCGGTCCGGAACGCTGCGCCTCCTTCCACTGGTCGAGGAGGGTGCGCAGCTTGTCACCGGCAGGGCGCCACTGGATCCGGGCGGGGTCGGTCGACGCGATGGCCTCGGCAGCCTCGACGATCGCGGTGCGTGCGGCGACGGCCGCCGCCTTGGCGGCGGCCCGCTCGGCCTCGAGCGCGGTGCGCCGCTCGGCGGCGGCGCCACGGACGGCCTCGACACGGGCTCTCAGCCCGTCCAGGTCGCCGACGGCGGACGGCTCGGTCATCTCCTCGTCGAGCTTCGCCAGCGTCTGGTCGATCTCCTTGACAGCGAGCTCGGCGCTGCCGAGGCGCGCCTCGAAGATCGTGACCTTGGCCTGGAGATCGAGGAAGCGGCGGACGTAGAGGGCGAGGGCCTCGTCCTTCGTCGCGCCCGGGAACTGGCCCACGAGCCGCTCGCCGCTGGCTTCGCGGACGTAGACGTTGCCCTCGTCGTCGACTCGGCCGAAGGTCGCAGCCTCGGCTGCCGCTGCCGCGTCAGCAGGCGCAGGCGCGAGCGCGACGGCAGGGCGCGCGACGGGGGCAGGACGGTTCTGCGCGAGCGCGGCGGGGGACGGGACGGGGCGCGGCGTCGGGCGAGCAGGCACGGGGGTGGCGGGGGGCGCGGGGGCGGTCTCAGGAGTCGCGCCCTGCGCGTCCCCTTCCGCATCCGTGACGGTCGCAGGCGCCGCGTCCTCGGTGGCGACGGCCGCTGCGTCCTCAGGTGCTGCGACCTCCGCTGCGGCCTGGGTGGGGGTGGTGACCTCAGGGGAGGTGCCGGGCGTCTCCGCGGTGTTGTCGCCGTCGACGGCGGGGGTGGACTCGGACACAGGGCATCACTCCTCGTGTGGTGACCCGCCCTCGCGGACGGAATCAGCGACTGTCCCCGCGGGCGGGGACGTGACGTGCCGGCGCGCAGTCGCGTGCTGGTCCTCCACAGTCTAGGGATCTCAGCGCGCCGCGTCGCCCCTGTTCTCGTGGAGCGGCGCGCCGTGAGGCCTAGCATGGCCTGATGCACGTCGAGACGATCGTCGCTCCCGTCTTCGGGACCAACAGCTATCTCGTGTCCGCGACCGGCTCCGGGCCGTGCGTGATCGTCGACGCGGGCGGCGGGGTCGTGCCCGCCCTCACGGAGCGCGTGCGGCGCGCAGGCCTCGAGCCGGTCGCGCTCCTCGCGACGCACGGGCACGTCGACCACACCTGGTCAGCGGCCGAGCTGTGCGAGCGCTACGACGTCCCGATGCTCATCCATGCCGACGACGCGTTCCGCCTGGCCGACCCGTTCGGCACGATCGAGGACCGCGGGCCCGGCTCGGCGAGCGGCCCGCTCGCCCAGGCGCTGGCGGCCGGTGGCTGCGACCCGGCCTCGTACCGCGCCCCCGCACGGGTGCAGCCGTACATCGGCCCACGCACGGAGCTCGATCTCCCTGACGTGCCCGCACTGACCGCCTGGCACGCACCTGGGCACACGCAGGGGGCGACGGTGTACGTCGCCGTCGAGACCCCGGACGCCGCATCGCTGCTCCCCGACCGCGGCGACGTCTACGTCGAGGGTGCGGACGCGACAGCGTTCACCGGAGACGTTCTCTTCGCCGGAACGATCGGCCGGACCGACCTGCCCGGGGGAGACATGGCGACGATGCGCCGGTCGCTCGCCGGACTGCTCGACGGGCTCCCGCCGCGGGCGCTGCTCCTCCCGGGTCACGGGCCCGCGAGCAGGCTCGACGCCGAGACCGTTCGTAACCCGTACCTCTCGCGCCGGTAGGATCCGGAGCATGGCACGCCCCACACCCCTGTCCGGATTCCCCGAGTGGCGCCCTGCTGGGCGCATCGTCGAGAGCTACGTCCTCGACGTCCTGCGCAGGACGTTCGAGCTCCACGGTTTCGCGGGGATCGAGACGCGCGCGGTCGAGCCGCTCGACCAGCTGCTGCGCAAGGGTGAGACCTCCAAGGAGGTCTACGTGCTGCGTCGGCTCCAGGAGGAGGGCCCGGACGAGCGTCGTGGTGACGAGAAGCAGCTCGGTCTGCACTTCGACCTGACGGTGCCGTTCGCGAGGTACGTCCTCGAGAACGCGGGCCACCTGAGCTTCCCGTTCAAGCGCTACCAGATCCAGAAGGTGTGGCGCGGAGAGCGCCCCCAGGACGGCCGCTTCCGTGAGTTCGTCCAGGCGGACATCGATGTCGTCGGTGCGGGGTCGCTCCCGTACCACTACGAGGTCGAGCTGCCGCTCGTCATGGCGGAGGCGCTCGGTGCGCTCCGCGAGATCGGCGTGCCGCCCGTGCGGATCCTGGTGAACAACCGCAAGGTCGCCGAGGGGTTCTACCGGGGACTCGGGCTGAACGACGTCGAGGGTGTGCTCCGGTCGATCGACAAGCTCGACAAGATCGGTCCGGACGCGGTCGCGGACCTCCTCGTCGCCGAGACCGGCGCGACGCCCGAGCAGGCGCGTGCGTGCCTGGCACTCGCGGCGATCAACGGCCCTGACGCGTCGGTCGTCGACGAGGTCCGCGCTCTCGCGTCGAGCCACGGCGTCGTCAGCGAGCTTCTCGACGAGGGCCTCGTCGAGCTCGGTGCCCTCGTCTCGGCCGCGGCCGAGCGGGCGCCCGGCGTCGTCGTCGCAGACCTCAAGATCGCGCGCGGCCTCGACTACTACACGGGCTCCGTGTACGAGACGGTGCTCGTCGGCCACGAGCAGCTCGGTTCGATCTGCTCGGGCGGTCGCTACGACACCCTCGCGTCGGACGGCGCGACCACATACCCGGGCGTCGGCCTGTCGATCGGCGTCTCGCGTCTCCTGTCGCGCCTCCTGGGCGCAGGTCTCGTCGAGTCCTCACGGTCCGTCCCGACGGCGGTCGTCGTCGCGGTCAACCACGAGGAGGAGCGCGCGGCGTCGGACGCGATCGCGTCCGCGCTGCGCTCACGCGGCATCCCGTGCGAGGTCGCGCCCACGGCGGCGAAGTACGGCAAGCAGATCAAGTACGCCGATCGCCGTGGTGTCCCGTTCGTGTGGTTCCCGGCGACGCCGGAGCACACGCGCGCGGACGGCACGGTCGTGCCGGCGCAGGGCGACCAGGTCAAGGACATCCGCTCGGGCGAGCAGGTCGACGCTGCTCCCGCTACCTGGACACCGCCCGCCGAGGACCTGTGGCCGGTCGTCCGGGCCGCCGCGCAGGCCTGACGCCGGTTCGGCCGGGTCCCGGCTGCAACCGCCTAGACTTGTCGACGGCGCCTCCGGTGCCGTCCGCACGCCGCCGAGCGGCGTGCACGCATGCATCGGCATGCACGGTCCGCCCCGTCTCGGCGGCCCGTCCCAACGCAGTTCGGAAGGACACCCCGTGCTCCGCACACACAACGCCGGCTCCCTGAGGGCCGAGCACTCCGGTCAGACCGTCACTCTCACGGGTTGGGTCGACCGCCGCCGCGACCACGGCGGCGTCGCCTTCATCGACCTGCGCGACGCCTCGGGCATCGCTCAGGTCGTCATCCGTGACGAGGCCGTCGCGCACCCCCTGCGCTCGGAGTTCGTCCTCCAGGTGACCGGCACGGTCTCCCTGCGTCCTGACGGCAACGAGAACGCCAACCTCGCGACCGGTGCGATCGAGGTCCTGGCAGACGACGTCGTCGTCCTCAACGAGTCGGCCCCGCTGCCGTTCCAGGTCTCGACGGCGCTCGACGGAACCGAGACGATCGGGGAGGAGGCGCGTCTCAAGCACCGCTACCTCGACCTGCGTCGTCCCGCGCCGGCGCACGCCCTGCGGCTGCGCGCCAAGGCGAACGCTGCCGCGCGGCGTGCCCTCGATGCACAGGACTTCGTCGAGATCGAGACGCCGACCCTGACGCGCTCGACGCCGGAGGGTGCGCGCGACTTCCTCGTGCCGGCGCGTCTCGCGCCCGGCTCCTGGTACGCCCTGCCGCAGTCCCCGCAGCTGTTCAAGCAGCTGCTCATGGTCGCGGGCATGGAGCGGTACTACCAGATCGCGCGCTGCTACCGCGACGAAGACTTCCGTGCGGACCGTCAGCCGGAGTTCACGCAGCTCGACGTCGAGATGAGCTTCGTCGAGCAGGACGACGTGATCGCCGTCGGCGAGCAGATCCTCGCAGAGCTCTGGAAGCTCATCGACTACGAGATCCCGATGCCGATCCCGCGCATGACGTTCAAGGACGCCATGGAGCGCTACGGGTCGGACAAGCCCGACCTGCGCTTCGGCCTCGAGCTGGTGGACCTCACGGACTACTTCGCCGACACTCCGTTCCGGGTGTTCCAGGCGCCGTACGTGGGTGCCGTCGTGTTCCCGGGCGGTGGCGCGACGCCGCGTCGCGGTTTCGACGCGTGGCAGGAGTGGGCGAAGCAGCGCGGCGCGAAGGGTCTCGCGTACGTGACCTTCGCGGAGGACGGCACCCTGGGCGGTCCTGTCGCGAAGAACCTCTCCGACGCGGAGCGTGACGGTCTCGCGGCGGCGACGGGCGCCTCGGCGGGGGACGCGGTGTTCTTCGCCGCAGGCCGGGCGACCGACGCTCGCGCTCTCCTGGGGGCGGCACGCCTCGAGGTCGGCAAGAAGGCCGGGCTGATCGACGAGTCGCAGTGGTCGTTCCTGTGGGTCGTCGACGCGCCGCTGTTCAAGCCCACGGGTGAGGACGACGACGTCGCGGTCGGCGACGGCGCCTGGACGGCCGTGCACCACGCGTTCACGTCCCCGACGCCGGAGTGGATCGACACGTTCGAGGAGAACCCGGGCGAGGCGCTCGCGTACGCCTACGACATCGTCTGCAACGGCAACGAGATCGGTGGTGGCTCGATCCGTATCCACCGTCGTGACGTGCAGGAGCGCGTGTTCAAGGTCATGGGCATCGGCGAGGAGGAAGCCCGCGAGAAGTTCGGCTTCCTGCTCGATGCCTTCGCGTTCGGCGCGCCGCCGCACGGTGGCATCGCGTTCGGCTGGGACCGCATCCTCACGCTGCTCACGGGCTCGGAGTCGATCCGTGACGTCATCGCGTTCCCCAAGTCGGGAGGCGGCTTCGACCCGCTGACGCAGGCGCCTGCGCCCATCACGGCGCAGCAGCGCAAGGAGGCTGGCGTGGACGCGAAGCCGAAGGCCGAGGCCGCGGCCGAGTGACCTAGGGCTGTGCGCGACGACGCCCTCCGCAGGGATCTGCGGAGGGCGTCGTCGTCTGCCGTCACCAGCGCTGCGGTGCCTCGTAGCCGGGCCTGAGAGTCCGAGGCTGTCGTTCCACGTCGTCGATCGGCACCTGGCGGTAGGGCGGGACCGGCCGCCGGCGCGAGTGCCGGACGAGGAGCGCGACGAGGGCTGCCGCGAGCACGACCGAGACGATGAAGGCCAAGAAGGAACCGGCTGCCCACGGTCGCAGGTCTGCTTCGACGGTCGCGAGGATGTGGGCGCGCTTCTTGAGGCGCAGGACCCACAGGGCGACCTGGGACGCGACGAAGAGCACGACGACGAGCAGGTAGCCGCGCGAGAGGCTGCGGTGGGCAGCGAGCTCGCGCGCATATCGGGCAGCGTCGATCCTGGCGCGCTCGGCCTGTGCCCGACGTGTCTCACGGAGGGCGTGCTCGGCGTCGGTGATCGGCGGGACGCCGTCCGGGTGCGGCTGGGACATCGTCGTCTCAGCTCAGTGGATGATGCCGAAGCGCTCGTGGACGCGTCGTAGCGCAGGCGGGCACCACCAGTTGTGCCGTCCCAGGAGCGTCATCGTCGCGGGGACGAGGAGCATGCGGACGAGCGTCGCGTCCAGGGCGACGGCGAACGCGAGAGCGAAGCCCACCTGCTTGATGACGAGCAGGTCTCCGAACACGAACCCGGCGAACACGACGACGATGATCGCGGCGGCGGACGTGATGATGCGGCCCGACCGTTGCAGGCCGACACGGACTGCCTCGTCCCCGTCCATCCCGGAGTCGACGAGCTCCTTGATGCGTGCGATGAGGAACACCTCGTAGTCCATCGCGAGGCCGAACGCGAAGGCGATGACGATCGCGAAGACGTAGGTCTCGATGCCACCGGTGCTCGCGAACCCCAGCAGCGACTCCAGGTGCCCGTCCTGGAACACCCACACGAGGACGCCGAGCGCGGCGGCGAGCGACAGGGCGTTGGTCAGGAGCGCCTTGAGCGGGACGACGACGGACCCGGTCATGAGGAAGAGCAGGACGAACGTCGCGAGGACGACGACAGCCCCCGCAGCCCAGGCGCGGGCGCTGAGCGCCGAGACGAAGTCGACCTGCTGGGCGGCGGGGCCTGTGACCCAGACCGTCAGGTCGGTGTCGAGGGCGCGGATCTCGCCGACCGCGGTGGTCGCCTCGCGTCCCGACGAGTCGTCACCGACGATGTCGACCGCGATGACGGAGTAGGGGCCGAGCCCGGTCGGCTCTGAAGCTCTGGTGACCGAGTCGACCGCGCCGATCAGCGGCACGAGGCTGGCCGCGGCTTCGGTCGTCGCGTCGACCACCACGACGAGGTCGGTCCCGGTGGATGCGGGGTACTCCTCCTGGAGGACGGTGACGAACTCCCGCTGCGGGTTCGACGTCGGTAGGAGCTCGATGTCAGAGCTGCGCAGCTGCAGGTGCGCGAGCGGCAGCGCGAGGAGGACGAGGACGCCGAGGCTCGCGACAAGGGTCCACCAGGGGCGTCGCTGGACGCGTGCCGCGAGGCGGTAGAACGTACCTTCGTCCGACTCGACGTCTGCCGTGCGAGCCAGGACCCGCGCCATTCCGGGGATCCGAGCCAGGTTGCCGGCGCGCTCCATCCGGCGGCCCGCGAGGACGAGCACCGCCGGGACGAGCGTCAGGGCTGTGGCGACGGCGATGAGCACGATCGCGAGCCCGGCGGCGCCGATCGCACGGAGCACGTCAGGGCGGAAGACCATGAGGCCCGCGATCGAGACGGCGACCGTCACCGCGGAGAACGCGACCGTGCGGCCGGCGGTCGTCATGGTGCGGGTCAGGGCGACCGCGACGACGCCGTCGCCGCGGCGGCGGCGCATCGCGCCCGACTCGCCGGCCGACGCGGCGCGCGCGAGCTCCTCGCGGAAGCGTGAGACGACGAGCAGGCCGTAGTCGATCGAGAGGCCGATGCTCAGGAGGCTGATCACGTTGACGACGGCGGCGTCGACGTCGAGGAGGAACGTGAGCAGGTGGAGCACACCGAGCCCCGCGCCGATCGACGCGATCGCGCCGACCATCGGCATGGCGGCCGCGAGGAAGCCGCCGAACACGAGCACCATGATGACGAGCGCGACCGGGAGCGCGACGAGCTCTCCCGTCTTCAGGTCCTCCTGGACCTGGTCGGTCACGGCGTCGAGGATCAGGCGGTTCGCCCCGACGAGCGTGCGCACGTCCGGGCCTGCGGTCGCGAGCGTTGCCCGGGCGTCGTCGAACGCTGCGGCCACGGCGCCGGCCGCGGCGGCCTGCTCGTCCTCGTCGAGGTCGGTCGCGAGCTCGGCGACGACGATGAACCCGTCTCCGGCGGAGCTGAGGAGGGGAGCGGCGGCAGGCGACGTGACGCCTCCCGGGAGCTGGAATGGATCGATGACGGACGCGACGCCGTCGATCGCGGAGGCCTCGGCGACGATCGTCGCCATGATGCCCGGGAGCGCCTCAGAGGTCGGGTCGACGCCGGACACGATCATCGTGACCGTCTCGCCGGCCGTGCCGTGCTCGGCGAGGATCTCGGCGCCGCGCTCGCTCTCCGATCCGGGGACGGCGGGGTTTCCCGACGCGAGACGGTCGAAGAGGGACGCGCCACCGACCCCGGTGAGGGCGACGAGGAGGCCCACGACGGTGACCACCGCCCAGACGACGATGGTTCGACGGGGGTGGCGGCTCACGCGGCGGGCAAGGGTCTCGAACACTGCCCCAATATCCCACCCGGACGTGCGTGGACGCCATGCGGCGGCCGGGCGCCGAGTCCTCGGTGGTCTTCCTGGGTGCGTAGGCTCGTGGGCATGGATCTGTTCGACACGGCGGGGGCGACTGCCGACGGTGTCCCGGCGGCCGGGCCGGGTGCTCCGCTCGCGGTGCGGATGCGGCCTCGGGCGCTCGACGAGGTGGCGGGGCAGTCGCACCTCCTCGTGCCTGGCTCGCCGCTCCGGCGACTGGTCGCTCCTGGAGGCGAGTCGTCGCGTCGCGCCGGTCCGGCGTCGGTCATCTTGTGGGGGCCACCCGGCACGGGGAAGACGACGCTCGCGTACCTGATCGCCGGCGCGTCTGGCCGCCGGTTCGTCGAGCTCTCGGCTGTGACGGCGGGCGTCAAGGACGTGCGTGCGGTGGTCGAGGACTCACGGCGTCGTCTCGTGACGGGCGGTGAGGAGACCGTCCTGTTCATCGACGAGGTGCACCGGTTCTCCAAGACGCAGCAGGACGCTCTGCTACCGAGCGTCGAGAACCGTTGGGTGACGCTCGTCGCGGCGACGACGGAGAACCCGAGCTTCTCGGTCAACTCTCCGCTGCTGTCGCGGTCGCTCCTCCTGACGCTGAAGCCGCTCGCGACCGAGGACGTCGCCGCCCTCGTGGACCGGGCTGTCGCGGACCCGCGCGGCCTCGACGGCACGGTAGGGCTCGCAGACGAGGCGCGCGAGCACCTGCTGCGGCTCGCAGGGGGTGACGCTCGCAAGGCGCTCACGATCCTCGAGGCTGCTGCGGGAGCGGCGCTCGACGACGCGGCGGGCTCGGTCCCCGCGGAGGTGGACCTCGCCACGGTCGAGCGGGCGATCGACGTGGCCGCCGTGCGGTACGACCGCGCGGGCGACCAGCACTACGACGTCGTCTCTGCGTTCATCAAGTCCGTGCGAGGCTCGGACGTCGATGCGGCGCTGCACTACCTCGCGCGGATGATCGCCGCGGGGGAGGACCCGCGCTTCATCGCCCGCCGGATCATCATCTCGGCGTCCGAGGACGTCGGGATGGCAGACCCGAGCGCACTGCAGACAGCGGTCGCCGCGGCCCAGGCCGTCCAGATGATCGGGATGCCCGAGGGAGCGCTCGTCCTCGCCGAGGCCGTCGTGCACCTCGCCACGGCGCCCAAGTCGAACGCCGCGTACACCGCGATCGGCGCGGCCCTCGCGGACGTGCGGGCTGGCAAGGCCGGGCCGGTGCCGGCCCACCTCCGGGACGCGCACTACCGCGGCGCGGAAGGCCTCGGTCATGGCGTCGGCTACGTCTACTCGCACGACGAGCCGCACGCGGTCGCGGCGCAGCGCTACCTGCCCGAGTCGCTCGAGGGCAGGCGGTACTACGAGCCCTCCGACCGCGGGTACGAGCGGCAGGTCAGCGACCGGCTCGAGAAGATCCGCACGATCCTCGCGCAGGATCGGGTACGATAGACAGGTTGCCCGCTGTGGCACACCTGGGACCTCGGCCCCGTTCGCTCGCCCACCGCCCTCCACGGGCGGTCGCAGCGCTCCGGCTGGTCCCACGCCCGCACCTCCTCGAGGAGCGGGTGTGACGTCAGAAGATCGAACGACAGGATGGAAAACCGTGTCCTCTGTGACCCGCTCGCGCCGCCAGGTGCGACTGAGCCGTGCCCTCGGCATCGCGCTCACCCCGAAGGCCGTCAAGCACTTCGAGAAGCGTCCCTACCCGCCCGGCGAGCACGGCCGCGCCCGTCGCCGCACCGAGTCGGACTACGCGGTCCGTCTTCGCGAGAAGCAGCGTCTGCGCGCCCAGTACGGCCTCCGCGAGAAGCAGATGGCCCGTGCGTTCGAGGAGGCCCGCAAGGACGCCGGTCTGACCGGTGAGGCTCTTGTCGAGATCCTCGAGACCCGTCTCGACGCGCTCGTGCTCCGTGCCGGCTTCGCCCGCACGATCCTGCAGTCCCGCCAGGCTGTCGTGCACCGCCACATCCTCGTCGACGGCAAGATCGTCGACCGCCCCTCGTTCAAGGTGAAGCCGGGCCAGACGGTCCAGGTCAAGCCGAAGAGCCAGGCCACCACGCCGTTCCAGGTCGCCGCTGCCGGCGCCCACCGCGACGTGCTCCCCGCCGTCCCGGGTTACCTGGACGTCCAGCTCGAGAAGCTCTCGTTCACGCTCGTGCGTCGCCCCAAGCGCGTCGAGGTCCCCGTGACGTGCGAGGTCCAGCTCGTCGTCGAGCACTACTCGCGCTGATCGCTGCGCTCCTGGAACGCCCTGTCCGCTGCTCGCAGCGGGCGGGGCGTTCCGTCTCTCCGGAGCGTTCCTGCGTGCGGCAGCGCTGCACGCTTTCCCCGGGCCGCGCAGGTAGAGTTCTTCACGGCCACCGTCACCCAACCGAGGAGCAGCCATGATCGGAGACATCGCCGGTCTCATCGCAGCCGTGGCGTTCGTCGCGCTGGTCGGGCTGCTCGCCGTCCCGCTGCTCAAGCTCGGGCGAGTCTTCGACGAGGCGCGCGAGTCGATCAAGGACCTCACCGAGCACTCGGTGCCGATCCTGGACGAGGCCGTCGAGACGGTCGCGGGGACGAACGCGCAGCTCGCGAAGGTCGACACGATCACGACGTCGGCCGCGCAGGTCTCCGAGAACGTGTCGGCGCTCGCCGCGCTCTACTCCTCCGTGCTGGGCGGGCCGCTCATCAAGGTCGCCTCGGCCGCGTACGGGCTTCAGAAGGCCTCGAGCCGAGCCTGGTCGCGCATGCGCGGCGTCGACCCGGACGACACGCCCGCACCCGAGCCGACCCTGCGCCCCGAAGGTGGAACCACCCGACGCAAGGGCGCCCGATGAGGCGCCTCGTCTGGGTGGCCGTCGGCATCGGTGGCACGCTCTATGCGGTGCGCAAGGCCCAGCAGCTCCGTGCCCGCTACAGCCCTCCTGCCGTCGTCGGCCGTGCCGTCGACGACCTGGGGGAGCGCACCAGCACGTTCGTCGAGCGAGCGCGCGTGAGCGTCGCGTCGTTCGGTGACGACCTGCGCGCGGCAGCCGCGGAGCGCGAGCGCCAGCTCGGCGCGGCCCTCCTCTCGTCCGGCCAGGACGCACCCCAGCGCGGCGCAGGACGCAGCCGGCACGACCGGGACCAGGCCCGGACCGCTGCACGCTGGGGCGCGGAGCCCGCACCCGGGCGCCCGGTCCCCGGCCAGGACCCGCGGGTCGACGACGACGACGTCGACGGCGACCTGCCCTACTCGTTCTAGATCCTTCCCCCGCCCGGCGAGCGACCTTGGTCGCCGGGCCCGCACCACCACACGAATCCAGAGGTCAAGATGCGTACCGCCGAGATCCGCCAGCGTTGGCTCGACTACTTCTCCGAGCGCGGCCACCACGTGGCACCGAGCACCTCGCTGATCTCGCCCGACCCCTCGCTCCTCTTCACGGTCGCGGGCATGGTCCCGTTCATCCCGTACATCATCGGCACGGAGCAGTCGCCGCACCCGCGCATAGCGAGCGTCCAGAAGTGCATCCGCACGAACGACATCGAGAACGTCGGCAAGACGACGCGCCACGGCACCTTCTTCCAGATGAACGGCAACTTCTCGTTCGGCGACTACTTCAAGGAAGGCGCGATCGACTTCGCCTGGGAGCTCCTCACCGGCGCCCAGACGGACGGCGGCTACGGCTTCGACGGTGACAAGCTCTGGGTGACCCTGTGGGACCAGGACACCGAGTCGTTGGACGTGCTGACCCGCAAGATCGGCATGGACCCGGCACACATCGTGCGTCTCCCGCGCGAGGAGAACTTCTGGGACACGGGCCAGCCCGGCCCGGCCGGTCCGTGCGCCGAGTTCCACGTCGACCGCGGCCCCCAGTACGGTCCTGACGCTGTCGGTGGGAACGTCGACCCGGGCGGCGACCGTTACCTCGAGGTCTGGAACCTCGTCTTCGACCAGTACCTGCGCGGCGAGGGCAAGGGCAAGGACTACCCGCTCATCCGCGAGCTCGACCAGAAGGCGATCGACACGGGTGCCGGCCTCGAGCGCCTCGCGTTCCTCATGCAGGGCAAGCAGAACCTCTACGAGATCGACGAGGTGTACCCGGTCATTGCGGCAACCGAGTCGATCACCGGCAAGCGTTACGGTGCCGACGACGCCGACGACGTTCGCATGCGCGTGATCGCGGACCATGTCCGCTCGTCGCTCATGCTCATCTCGGACGGTGTGCGCCCCTCCAACGAGGGCCGCGGGTACGTCCTGCGCCGCGTCGTGCGGCGCGCGGTCCGCTCGCTGCGCCTGCTCGGCGTCCAGGAGACGGCTCTGCCGGAGCTGCTCCCGGTGTCGATGGAGGCGATGAAGGCTTCCTACCCGACGCTCGAGACCGAGTTCGACCGCATCAGCCAGGTCGCGTACGGCGAGGAGGATGCGTTCCTGCGGACCCTCGCGTCGGGCACGACGATCCTCGACACGGCTGTCGCCCGTGCGAAGTCGTCCGCCGGGGGAGGCGCTCCAGTCCTCGGCGGTGAGCAGGCGTTCGCGCTGCACGACACGTACGGCTTCCCGATCGACCTGACGCTCGAGATGGCGTCCGAGCAAGGAGTCCAGGTCGACGAGTCCGCGTTCCGCTCGCTCATGGCCGAGCAGAAGGCTCGGGCGCGCGCCGACGCGGTCGCGAAGAAGACCGGTCACACGGACACCGCGGCCTACGAGTCGGTGCGCACCTCGCTCGACGCGCCCGTCGAGTTCCTCGGCTACACGGACCTCGCGTCGCGCTCGACGGTCGTCGGCCTGCTGGTCGACGGCGTCCCGACGCCGAGCGTGACGGCCCCGGCCGACGTCGAGATCATCCTCGACCGCACCCCGTTCTACGCCGAGGCGGGCGGCCAGCTCGCCGACCACGGCGAGATCATGCTCGACGGCGGAGCCCGCATCGAGGTCGACGACGTCCAGGCGCCGATCAAGGGGCTGAACGTGCACCGTGGTCGCCTCGTCGACGGCTCCGTGACGCTCGGCGAGTCCGGACAGGCGACGATCGACGCCGCGCGCCGCACGGCGATCACGCGCGCGCACTCCGGGACGCACCTCATCCACAAGGCGCTCCAGGAGACCCTCGGCAAGGACGCGACGCAGGCAGGTTCCGAGAACGCGCCGAGCCGCATCCGCTTCGACTTCCGTCGCGGCCAGGCGGTCCCTGCGAGCGCGCTCGCCGAGATCGAGGAGCGGGTCAACACGCGCCTCCAGGACAACCTCGAGGTGACCGAGCAGATCATGTCGCTCGACGAGGCTCGCGCGCTCGGTGCGATGGCCCTGTTCGGCGAGAAGTACGGCGACCGGGTCCGTGTCGTCTCGATCGGTGACGACTGGTCGCGCGAGCTGTGCGCGGGCACGCACGTCAGGCAGTCGGGCGAGCTCGGTCTCGTGACGCTTCTGGGTGAGTCCTCGATCGGCTCGGGTGTGCGCCGTGTCGACGCGCTCGTCGGGGCGGGCGCCTACGGCTTCCAGGCCAAGGAGCGCGCGATCGTCGGGCAGATCTCCGGGATGCTCAATGCGCGCGGTGACGAGCTGCCCGAGCGGATCTCCTCCCTCATGTCGCGCCTCAAGGAGGCTGAGAAGGAAGTCGGTGCGCTGCGTCAGAGCCAGCTCCTCGCCCGCGCGGCTGCGCTCGTCGACACGGCGGTGGACGCCGCTGGCGTGCGCGTCGTGACGGCGGACGCCGGCGAGGTCGCGGGCGCTGACGACCTGCGCGTGCTCGCGCTCGACGTGCGCTCGCGCCTCGGCGACTCGTCCCCGGCGACGGTCGCCGTCCTCGGCGTCGCGAACGGTCGTCCGCTCGTCGTCGTCGCGACGAACGCGGGCGCACGTGACGCTGGCGTGCGCGCCGGCGCCCTCGTCAAGGTCGCTACCGCCGTCCTCGGCGGCGGCGGCGGCGGCAAGGACGACGTCGCGCAGGGTGGCGGCACGAAGGTCGAGGCGGGCGCCGAGGCGCTCTCCGCGATCGTCTCCGCCGTCGGGTCGCGCGGCTGATCGTCGGTGGCCGGTCTCGTCCGGGGCGCCCGGATCGGCGTCGACGTCGGCTCCGTCCGGGTCGGTCTCGCCTCGAGCGACCCGGACGGTCTCATCGCGACCCCCGTCGAGACGGTTCCTCGCGCTGCGGTTCCGAAGGAGCCGGGAGCGATCTCGGCAGATGTCGCGCAGATCGCGCGTGAGGTCGCTGAACGCGGTGCACAGGTGGTGTACGTTGGCTTGCCACGGCACCTCAAGGGTACGGAGGGTGCAGCCTCGGAAGCGGCCCGCGACTATGCCGCGACGCTGGCCCGCACCGTCGCTCCTGTCGAGGTCCGGCTGGTGGACGAGCGCATGACCTCGGTCACGGCTCACCAGGCGCTGCACGCGTCCGGTCGCGCGGGACGCAAGCATCGTGCGGTCGTCGACCAGGTGGCCGCTGTGATCATCCTGCAGTCAGCGCTCGACGCCGAGCGTGCGTCGGGGCAGCGCACGGGAGAGCTCGTGGAGCGCGACGGATGACAGACTCGAGACGAACGACGACGACAAAGGAGGCGCACACGCTGTGAGCGACCTGTTCTCCAGCCCGGAGCAGCCGAACGTCCAGCGACGCGCGGCGGCCCCTGCCGCCGCTCCCTCGACGCGTGCCCAGAGCCGGAACAACCCCGTGACGCGGCGTCGCCGTCGTGCGCGGCGCATCCGCACCGCGATCATCGTCGTCGTGACGCTCGCCCTCGTGGGCGGCGCAGGGTTCTTCGTCGTCAAGACCGTCCCGGGATTCTTCGCGAAGGAGTCCGTCTCGGAGGACTACGCCGGCCCGGGCGACGGTCAGGTGCAGGTCCAGATCGCGAAGGGCGCCTCGGGTGCGGCGATCGGTGCGGCACTCGCGGAGGCCGGTGTCATCAAGACTCAGGCTGCGTTCACCCAGGCGATCAAGGACTACACCGCCGCGAACGGCTCCGAGCCCAACCTGCAGTACGGGACGTACAACCTCATGAAGGAGATGAACGCCGCTGGCGCTCTCTCCGCGATGCTCGACAAGAGCAACCTCGTGCAGGACGGCGTGACCGTGCGCGAAGGGCTCACGATCGCTGCGACCATCGAGCGGCTCGCGAGCGTGACCGCGATCCCCGCAGCCGACTTCGAGAAGGCGCTCGAGAACCCCGAGGCGCTCGGCCTGCCCGCCGAGGCTGACGGCAACGTCGAGGGGTGGCTCGCTCCGGCGCGGTACCCGTTCACCAACGACTCGACGGCCGAGCAGATCCTGTCGACGATGATCGCCAAGCAGGTCTCCGACCTCAACGAGCTGGGCGTCTCGCTCAAGGAAGCCAACACGGTGCTGACGAAGGCGTCGCTCGTCGAGGCCGAGGCGCCGGCCGACGGTCGGGGCAAGGTCGCGCGTGTGATCGAGAACCGCCTGGACACCGACGAGGCGCTGCGGTTCGACTCCACGATCCACTACATCGCGGGGGAGCGGACGTCGAACGCGACGACGACAGCGGAACAGCGTCAGATCGACAGCCCGTACAACACGTACATGTACACCGGACTCCCGCCGGCTCCGATCAACAGCCCGGGACGTGCGTCGATCGAGGCCGTGCTCAACCCTGAGGAAGGGCCCTGGCTCTTCTTCGTCACGACCAACCCGACGACTCACGAGACCTGCTACTCGATCACGTTCGCCGAGCACACGAAGTGCGTCGCGCAGTACCAGGAGTGGCTGCGGGACAACCCGGCGACGACGGACCCCGAGGGCGAGGAGTGAGCCGGGCAGCAGTGCTCGGCCACCCCGTCGGGCACTCGCTGTCACCCGTGCTGCACCGCGCCGCGTACTTGGCGCTCGGGCTCGCGTGGACCTACGACGCGATCGACGTCGACGAGCACGAGCTCGAGGGGTTCGTCGCGTCCTGCGGCCCTGAGTGGGCCGGGCTGAGCCTCACGATGCCCCTGAAGCAGACGGTGCTCAGCCTGCTCGACCACGTCGAGCCTCTCGCCGAGGTCGTGGGGGCGGTCAACACCGTCCTGTTCCAGCCGGGAGGTTCGCGCGCGACCCTGGTCGGCGCGAACACGGACGTCTACGGGATCGTCGCGGCGCTGCGCGAGGCCGGGTTCGTCCCCGGCAGCGGAGCAGTCCGCGGGGTGGTGCTCGGCGCGGGGGCGACCGCGTCGTCCGCGCTCGCCGCGCTCGGCGAGCTCGGCATCACCACACCTGCGGTGTTCGCCCGTTCGCTCTCGCGCACCGGCGGCCTGCGGCGAGCAGCGCACAGGATGGGCGTCGAGCCGACGTTCCACCAGATCGATGCGGTGCTGCCCGCACTCCTGGCCGCCGACGTCGTCGTCTCGACGCTCCCTGCGCACGCTGCCGACCCTGTCGCCGCCCAGCTGGACCAGGCTGCGCCGTCACGGCTCGGCGTGCTTCTCGACGTCGTGTACGACCCGCGACCGAGCGCGCTCAGGGCGGCGTGGGCGCCCGTGGGAGGAGACGCCGGTGGCGAGCGGATGCTCCTCCACCAGGCTGCTGAGCAGGTCCGCCTCATGACCGGTCGCGCCGCCCCGCTCGACGCGATGGCCGCCGCGCTCGACGCAGCCCTCGATGCTCCGCGCCCCGTCAACACTGTGTGAGAAGTGTGCATGTGCGCCTGAGGGCTCAGGTCCCGGCTCCAGAACGCCGATAGTGCTTCGACAGGATGTGCACGAGGTCGTGAGCGAGGCAACAACATGAAGCAGCTCGGAGAGGTCCTTCTCGAGGAAGGCCTGGTCAACGAGACACAGCTGATGACGGCGCTCGACGAGCAGATCGTCCGAGGATCCTCTCTCGGCCGTGTCCTGGTCGAGCTCGGGTACCTCAGCGAGGACCAGCTCGTCCGTGCGCTCGCCGCCCAGGTGGGCATGGAGTTCGTCGACCTCGACGACCACGCCGTGGACCGTTCCGCCGTCGCGCTCCTGCCGACCGCGATGTGCCGGCGGTACACGATCTTGCCCGTGGAGATCCGCGACGGTCGGCTCGTCCTCGCGATGGCCGACCCGGGCAACGTCATGGCGCTCGACGACGCGCAGTCGGTCGCACGCATGCCCGTCATCCCCGCTGTGGCGGCGCACGACAACCTCGTGCGTGGTATCGATCGCTACTGCCGCGCCGACGGTGAGATCAACGAGCTCGCGGACGCGATGGAGGAGGCGACCTCGAACGAGGTCGAGATGGACCTCTCGAACCTCGGCTCGGCCACCGAGGACGACGCGCCGATCGTCAAGTACGTCAACCTGCTGGTGACGCAGGCGATCACCGACCGCGCGTCCGACATCCACATCGAGCCGACCGAGGCTGACCTTCGAGTCCGCTACCGGATCGACGGTGTGCTTCACGAGATGCAGCGGTCGCCCAAGCAGATCCAGAACGGTGTCATCTCGCGCGTCAAGATCCTGTCGGACATCGACATCGCAGAGCGGCGCAAGCCTCAGGACGGCCGCATGTCCGTCCAGCACAACGGCCGCAAGATCGACCTCCGTGTCGCGACCCTGCCGACCGTGTGGGGCGAGAAGATCGTCATGCGAATCCTCGACAACTCGACGGCGAGCCTCGACCTGCGCGACCTGTCGTTCGGCGAGGAGAACTACGAGGTCTACTCCGAGGCGTACCGCAAGCCGTACGGCATGATCCTCGTGACGGGGCCGACCGGCTCGGGCAAGTCGACGACGCTGTATGCGACCCTCAACGCGGTGTCACGTCCGGAGATCAACGTCATCACGGTCGAGGACCCGGTCGAGTACCGCCTCCCGGGCATCAACCAGGTCCAGGTCAACCCCAAGGCGGGACTGACCTTCGCGGGCGCGCTCCGCTCGATCCTCCGCTCCGACCCCGACGTGGTGCTCCTCGGTGAGATCCGTGACCACGAGACCGCACAGATCGCGATCGAGGCGGCTCTCACGGGTCACCTGGTGCTGTCGACCTTGCACACGAACGACGCGCCGTCGGCGATCACCCGCCTCGTGGAGATGGGCATCGAGCCGTTCCTCGTCGGATCGGCTCTCGACTGCGTCGTCGCGCAGCGACTTGCACGGCGGCTGTGCAAGAAGTGCAAGGAGCCGTACGAGCCGAGCGACGAGGAGCTGCTCGCGGCACGCTTCCCGTGGGTCCCGGGCGAGCCGAAGCCGATCCTGCAGCGTCCCGTCGGCTGCTCGACGTGCTCTCGCACCGGTTACCGCGGACGTCTCGCGCTGCACGAGGTCATGCGGGTGACGGAGGCCATCGAGCGGCACGCCGTCGCCGGTTCCTCGGCTGCGGACATCGGCCGCACCGCGACGGACGAGGGGATGGCCACGTTGCGCATGGACGGGTGGCGCAAGGTCATCGCTGGTGACACCACGATCGAGGAGCTGCTGCGCATCGTCGCGTGAGCCGTCGGCGCAGCGGTGCGCCGAGAGCCGCTCAAGGTCGGCCCGGTGCGCGCCGATAAGAGAAAGTCGCACTACTTGCGTGCGGACGACGGCGAAAGGCTGAGAAGTGACCGAGGGCACCACGAACCACTACGGGATCCCGAACCCGGGCGACGACTTCCCCGCGGACTCGATCTCGTCGGTGAACGCGTTCCGCCGTGAGAGTGCAGCCCATGCGCTCCCTGCGGCGGGTCTCGCAGCCGCGCCGACGTACCCGCCCGCTCCCGGATCCGGCGCGCCCGCTGCTCGGGTCGGCGAGCCGGCCGCTGGCGGCAGCTTCTCGCCTCAGCCCGGCACCTTCGTGCCCGGAGGGGCGCAGGCAACCCTGGGTGGGCCCCGCGACGCGTATCTTGCCGGTGCGGCCTACCCGCCGGCGCCGTCCGCGCCTGCGAGCCAGCCTCTCGCCCCGGCGCAGTCGGTCGCGACGCGCGTCCCGAGCTATGTGGCTCCTGCGGTTCCGGCTCAGGCGACGGCCGTGCAGGCGCCCGTCTCCCCGGCGCCGACGTCCTCCGCGCCGGCCAGCGCCCCCGCGGCTCGCCCGGTGTCGCCGACCCGCCCGAGCGCGGAGGCCGGCTCACGTCGCGCGGGGGCCGAGGGCTACGTCGGGTCGACCGCCGGACGACTGGGCATGGACCGCGCTCACGAGAACGACGTGCAGATCGAGCCGCTCCTGCGCACGATGCACGCCGCTGGCGCTTCTGATCTGCACCTGACGGCTGGCGCGTACCCGATGATGCGCCGCCACGGCGCCCTCCAGCCGATGGAGGAGTTCGGTCTCCTCGACGGCGCGATGCTCCAGCGCGTCCTGTACTCGGTGCTGAACATGCGTCAGCGCGAACGGTTCGAGGCCGAGCTCGAGCTCGACTTCTCGTACCAGGTGCCCGACCTTGCGCGCTTCCGCGTGAACTTCTACCGGCAGCGCGAACAGATGGGAGCGGCGTTCCGCACGATCCCGTTCGAGATCAAGCCGCTCGAGGCGCTCGGCGTCCCTGCCGTCGTCGCGAACTTCGCTGGACTGCCCCGAGGCCTCGTCCTCGTCACGGGTCCGACCGGCTCGGGCAAGTCGACGACGCTGGCCTCGATCATCGACCTCGCGAACCGGACGCGGCCTGACCACATCATGACGGTCGAGGACCCGATCGAGTTCCTGCACACCCACAAGCGCGCGATCATCAACCAGCGTGAGGTCGGTGCCGACACGCAGAGCTTCGCGAACGCGCTCAAGCACGTCCTGCGCCAGGACCCTGACATCATCCTCGTCGGGGAGATGCGTGACCTCGAGACGATCTCGGTGGCGCTCACCGCAGCCGAGACGGGGCACCTCGTGTTCGCGACCCTGCACACGCAGGACGCGGCGCAGACGATCGACCGCATCATCGACGTGTTCCCCCCCGAGCAGCAGGGGCAGGTGCGCACCCAGCTCGCCGGCGCGCTCCAGGGCGTCGTGTCCCAGACTCTGTGTCGGCGCTCGGACGGTCCGGGGCGTGTCGTCGCGACCGAGGTCATGCTCGCCACCCCCGCGATCCGCAACCTCATCCGCGAGGGCAAGACGCACCAGATCTACTCCTCGATGCAGGCGGGCTCGCAGCAGGGGATGCACACGATGGACCAGCACCTCGCCGAGCTCACACGCAGCGGCCGCATCTCGTACGAGACCGGCCTCGAGAAGTGTCACAACCTCGAGGACTACAACAAGCTGACCGGGCGCGCTTCCGCGTCCGGTGCGGGTGCCGGCCTCGCGAACGCCAACATGGGCGGCGCCGACTTCCAGAGCAAGAACAGGACCGTGTGATGGCTGAGGCCAAGACTTACGACTATGTGATCCGCGACCGCCAGGGCAAGCTGGTCAAGGGTCGGATCGAGGCGGCCAGCGAGAACGCGGTCGCGACCAAGCTCAAGTCGATGGGTGTCGCGCCGCTCTCGATCAACGAGGTGCGCAACACCGGTCTCCAGCGGGAGATCTCGATCCCCGGGTTCGGTGACGGCGTCAAGCTCAAGGACCTGGCGATCATGGCGCGCCAGCTCGCGACCATGATCAACGCCGGCCTGTCGCTGCTGCGCTCGGTGTCGATCCTCGCGGAGCAGACGGAGAACAAGAACCTCGCACGCGTGCTCGCGGAGGTGCGCAGCGACATCGAGACGGGCGTGTCCTTCTCCGCGTCCCTCGGCAAGCACCCGATGATCTTCCCGCCGCTCATGCTCAACATGGTGCGCGCGGGAGAGGTCGGCGGCTTCCTCGACCAGGTGTTGCTCTCGGTCGCGAAGAACTTCGAGGACGAGGTCAAGCTGCGCAGCAAGATCAAGTCCGCGATGACGTACCCCGTCGTCGTGTTCGTGATCGCCATCCTCGCCACGGCGGGGATGCTCCTGTTCATCGTGCCGATCTTCGCCGACATGTTCTCGTCGATGGGCGGGGACCTGCCGCTGCCGACCAAGATCCTCATGGCGATGTCGAACGGGCTGAAGGTCGGTCTGCTGCCGGGGCTCCTCGCGATCGGGGTGGGCGTCTGGTGGTGGGGTCGGCACAAGAACGACCGGTCCGTGCGTGAGGCGCTCGATCCGTGGAAGCTCAAGATCCCGGTCTTCGGGACTCTCTTCCAGAAGATCGCCGTCGCTCGCTTCACCCGGAACCTCGGTGCGATGCTGCACGCGGGTGTTCCCATCCTCCAGGCGCTCGAGATCGTGGGGGAGACGTCGGGCAACGTCGTCGTGGAGCACGCGGTGAGCTCGATCCAGGAGTCCGTGCGGCAGGGCCAGTCGTTGACCGGGCCGCTCTCGGAGCACACGGTGTTCCCACCCATGGTGGTGCAGATGATGGCGGTCGGTGAGGACACCGGTGCGCTCGACACGATGCTCGAGAAGATCGCAGAGTTCTACGACCAGGAGGTCGAGGCCACGACCGAGGCGCTCACGAGCCTCATCGAGCCGCTCATGATCGTCGTGCTCGGCTCGATCATCGGTGGCATGGTCATCGCGATGTACATGCCGATCTTCGGCGTGTTCGACCTGATCCAGTGATCCGGCCGGCCCGGGACGAGGGGTTCAGCCTCGTCGAGCTGCTCGTGGTCATCATGATCATCGGTGTGCTGTCGGCGATCGGGATCGGTCTGTTCCTGGGGCAGCGCGCCAGGGCGGTCGACGCGAGCATCAAGAGCGACCTGCGGACCGTCGCGACGGTGGTGACGGGCCTGCTCACCAGCGGGGCGCCCGTCGAGGCCGGGTCGTTCGGCCCTGACGTCCGGGTCACGCCCGGCAACGGGGTCGCGGTGCACCTCGACGGCAACAGCTTCTGCCTGGTGGGAAGGTCCCTGTCGGGCACGCCGGCGACGCAGGACTGGGTGTTCGACGGCGCGGGTCTGCGGGACTCCGACGTCCAGTCGTGCCCGGGGCCCATGCTCGTCGAGATCACGTGAGCGTTATGCATTTGTGACCTAGATCGCTCAAGCGGGGGTCCGGGTGTACCGATACCAGTTCTGCACATCGCGTGAGCGGTGGCGCAACTCACTTTCACTTGAACACGAAAAGAGGCCGGGCATGATCGCTCGCGTGCAGAAGTCCATGCAGGAGAAGGACAAGGGTTTCACCCTGATCGAGCTCCTCGTCGTCATCATCATCATCGGCATCCTCTCGGCGATCGCCATCCCGGTCTTCCTGAACCAGCGCAAGAAGGCCGTCGACGCGGGCATCAAGTCCGACATCCGCACGATCGCCAACGAGATGGAGACGTTCTACGTCGACAACCAGACGTACGTGGGCGCGGTCACCGTTGCTGGCGACACCGTCACGCTCAACGGTGTGACCGGCGCGGGCAACACGATCACCCTGTCTGACGCCGACACGGTGATCACCGTGGCGCCCGAGGCCGAGCGCTTCGAGATCACTGGTGTGAACGCCGACAAGGGCACCAACACCACGTTCGAGTACATCAGCGACCAGGGCGGTCTGCAGACCCCGTGATCCACCTCGCCGCCCAGCCCGAGCGCTGAGCGGCACCCGCCTGGGGACCAAGCCTTCCGGTTTGGTCCCCAGTGCGGCGTCTCGACCGAACGACGACGGAGAGAAGCGATGCGGCGTAACCCGAGGACGACCACGGATGAGGGCTTCTCCCTCATCGAGGTGATCGTCGCGCTCTTCATCGTCGGCATGGTCGCGTCAGCGGTGCTGATGTTCTTCATGCGCGGCTCGAGCACCGCCTCGCACCTCCAGCGCACCCAGGCCGCCGCCTCCGTCGCGACCCAGGCCATGGAGAAGGTCCGGTCCGTCTACCCGCGCCCCGGCGCGGCCGCGGACCCGACCCCGCTCGTGATCGGCCGGACGCAGGCTGAGGTCAACGCGGCGTTCTCGACGGTCGCCGCGCTCGACCCGGACCTCGTCGCCGAGACGAACCAGCTGTGGGACCCCGCCGCGTCCGCGAGCCCGACCGTCACCCTTCCCGTCACGCGCCAGGTCCGCGTCTCGGAGATGACGTACGACGTCACCACCCTCATCGGCAGCTGCTACCGCGCCAAGAGCGCCTCGGCATCTGACACGACCTGCGTGCGGGTCAACCCTGGCGCCGGATCGACACTCGTGTACCGCGCGATCGTCGTCGCCACCTGGGACCCGGGTGTCGCCAAGTGCGGCGGCGACGGATGCCTCTACACGATGACCTCGCTGATCGACCCCACGAGCGACGCAGTGTGGAACGTGTCGACCGCCCCCGTCGCGAACGACGACTCGATCGACGCCGTGGCCGGTGGCCCAGGCCTCCCGGTCGAGATCCTCAAGAACGACGTCATCGTGTCGAAGCGGTCCAACCCGACGACCATCACCGTGGCGCCCACCCAGGGGACCGCGTCGGTGATCACGTCGGGTACGAACATGGGTGCGATCACCTACACGCCACCTGCCAACTACTCAGGCGTCGTCAAGTTCAAGTACAAGCTGCGTGACGCGCAGGGGCGCAACTCGAACGAGGCGACCGTGACGGTCCTGGTCTACCCGGTCGCGTTCGACGACTCCGGCGCCCGGGTCGCCGCCGGTTCTACCGCCTCGATCGCTGTTCTCGGCAACGACCGTGGTACTGCGTCGCGGACAGAGGTCGTCACGCAGTCTCCCCACGGCGTCGCGACGGTCAACCCGGACGGCACGATCCGGTTCGCCGCATCGGCCTCCGCTCCGCTGGGTGACACGACGTTCACGTATCGCATCGTGACGACCGTGCCGCTCGACGACGGGGCCCTGGACCTCGCGAGCGACAACCCGGCACTGGTTCCCGGACGTACGGGCACGGTGACCGTCCGCATCGGTAGCGCCGTCGCCGCGAGCGACGCCGAGCTCACGATCGACGGCCAGGGCTCGACGACGACGGCTGTGACGCTCGACGTCCAGACCGCCGCTGGCGGGTCCGCGAGCAACAAGGTGAGGATCCTCTCGGGCCCCACCCGCGTCGATGCGACCGGTACGGGAACCCCGACGCTCACCGGCGACGGCACGACGACGATCCGCTTCCGCCCGGTTGCCAACACCGTCGGCCTCTACACCTTCACGTTCCAGCTCGAGAACGGGGCGGGCGACCGCTCCGAGACCCAGACGGCGACGGTTCGCGTCCTGCCTGTGGCGAAGGACTACTCGCACTCCGGCACGGTCCGTGGCGTGACGACCGCCAACGTCTCACCGTTGTCCGGGAACATCCCGAACGCGGCGAGCTCGCGGGTGACCTACGCGCTCGCGTCGCAGCCCACCTGCACGCGCACCTCGGGCAGTGGCAGCGCCGCGGCCAGCGTCTCGCTCTCGCACGCCACGAACGGGACCTTCGCGTTCCGGACGACGTCGATCTCCAGCACCTGGCGGGGCACCTGCCGCTTCACCTACACGGTGACGTATTCAGGGGGTGGCCTCACGTGGACGAGCGATCCGGCTACCGTGACCCTGAGCGACGTGAGGGGCAGCTGATGGACGAGCAGACAGAACGGCGGGGCCCGCTCTCCGGCGAAGGTGGAGTGACGTTGACCGAGCTCATCGTCGCGCTCGGTGTCTTCACCGCGGTGATCGCCGTGTTCATGGCCGGCGTCGTGACGATGACGAAGAACACCGCGCGCGCGGTCTCGGTCAGCGACACCGGGTCCGTGGTGCGAACCGTCTTCCAGCGGATGGACAAAGAGGTGCGCTACGCGTCGGCGATCAACCGGCCAGGCAAGGGGCCTTCTGGCGCCTACTACGTCGAGTACCTCATCCAGGTCGTCGAGGGCGGGCAGCCTGAACGGTGCATCCAGTGGCGGGTCTCGGCGGACGGTGAGCTCCAGCGCCGTGAGGCGCCGGGGCCAAGCGGTGGAGGTGCGCGGGCCTGGTACACGTTCAGCGACGACGTCCACAACGACCTGAACATCCCGGCGCAGCTGCCCTTCCGGTTCTCACCCGCCGACAACGTCTACGCGAACCAGCGGCTCAAGGTCAGCCTCGACGTGCGCCCCAGCGCGGCGCAGGCGGGGTCCGGGCTCGAGACCGAGTTCGTCGCACGAAACACGTCGAGCGCCTCGACGACCAACGCCGACCTCGACAACGACGGTCGCAGCGACATCATGATCTGCACCGGGATGGGACGAGAGTGACCATGACTCTGCTGAGAGCGCGCAAGGCGCAGGACGACGGCTACGCGATGCCGACTGCGATCCTCCTGATCATGGTGTGCACCGCGGTCAGCGTCCTGATGCTCGGTGTCATCACCGCGCAGATCAAGCCGACGCTGTTCGCCGCCAAGAACAGCCGAACGATCTCCGCCGCTGAGGCTGGCGTCGACGCGAGCCTCACGGTGCTGCGGTCCGCGCGCATGATCGACCCGATCTCGGGCGCTGAGCTCGGCGACCCGCGCAAGCTCCCGTGCACCGTGACCGGTCCGGTCGACGGCAGCACGAACTACACCTACCGCGCCACCATCAGGTACTACGACCTCGACCCGTCCGGCCAGACATCCGCGTGGCGTGCGACGAACGCGAAGGCCTGCACGCCTGGCAACGGCCTGGCGGCCGCTCCGATGTTCGCCGTCATCTCGTCCGAGGGTCTCGGCGACGGCATCCCAGGGCTCGCGACCGCGGCCGGGGACCGGACCCTCGAGACGATCTACACCTTCCAGCTGACGAACGACAACGTCGAGGGTGGCGCGATCTACGCGTACGGGCTCGGGTTCTGCCTCGAGGCGAGCGGGACGACCGCGGGATCGACCGTCAGGTACGTCCCGGCCGAGGAGTGCCGCTCCGACGACCCGCTGCGCATGTGGTCGTGGCGCAACGACTACTCGATCCACCTGTCGATCACGGACACGAGCGGATACGTGCCCCTGTGCATCCAGGGACGGCCGTCGTCCGGCTCGGTGGCGGCCACGCTCGAGCGGTGCAACGGTGACACGCGCCAGCTCTTCTCCTGGGAGGGTGGCGCCGTCTGGAAGGTCCAGAACTCGACGAAGACGGGCAACTCGAACTTCTGCCTGGGAACCGGTGCCAACACGACTGCCGTCGCAGACGGCGTCGCTCTCCGGGTCGGCTCGTGCGGCTCGAACACCGCGTGGTCGTCGTTCGACCCCGACTCCCGTGTGGGAGCCGGCGCCGCGTCGAAGGCGACGAACCAGATCGTCAACTACCTCGAGTTCGGTCGGTGCACCGACGTCACCGACGAGAGCACCGGCCGGGAGTTCATGATCGTCTACCCGTGCAAGCAGGACCCCTCGGGTCGCGGCCTCCTCTACTGGAACCACGAGTGGTACTACAACGAGCCCGCGGACCTGCGTGGTTCGACGGGGGCACAGCAGGTCCGCGTCTACCAGAACAAGAACCGTGGTGCCTCGACCACGTACTGCATGAAGACGCCGTCCCCCTCGGCCAGCCCTGCCTACGTCACGCTCGTGCTGTGCAGCTCTGGCGGCGCGGACCTGAACTGGTCCCGCACGGCCGACGCAGGCACCTGGAAGGATAGCTGGACGTTCAAGGACCGCTACGGGCGGTGCCTCGGGCTCGGTGACAAGTACAACCTGGCATGGTCCAAGATGATCGTCGCGCCCTGCAACGGTGAGTCCGAGCAGAAGTGGAACGCCCCGCCGCTCGAGCAGTCCGCGACCCTCGGGGACTACCGGGAGATCCACGGGTGAGCTTGGTCTCCTTGGACCTGTCTGACGGGTACCTCGCCGGGCTGGCACTGACCATCTCGGCCGTCCTCGGCCTCGCGATCGGCTCGTTCCTCAACGTCGTCGTCTGGCGCGTGCCGCGTGACGAGTCCGTGCTGCACCCGCCGAGCGCCTGTCCTGCATGCCACGGTCGGATCCGTCGGCGCGACAACGTCCCGGTCGTGTCCTGGCTCTTGCTGCGGGGACGCTGCCGCGACTGTGGCACGGCGATCTCGCGCCGGTACCCGCTCGTCGAGGCCGGGACGGCCGTGGTGTTCGTGGCGGTCACCCTGCATCTCGGCGTCAGCTGGGCATTGCCCGCGTATCTCTACGTCGGTGCGATCTCGGTCGCCTTGACGCTCATCGACCTCGATGTGCACCGCCTGCCCGACAAGATCGTGCTGCCGTCGTACGGCGTCGTGGTCGCGCTCCTCGTCCTAGCGTCGTGGGGCGAGCAGGACTGGTCGGCGCTGTGGCGGGCGCTCGTGTGCGGTGCCATCCTCTTCGTCTTCTACTTCTTGGTCATCATCGTGTACCCCGCGGGGATGGGAGCTGGCGACGTCAAGCTCTCTGGTGTGCTAGGGCTGGCGCTCGGCTGGCTCGGGTGGGGACCGTTTGTCGTAGGGTCGTTCGGCGCGTTCCTGCTCGGCGGCGTGTACGCGATCTTGCTCATCGTGACGCGCCGAGCCGGGCGAAAGTCCGGGATCCCGTTCGGTCCCTGGATGATCGGCGGCGCGGCACTCGGCGTCGTGGCCGGCGCACAGGTCTGGGACGCCTACCTCGGACTGATGCTCTAGCTGTGGGCTCGTGACCTCGAGCCGCCGACACGCCTCGGTGATCGCGCTCAAGATCCGAGCCCGGACTGCCGATTCACGTAGAGGTGCGATCCCTGGCGCGTTCATGGCGAACCAGGCGCCCTCAGACGCAACAACATCAATACCCTCGCCCTTGGGAGGACGTGTGGCTAAGAAGCGAGCGATCGGGCTCGACATCGGCACGAGCGCAGTACGCGCAGCCGAGATCGAGTTCGGGTCGGGTCGGTCCGGAGCGACTCTCGTCAAGTATGACGAGATGCCGCTGCCGGTCAACGTCATCCGCGACGGTGAGGTCGCCGACCAGCAGATCGTCGCCTCGGCGCTCAAGGAGCTCTGGGCGAAGGGCAAGTTCGGCTCGAAGGACGTGATCGTCGGGGTCGGGAACCAGCGCGTTGCCGTTCGTGAGCTGTCGCTGCCGTGGCTGCCCATGACCCAGCTCCGCCAGTCGCTGCCCTACCAGGTGCAGGACATGCTCCCCATGGCGACGGACGACGCACTTCTCGACTTCTATCCGACAGACGAGGTCGACAGCACGAACGGGCGCACGCTCGACGGGCTCCTCGTGGCGGCGGCGAAGGACACCGTCGCCGCGAACCTGCTGGCCGTCGAGGCAGCCGGCCTTCGCCCCGTGATGGTCGACCTGAACGCGTTCGCGCTCCTGCGCGGCATGACCCGCGGGCGGCTCGGCTCGCAGACGGTCGCGCTCGTCGACATCGGCGCTCGTATCACGAACGTCGTCGTCGTCGAGGACGGTGTTCCCCGCTTCGTCCGCGCGCTGCCCTCGGGAGGCCAGGACGTGACCGACGCCGTCGCGCGGACCCTCGGGGCCTCGAACCAGGACGCCGAGATGCTCAAGCGCGACATCGGTGTCGGGATCGCTGTGCCCCCCGAGTACCGCGAGACCGCTGAGTCGGTGCTCCACATCACCCACAACCTGCTCGAGTCGGTACGTGGTTCCTTCTCCTACTTCACGTCCCAGCGCAACCGTCACATCGACGTCATCGCGCTGACCGGTGGAGGCGCAAAGCTCCCTGGCCTCGGGCAGCTTCTTGCGAGCTCCACGCGGCTCAACGTCCAGCTCGGCGATCCTCTCGAGGCGCTCGAGGTGTCGAAGGCGATCGGCGGCCGCGAGCGTTTCGTCGGGCACGAGTCGATGATGGCGCTGTCGCTCGGCCTCGCGATGGGGGTGGCCGCATGAGTGTCTTCGAGAAGGGCAAGATGAAGTCTGCTCAGCCGAGCCAGTCCTCGGGCAAGGTCAAGACCGGCAAGGGCGCGCTCGGAGCACCGCTTCTCCCGCAGGTGGACCTCCTGCCCGCAGAGATCCGTGCTGGTCGTGGTTTCGCCAGGGTCAAGCGCGTGCTCGCGGGCGTGGTCGTGCTTGCCATGCTCGGTGCGGGTGGCATGTACCTGTTCGTCCAGGACCGCAACACTCGCGCGGACGACCATCTCGCGAGCGCGCAGGACACGGCGACGAGTCTCGCTCGCGAGAAGGCCGAGTACGCCGAGGTGACGGCGGTGCTCGCCGCGATCGACCAGGCGCGGACGGCGCGCGCGCTCGGTATGGCGACCGAGGTCTCCTGGAAGCCGTACCTGGACGCGATCGGGGCCGTGCTGCCTGACGACGTCACGATCACGATGTTCGAGGTGGTCAACGGTTCCCCGCTGAGTCCGGTCGTGAGCGGCGCTGATCCGCTCAACGCACAGGGTGTGGGGTCGGTGGTCTTCGTGGCGCACTCGCCGAGCCTGCCGAAAGCGTCCGAGTGGCTTGACGGTCTCGAGTCGATCCCTGGCTTCTCCGACGCGACGCTCCAGGAGTCGCGGGTCGCCGCGGTCGATGCAGAGCCGTACTACGAGGTCACGTCCACCGTCCAGGTGGGGATCGGGGCGCTTGCCGGCAGAACGTTCGGCGTCGAGGGAGGAAGCAACTGATGGGCACAGTGAAGCAGAGCAGCTGGATCGTCGGCACGATCCTGCTGAGCGCCGTCATCCTCCTCGGCACCTGGTTCCTGCTCGCCAAGCCCGTCTATGACACGGGTACGGAGACCGAGGCTCAGGCCGTCGTGCAGGACGAGAAGAACGACATCGAGCGCAAGAAGATCGCGCTGCTGAAGAAGCAGTTCGAAGAGATCGACGTCTATCGTGCAGAGCTGGCCGGTCTACGGGCGCAGATCCCCGCGAGCCTCGAGCACGCTCAGCTCCAGCGGGAGCTTGCGGACATCGCGGACGAGCATGACGTGGTCATCGCCTCGCTCAGCATCTCAGCATCCACCGAGGTGCCGCTCGGAGGCGGCTCCGATGCCGCGGCCGACCCGGGCACCGACGAGCCAGGGGCGGGCGGTTCTGCGGCTACGGCCGCTACGGCCGCACCGGTACCGGGTGTGACCGGCTTGTATGCGGTGCCGGTGACTCTGGAGCTGCAGGGCACGTACGCGGATGTCATGGCGTTCGTCGCAGAGGTCCAGGCCACCGACCAGCGCCTCCTGCTCGTCCTCGGTCTCACGGGGAACGCGATGGAGAAGACCGAAGAGGCCGGCGGCCTGCCCGCCCGCAAGGCAGGCGACCTCTCGCTCGTGGTCTCGGGTCAGGCGTACGTCCTGCAGGACAAGTACGGCACTCTCGAGTTTGCGGCACCCGAGGACGTCCCGACCGAGCTCCCGAAGCCGCAGTCGGGGACGAACCCGTTGACGGTGATCAAGTAGTCGTACGGACGTCCGAGGGCGTCGCCGCAGTGACCCTGCGGCGGCGCCCTCTGCCGTCGGCGCCGGTCCGCACTGCGGTCAGGGCCCCTCGTGCGGACGGCGACGTGGAAGGATCGGCACATGCTTCGTTGGTTGACGTCCGGAGAGTCGCACGGCCCCGCCCTGGTGGGGATGATCGAGGGCCTGCCCGCAGGCGTGGAGGTGCGTACCGCGGACATCCAGGACGCGCTCGCCCGTCGACGCCTCGGCTACGGTCGGGGTGCTCGCATGAAGTTCGAGCAGGACGAGGTCCGCGTGCTCGCCGGTCTGCGTCACGGAGTGACACAGGGTGGCCCGCTGACCATCGAGATCGGCAACACCGAGTGGCCCAAGTGGGTCGACGTCATGGCCGCAGACCCGGTGGACGCTGGTGCGCTGCAGGTCGACGCGGGGACCGGTGACGCGCGGGAGATCGCACGCAACCGTCCGTTGACGCGGCCGCGGCCCGGGCACGCGGACCTCGTCGGCATGCGCAAGTACGGCTTCGACGACGCTCGGCCCGTGCTCGAGCGGGCGTCCGCGCGGGAGACTGCGGCGCGGGTCGCGCTCGGGGTGGTCGCAGCGCGCTTCCTCGAGCAGACCGTGGGCGTCAGGCTCGTCTCCCACGTGACGGCGATCGGCCCGGTCGCGGTGCCCGACGACGCAGCGCTCCCGTCGCCGCAGGATGTCGCTGCCCTGGACGCCGACCCGGTGCGCTGCTTCCACGAAGCGACGAGCGCCGCGATGGTCGCGGAGATCGACGCGTGCCACAAGGACGGGGACACCCTCGGTGGCGTCGTGGAGGTGCTCGGCTACGGTGTCCCGTCAGGGTTGGGCACGTACGTCCACTCGGACCGCCGCCTCGACTCGCGGCTCGCTGCGGCCGTCATGGGCATCCAGGCGTTCAAGGGCGTCGAGATCGGAGACGGTTTTCGTTCGGCTGCGCGGCGCGGCTCTCAGGCGCACGACGAGATCGTCGTCGGCTCCGGCGGCCGGCTCGAGCGCCTGTCGAACCGCGCCGGGGGAGTCGAGGGCGGGATGTCCAACGGCGAGGTCTTGCGCGTCCGAGGCGCGATGAAGCCGATCTCGACGGTCCCGCGTGCGTTGCGGACGGTCGACGTCGCGACCGGCGAGGAGGCCAGGGCGCAGCACCAGCGCTCGGACGTCTGCGCGGTACCTCCGGCCGCCGTGGTCGCCGAGGCGATGGTCGCGCTCGTGCTTGCGGAGGTCGTGGTGGAGAAGTTCGGCGGCGACTCGGTCACCGAGACCCGGCGCAACGCCCAGGGCTACCTCGACGCGATCCCTGAACAGCTGCGCTGAGACCCAAGGGTCGCACGAGACCTGACGGCGAAGGGGCGGGACCGCGTGCGCGGTCCCGCCCCTTCGTGTCTGGGTCTACTTGACGACGACCCGTGCTGAGCTGCTCTTCGCGCCCGAGCCGAGCGCGTTCTTCGCGTACACGCGGAAGTGGTAGGTCTTCTTGGACTTTGCCTTCTTCCAGGTGTAGCTCTTTGCGGTCGTCGACTTCAGCGTCTTCCAGCTCTTGCCGTTGGTCGAGTACTGGACGACGTAGCCGGTGACCTTCGAGCCGTTGGCGGAGGCCGCCTTCCACGTGATCTTGACGGTCTTCTTCTTGGTCGACGACGCCTTGACGCCCGACGGGGCGAGCGGCTTGCCTGCTGGCGTGACGATGGCCGACGCGGACGCCGGGCTGTTGCCGGCCCGCGACGTCGCGAGGACTCGCACCTCGGTCTTGAGGCTGTTCGTGAGGTTCGAGACCGTGACCGACCTTGCGGCCGCCGCCGCCCGGGTGGAGCGCCAGGCGGACCAGGCACCCGAGGAGTACGTCCGCGTCTGCACGAGGTAGCCCGTGATACCGCTCGTGCCGGCGGACGTGGGAGCGGTCCACACGACCTTCGCGGACCGGTCGCCGCGCGTGGCCTTGACCAGACGTGGGGCAGACGGTCCCGAGTCGGCCGTCTTCGCGGTCACGGAGCGGCTCCATGCGCTCTGGCCCTGTGCGTTGGCGGCAGCGACCTGGGCGACGTATGTCGTGCCGGGCCGCAGACCTGAGAGCTTCTTCGACGTGCCCGACCCGACGACGACGGTCGTCCATGCGGGATCGAGACCGTCAGCGCGGGCCACGCCGTAGCGCAGCACGTAACCCGGCGCGAGCGAGCTGCCGCGCGCGACGCCCGCAAGGGCGGTCCAGGATGCAGTGACCGACGCCGGACCGCTCGCGAGACGCAGGCCTGACGGTGTGCCGGGAGCAGTCGTCACCGTCAACGTGGCGTCAGGGGAGACCGCGACGACGGGACGAGTGGTGCTCGACACCGTGAAGTACTTCTCCGGCACGGCACGAACATCCCATGAGTAGGCCTTGCCGTACGCCAACGACTTGGTCGGTGTCCACGAGGTCGCCGCAGTCTCGGCGACCTCCACGGTCGAGCTCGAACCAGCCTCGCGCAGCCTCACGAGGTAGCGGGACGCCCCCGTTACCGGGGTCCATGTCAGGCGCACCGTCGATGCCGGGGAGCTGGTGGCTCCACTGGTCGTCACCTTGCCGACCGGTGCGACATACGTTCGGAGGCTCGACGCCTCGGAGCGGTTCTTGTCCTTGTCGAGCGACGTGACCGACCAGCTGTAGGTGACGCCCGGGGTCTGATCCGTCACGACGATCGACGTCTGCTCGGTCGGGATCTTCTTCGCGGTGCCGCCCTGCGGCGTGACCGAGACCTCGTAGGAGGCGGCGCTGACAGTGGGTTCCCAGGTGAGGACGGTTCCGGTCGCCCCGGGAAGGACGGTCTCCGACATTGCCGTCACCGTCTGGTAGCCGATCGTGAATCCCGTCCGGGCCGAGTACGGGCCCGGCTGGCCGGCGCCGTCGAGGATGGCGTAGCGGAACTCGTACGCACCGGCAGGGAGGGAGGTGAGTCCGACGTTGGATGCCGAGTAGGCGATCTGCTTGGCTGCGAGCGTCGAGGGCTGGTCGACGTTGAGCGTCGCGAACGTGTCCGAGCTGCCCTTCTGGTGGATGAGGACCCGATAGCCCCGACTGGCGCCCCCGAGCGCGGACTTCGGCGTTGGGGTCATCCGCAAGAGCTTCTGCCCGCCGACGTCAGCGACCGTTCCGGCGGCTGGGGACTCGCCGGTGCGCTTCCACGAGACGGAACCCGTGGCAGGGCCGACGAGCCGCGCCCACGCGCTCCGGTCGACCAGTCCGCTGGTCATGGGCGTGATCACGGCGAAGTAGGCGTCGCTCGACGCCGTCGTCGTGTTCCGGGCGAAGATGCCGTTGGGCGTGAAGACGGGGGTCGGTGTCCAGTAGGTGCCGATCTGCGACGACTTCGTGCTGTCCGTGTACAGCTCGACCATGTAGCCGGCCCGGGACGGTCCGGCCCCGCCGTCGGGCGTATAGGTGAGCGGGGACCAGGACAAGGTCGGGCTGACTGCATCGGTCGAGACGAGACCGATCTGATCCGGCACGACATCGTTCAAGGTCGGTCGTCCACCCTCGCTCACGACGAAGAAGTGCTCGTCAGACTTGGCCGAGGGGACGACCGCGGCGTTGTCCGCATCCGTCGTCTGGTATGCCGCGGCGCTGTCTGCCGCGACGTTGACGGCGGTCACCGTCACCGAGTAGAGCTTGCCCGGCATGATGGCGCGCCTGGCGTCTGTGCTCCAGAGGCACGGTCCGCCGGAGTAGTGAGCGGCAGTCTGGTTACCGGTCGACACGTAGTCGGCGAGGATCGTGGCAGTCGTGCTCGCGGTCTTGCAGGTGACTGGATCGCCACCGCCGAGCTGGGTCACGACCACCTCGTAGAACGACGCGCGCGGCACCGGCTCCCAGGTGATCGCGAACGTGTCGTGGGGGATCGACACGGGCGCGGCCAGGTCGGTGCTGCCGACGGTCAGCACGGGCCTGGTCGTCTCGCTCCCTGGGGCCGGCACGGAATCAGCGCTGGCGCCCATGATCTTGCGGAGCTGGCGGGTCGCCGAGTGCTTGCTGGCAGCGTTGCCCTGCGCATCGAAGGCGCGTACCCGCCAGAAGTATGTGGTGCTGGGGAGGGGGCGCGTGAGGGAGAAGGCGGTCCCTGACACCTCGCTCGTCAGGCTGACCTTCGTGAACTCGTCATCCAAGGAGAGCTCGAGCAGGTACTTCGACGCGCCGGGGACCTGGGACCAGGCAAGCTCGACGTCGTTGAGCACCGCACCGTCGGCCGGCTTGATGAGGGTCGGTGTGGAAGCGGCGTCCGTCCACCGGGTGGTGAAGGTCCTCGTCGTCGACGTGGGCCCCGCAAACGTCGCCAGGGACGCGCCAGACGACCTGAAGCTCGCCCTGACGTTCCACTGCCACGTGCCCGCGCCCAGGGGCTCGGCCGGCGCGTGAGACGTGGTCGTCAGGCCTCTGACCTCGATCGGTGAGCCGTTGCTGGTCCAGTAGGTGAGCGTGTAGTCCTGTGCACCGGGAACTGGCTGCCACGTGAACGTGACTGGTGCCGGATAGTCGACGATCGCGTCGGCGGCCGGGGCGGTCTGCACGGGGTTGGGCGCAGCTGCACGGCTGAAGCGGTGGACCTGGGCGTCCGAGCCCGAAGCGCCCACGCCGTTCGGCACGACCCGCCAGAAGAGCTCGCGTTCGTCGGTCGAGCCCCACAGGCCGGTCGTCGGAACCCATCTGAGCGCGGACGTCGTCGCGAAGTCGACGATGTTCGCGCTGCTGAACGAGCTGTCGTCCGCGATCTCGACCTTGTAGGACGTGGCGCCAGGAATCGCCTTCCACGCGAGCACGACGTCGCCGGTGCTGTTTGTGGCTGTCGCGGCGGTGTCGATCGTGACGGAAGGTGTCGAGGCGGCGCTCGGTGCTGCGACGAGCAGCCCGAGCACGAGAAAGGCGGTCGTCGCCCCGGCGACGATCCGTGGTGCACGCATGGGTTCCCCTAGGGTCAAAGTGACGGTACGCACGTGTCGCAAGGTCATCGGCGCGATTTCTCTCATCCTTGAGCCGTGGGCGCCGATGGATACCGCGCAAGGGTGCGAGGAGCGCCAGACCGGATCACTCTGTGGTCACGAGTCCGGGCATGCAGAGCCGTAGCTATCCTTGGGGCGTGCATGAACGCATCCGCCCTCGCGTCGTCCTCGCCGGTCCGCCCGGCTCCGGCAAGTCCACCGTCGCTGCGGAGATCGGTGCCGTGACGGGCTGGAGCGTCCGCGACACGGATGCCGATGTCGAGGTGCTGGCGGGCAAGTCGGTGAGCGACATCTTCGTCGAGGACGGTGAGGACACGTTCCGCGCTCTCGAGCGTCGCGCGGTCGCGACTGCGCTCGCCGAGCACGAGGGTGTCCTCGCGCTCGGGGGAGGCGCGGTCCTCGCCGAGGACACGCAGGCGTTGCTCGCGCAGTACGTGGCCGACGGCGGGACGGTCGTCTTCCTCGACGTGTCGCTCGCTCACGCCGCGCCGCGCGTCGGCTTCAACACCGCCCGTCCGCTGCTCGTCGGCAACCCGCGTGCGCAGTGGCAGGCGCTCATGTCCGCGCGCCGCCCGGTGTACGAGAAGGTCGGGTCGCTGCACGTGCTGACCGACGACCTCGCGCCGGCGGACGTCGCGGCGCAGATCCTCGCCGCGCTCGACGCGGCCCAGCCCGGAGGTACCCGATGAGTGCAGCGCCCGTCCGCGTGACCGTGCACGGGGAGTCCCCGTACGACGTCGTGATCGGCCGGCACCTCCTCGGTGAGCTGCCGGCCATGCTGGGGGACTCCGTCCGCAAGGTGCTCGTGCTGCACCCGGCAGCTCTCGCGACGACGGCTGACGCGATCCGCGAGGACCTCGTCGAGCAGGGCTACGAGGCGATCCAGGCCGAGGTGCCGGACGCCGAGGAGTCGAAGACCGCCCAGGTGGCGGCGTTCTGCTGGCAGGTGCTCGGCCAGGCCGACTTCACCCGTTCGGACGCGATCGTCGCGGTCGGCGGGGGTGCGACGACCGACCTGGGCGGCTTCGTCGCGGCGACCTGGCTGCGCGGGATCAAGGTCGTGCACGTCCCGACGACGATCCTCGCGATGGTCGACGCCGCCGTCGGCGGCAAGACGGGCATCAACACCGCTGAGGGCAAGAACCTCGTCGGCGCGTTCTACCCGCCCGCAGGCGTCCTGTGCGACATCGACGCGCTCGAGACGCTTCCCCGCTGGGACTTCGTCGCGGGCCTCGGGGAGATCGTCAAGTGCGGTCTCGTCGCGGACGCGCGCGTGCTCGAGCTGATCGAGTCGAACGCGGCACCTCTGTCTCAGGGCGCGACGTCGGTCGACGAGCCGGTCCTCGTCGAGCTGATCCAGCGCGCGGTGCAGTGGAAGGCCGACGTCGTGGGGGAGGACCTCAAGGAGTCCGGCCTGCGGGAGATCCTCAACTACGGCCACACGTTCGGCCACGCGATCGAGCACGTCGAGCGTTACCAGTGGCGCCACGGCGCGGCTGTGTCGGTCGGCATGGTCTTCGCCGCCGAGCTCGCGCGGCTCGCCGGGAAGCTCTCCGACGACGACGTCGCACGGCACCGCAGCGTGCTTTCGTCGCTCGGCCTGCCGCTCACGTACCGCGGCGACCGCTGGGACGCGCTGCTCGGCGCGATGCGCCGCGACAAGAAGTCCCGCGGCGACCTGCTGCGCTTCGTCGTCCTGGACTCGCTCGGCCACCCCACCCGCCTCGAGGGTCCGGACCCCACGCTCCTCGCGGCGGCGTACGCCGAGGTCAGCGAGGACGCCCCCGCGGGTGGCCGGCCGGTGTCGTTGTGATGTGCGCTAGGTTCGCGTCATGACGCGCGTGCTCCTGCTCAATGGTCCCAACCTCGGTCGTCTCGGCGTGCGTGAGCCTGAGGTGTACGGGCACCTCACGCTCGGTGACCTCGTGGAGGCGGGGGAGCGCTGGGGTGCTGAGCTCGGGCTCGACGTCGAGGTGAGGCAGACGGACGACGAGTCCGAGATGGTCGGCTGGCTCCACGAGGCGGTCGACACCCGCAGCGACGTCGTCCTCAACCCGGCGGCGTTCACGCACTACTCGTACGCGCTGCGGGACGCTGCCGCGCAGGTGACCGACGTCGGGCTGCGTCTCGTCGAGGTGCACATCTCCAACCCGTACGCGCGCGAGGCGTTCCGGCACCTGAGCGTCGTCGGTCCCGTCGCGACGGGGACGATCGCCGGCTTCGGGTTCGAGAGCTACCACCTCGCGCTCCAGGCGCTCGCCGGCTGACCCGGGGCGTCCCGGCGCCACCGCTATACTTGAGCGGCTGCTCGCGAAGTCTCGCGCAGCCGCTGTCCGCCGTGAGCCCCGGTGCACGCGGTCAGGACCGGCCTTCTCCAGGCCCTGATCCTTGTCAACGCAACAGGAAGATGAACCGTGGCGACCACGAACGACATCAAGAACGGCACCGTGCTCCGCATCGATGGCCAGCTGTGGACCATCATCGAGTTCCAGCACGTCAAGCCCGGCAAGGGTGGCGCCTTCGTCCGCACCAAGATGAAGAACGTCGTCTCCGGCAAGACCGTCGACAAGACGTTCAACGCGGGCCTGAAGATCGAGACCGCCAACGTCGACAAGCGCGACATGCAGTACCTGTACAAGGACGGCGACGACTTCATCTTCATGGACACGTCCTCGTACGACCAGATTCCGGTCTCGGCCGCGGTCGTCGGCGACGCTGTCGACTTCATGCTCGAGAACCAGAACGTGCTCGTCGCGTCCAACGACGGCACCCCCCTCTACATCGAGCTCCCGGCCTCGGTCGTCCTCGAGATCACGTACACCGAGCCGGGCCTGCAGGGCGACCGCTCCACGGGCGGCACCAAGCCGGCCACGCTCGAGACCGGCGCGGAGATCCAGGTCCCGCTGTTCCTCGAGACCGGGACGCGCGTGAAGGTCGACACCCGTGACCGCTCGTACCTGGGTCGAGTGACCGACTGACGTGGGAGCCCGTACCAAGGCGCGCAAGCGCGCGCTCGACGTCATCTTCGAGGCGGAGCAGCGAGACCTCGACCTGCTCGACATGCTCGCGGAGCGTGTCGCACACCCCGGGGTCGAGTCCGCGCTGCCGCAGTACGCGGTCGAGCTCGTCGAGGGGTACGACGCGCACGCGCGTCACATCGACGAGATCCTCGAGACGTACTCGAACGGCTGGACGCTCGAGCGCATGCCCTCGGTCGACCGGGCGGTCCTCCGCCTCGCGACCTGGGAGCTGCTGTTCAACGACGACGTGCCTGACGCGGTTGCGATCGACGAGGCCGTCGAGCTTGTCTCGGGCCTGTCGACCGACGAGTCGCCGTCTTTCGTGAACGGCCTGCTCGCACGCATCCTCGAGCTCAAGCCGACGATCCTCGGCTGACCTGCTCATCAAGAGCCCGTACCCCGTCTCCGGGGTGCGGGCTCTTGCACGTCTCGGGGTCGGCACGCTGCGAGGATCTCCCCGAACCATCCACCTTCGGCCGAGTAACCTACGCTTCCGTAAGTTAGACTGAGACCCATGACACGGCCTTCGGAGGAGCGTCCCTGGACGCGGTCCTACTCTCCCGGCGTCAGCGCCGACATCACGGTTGCCGACGAGCCTCTCACCGCAGCTCTCGAGCGCGGCGCACGCACCTATCCCGACCGTGTCGCCCTCGACTTCATGGGCCGTCAGACGACGTACCGCGAGCTCGGCGAGCAGGTCGCCCACGCTGCGGGCGTCCTGACGAAGCTCGGCGTACGCCCGGGGGACCGGGTCGCGATCGGCCTGCCCAACTGTGCGACCCACGTGGTCGTGTTCTACGCCGTGCTGCGCATCGGCGGCGTCGTCGTCGAGTGCAACCCGACCTACAGCGCCGAGGAACTCGCGCACCAGGTCGCCGACGCAGGCGCGACCGTCGCCGTGTGCTGGGAGCCCACCGCGGCTCGCCTCGCGGAGCGCCAGGGCGAGACAGACGTCCACACGATCGTCGGCGTCGACCTCTCACGCGACCTGCCCGGCGCCAAGCGCCTCGCACTCAGCCTCCCGATCGCGAAGGCCCGAGCCCTGCGCGAGGCGCTGCGCGCCCCCATCCCCGCGAGCGTCGTGCGCTGGGAGCGCCTGCTCAAGAAGGCGACGCGCCTTCCCGCGAGCTACCCGGCCCCGGGCTCGGGCGACCTCGCGCTCCTGCAGTACACGGGCGGCACGACCGGCACGCCCAAGGCCGCGATGCTCACCCACGCCAACCTCGTCGCGAACGCGACGCAGGGTCAGGAGTGGACCCAGATGGGCTTCGCCGACGGCCCGCAGAGCGGTGTGAGCGACGACGTCGTGTACGGCGTGCTGCCGTTCTTCCACGCGTTCGGCCTCACCCTGTGCCTGTCGTTCACGATCCGTATCGGCGCGACGCTCGTCCTCTTCCCGAAGTTCGACGTCGCCTCCGTCCTCGCGACGCAGAAGCGCATCCCGGGAACCTTCATCCCCGCCGTCCCACCCATGCTCGACCGCCTCGCGAAGGCGGCGGTCGAGCAGGGTGTCGACCTCGGCACGTTCCGCTATGCCATCTGCGGCGCGATGCCCCTGCCCGGCGAGGTCGCCAAGGCGTGGGAAGACGTGACCGGAGGGTACGCGATCGAGGGCTACGGCATGACCGAGACGTCGCCCGTCGCGCTCGGCAGCCCGTGCTCCGAGAACCGCCAGCCCGGGACTCTCGGGCTGCCGTTCCCTTCTACCGACATCCGCATCGCCGACCAGGAGGACCCGTTCCGCCTCGTCGAGCCGGGGGAGCGCGGGGAGCTGCTCATCGCCGGCCCCCAGGTCTTCGGCGGCTACTGGAACCGCCCGGACGAGAGTGCGGACACGCTCGTCGAGATCGGCGGGAAGCGCTGGATCCGCACGGGTGACGTCGTCGTCATGCAGGAGGACGGGTTCGTCCGCCTCGTCGACCGCATCAAGGAGATGATCATCACCGGCGGCTTCAAGGTGTATCCCTCGCAGGTCGAGGAGCACCTCCGCGCGATGCCCGGCGTCGAGGACGTCGCGATCATCGGCATGCCCGGCGGAGACCTCGGTGAGCGCGTCGTCGCGGCCATCGTGCTCGCCAAGGACGCCGCGACCCACGCGCAGGTCGACCTCGAGTCCGTGCGCGCCTGGTGCGAGGCAAGGCTCGCGCGCTACGCGCTGCCCAAGCAGCTCGAGCTGGTCAAGGAGCTGCCCCGGTCGCAGATCGGCAAGGTGTTGCGTCGTGTCGTGCGCGAGGATCTCTTGCACCGCGGGGGCGACAGCCAGAACCGCTGATCACCGGAGGGGTGGCGCGCTCGTGCCAGCCGCAGCCGGATGGCGTCAGGCGTGCCCCGCCGCGATCGCTGCGTCGAGGTCCGCGAGGATGCGCTGTGCGTCCTCGACGTCCCACTGCGTTCCCTGCAGCTCGAACTCGAAGAGGACGGGCCGCCCCGACAGTCGCGCGATCTGGCGGCACGCCGCCTGATAGTGCTCTCCGAAGTTGCGGTTCCCCGACCCCATCACCCCGACGAGGCGGCGTCGAGTCTCCGGGTGGGCGAGGAATCGCCGGACAGGCTCCGGGATCGTGTCGTTGTCGATGTTCCCGGTCTTGTACGACGGCGTGAGCAGCACCCACGGTCCCGTCGGCACGCTCGTGCGCACCTCTCGCCGGGACAAGTCGTGGACCGGCCGTCCGAGACGCTCGGCGAACAGCCGCACCATGCCGGACGAGCTCGAGTAGTAGTACACGTCGATCACCTCTCGATCCTCCCTCGCCCCGTCCGCCGCGCGAGGACCTAGGTCCCGGCTCGGCACACTTCGATCCCTCTCGACTCGCGACCGAACGGTGGACACGTCCGCCTGTCCGCCCGGAACCCGGCGTACAGTTCAGGACTGTCAGACATTCCTTTAAGAGCCGTCCTGTGAGGCGGAGAAGGAGGTCGCCAGATGTCCTCTGGCATGCCTATGCCCGGCGGCGGGACCACGGTCCTCGGCGCCCCAGAGATCGCCCGCGCGCTGACGCGCATCGCCCACGAGATCCTCGAACGGAACAAGGGCGGCGACGATCTCGTCCTCCTGGGGATCCCCACCCGCGGACTTCCGCTCGCCCGTCGGCTCGCCCAGCGCCTCGCCGACGTCGAGCCGACGCTCGACGTCGACACGCTCGTCGGTGAGCTCGACATCACGATGTACCGCGACGACCTGCATCGGCACCCCACGCGCACGATCGGCTCGACGACCCTGCCGAGCGGCGGGATCGACGACAAGATCGTCGTGCTCGTCGACGACGTCCTCTTCTCGGGCCGGACCATCCGCGCTGCGCTCGACGCGATCAAAGACCTCGGACGACCCCGAGCCGTCCAGCTCGCAGCCCTCGTCGACCGCGGCCACCGCGAGCTGCCGATCCGACCCGACTACGTCGGCAAGAACCTCCCGACGTCAACCACCGAGCGCGTCCAGGTCCGTCTCGCCGAGGTCGACGGGGACGACGCGGTGACGATCTCCCAGGCAGGCTCGCCGGAGGTGGCGCTGTGAAGCACCTCCTGTCTGCCGCCGACCTCGACCGCGCCGCCGCGGTGCACGTCCTCGACACCGCCGCAGAGATGGCCGCGACCCAGGCCCGGGAGATCAAGAAGCTCCCGACGCTGCGCGGGCGGACCGTCGTCAACCTGTTCTTCGAGGACTCGACCCGCACGCGCATCTCCTTCGAGACCGCAGCGAAGCGGCTGTCGGCCGACGTCATCAACTTCTCGGCCAAGGGTTCGAGCGTCTCCAAGGGCGAGTCCCTCAAGGACACCGCGCTCACGCTCCAGGCGATGGGTGCGGACGGCATCGTCGTGCGCCACCACGCCTCAGGTGCACCGCACCTGCTCGCCACCGCCGGCTGGGTCGACGCGAGCGTCGTCAACGCGGGCGACGGAACGCACCAGCACCCGACCCAGGCGCTCCTCGACGCGTTCACGATCCGCCGCCACCTCGCCGGGCGCGGCGCGGCAGGTGCGGGCGCCTCGCTCGACGCACGGTCCGGCGTCGGGCTCGACCTGACGGGACTGCACGTCGCAGTCGTCGGGGACGTCCTGCACTCGCGTGTCGCACGGTCCAACGTCCAGCTCCTCACGACCCTCGGAGCCCGCGTGACCCTCGTCGCACCCCCGACCCTCGTCCCCGTCGGCGTCGAGACCTGGCCGTGCGCGGTGTCGTACGACCTCGACGCGACGCTCGCCGACAGCCCCGACGCCGTCATGATGCTCCGCGTCCAGCGCGAGCGCATGAGCGCCGCAGGCGGGGGGTTCTTCCCGAGCCCTCTCGAGTACTCGCGCCTGTTCGGGCTCGACGCCCGCAGGCTCGCGACGCTCTCCGACCACGCGATCGTCATGCACCCCGGCCCCATGAACCGAGGCCTCGAGATCTCCGCGGAGGCCGCCGACTCGGCGCGCTCCGTCATCGTCGAGCAGGTCGCGAACGGCGTCGCGGTCCGCATGGCCGTCCTCTACCTCACGCTCGCCACGAAGGAGTCCTGATGACCGCCCCCCACCCCGAGACGTCCGTCCACGTCGTCGGTGCCCAGGTCCTCGGCGGCGAGCCCCGCGACGTCCTCGTCCTCGACGGGACGATCACCGAGGTCGCCGCGGCCGGCTCACTGACCGCACCTGACGGTGTCCGCACCGTCGACGCGCAGGGCCTCGTCCTCCTGCCCGGCCTCGTCGACCTGCACACGCACCTGCGCGAGCCCGGGCGAGAGGACGCCGAGACCGTCCTCACCGGCACGCGCGCCGCCGCTCTCGGCGGCTTCACCGCCGTCCACGCGATGGCGAACACGACCCCGGTCGCCGACACGGCGGGCGTCGTCGAGCAGGTGTGGCGGCTCGGCCGCGACGCCGGCTGGGTGGATGTCCACCCTGTCGGCGCGGTGTCGGTCGGTCTCGCAGGCGAGCAGCTCGCCGAGCTCGGCGCGATGGCCTCCTCCGCAGCGCAGGTCCGCGTCTTCTCCGACGACGGCAAGTGCGTCCACGACCCCGTCCTCATGCGTCGAGCGCTCGAGTACGTCAAGGCGTTCGACGGCGTCGTCGCGCAGCACGCGCAGGAGCCCCGGCTCACCGAGGGCGCCCAGATGCACGAGGGGGTCGTCTCCGCCGAGATCGGGCTCCGCGGCTGGCCCGCTGTCGCCGAGGAAGCGATCATCGCGCGCGACATCCTGCTCGCCGAGCACGTCGGCTCCCGCCTGCACGTGTGCCACCTGTCGACCGCCGGCTCCGTCGAGCTCGTGCGCTGGGCGAAGGCGCGCGGCCTGCGCGTGACCGCCGAGGTCACGCCGCACCACCTGATGCTCACGGACGAGCGCGCCCGCGGCTACGACCCCCTGTTCAAGGTGAACCCGCCGCTGCGCACCGAGGCTGACGTCGAGGCCGTCCGCGAGGGCCTCGCGGACGGGACGATCGACATCGTCGCGACCGACCACGCCCCGCACGCCCGCGAGGACAAGGACTGCGAGTGGGACGCCGCAGCGTTCGGCATGACCGGCCTCGAGACGGCGCTCAGCGTCGTGCAGGCCACGATGGTCGACACCGGCCGCATGACGTGGTCCGACGTCGCCCGCGTCATGTCCACGAATCCCGCCCACATCGGACGCATCGACGACGGTGACCTGCCGCAAGGACGGCCGATCGCCGTGGGGGAGCCCGGCAACCTCGTGGTCGTCGACCCCGCCGCACGCACGGTCGTCGACCCGCGCCAGCAGGGCACGACGAGCGACAACAGCCCCTTCCGCGGGGCCGAGCTCCCCGGCCGTGTCGTCGCGACGTTCCTCCGCGGCCGGGCGACCGTGCTCGACGGTCAGGCAGTCGCTCCGGCCGGTTCTCCCGCACCGCGGGAGGTCACCCGATGAGGATCCCCGTCCCCGTCTCCGTCGCAGCGCTCGCCGCGCTCACGGTTCTCGTGCTGTGGCTCATGGCCCGCAGCTGGCGACGCCGCGGTGACCGCACGGCCGCCGTCGTCCCTGCCCTTCCCGCCGTGCCCACGACGGTGGGCGACGAGATCCTCGCGCCCGTCGACATCCTCTACGTCGCGACGACCGTCGCGCGCAGCTGGCTCGAGCGGATCGGCGCGCACGGCCTCGGCGTGCGCAGCCGGGGGACCGCGCAGGTCGGCTCCGAGGGCCTCCTCGTGCTGCGCGACGGCGCGACCGACCTCTTCGTCCCCGCCTCGCGGGTACGGGGAACCGTCCGATCCTCGGGCATGGTCGGCAAGTTCGTCGGTGACCAGTCCATCGTGGTGGTCACGTGGCAGCCCGGCGACGCCCCCGACGTCCTCGTCGACACCGGTCTCCGCCCCGTGCACGAGCTCGACCGTGACCGCCTCCAGGCTGCGATCAGCTCGCTGAGTAGCACCCCCACCGCAGACTCGACCATCGAGCCGAAGGAGCAGAAGTGACCCAGGTCCTCGACGCCGCCCCCCTCGCCGCCGACGCAGCCGTGCTCGTCCTCGAGGACGGTCGAACGTTCGTCGGCCGCGCCTACGGCGCGGTCGGGACGGCCCTCGGCGAGATCGTCTTCAACACCGGCATGACCGGTTACCAGGAGACGCTCACCGACCCCTCCTACCACCGGCAGATCGTCGTCATGACGGCGCCCCACATCGGCAACACGGGCGTCAACACCGAAGACCCCGAGTCGACGCGCATCTGGGTCGCCGGCTTCGTCGTGCGCGACGCCGCCCGCAGGTCGTCCAACTGGCGCGCGGAGAACGACCTCGCCGACGAGCTCGCCCAGCAGGGCATCGTCTCGATCAGCGACATCGACACGCGGGCGCTGACGCGACACCTGCGCGAGCGCGGCGTCATGCGCGGCGGCATCTTCTCCGGTGCCGCGCTGCTCGACGGCCGGCACCCACGTCGCGTCGAGGACCTCGTCGCCGAGGTCCAGGCCGCGCCGTCGATGCAGGGTGCAGACCTCGCCGCCGAGGTCTCGACAGACGTCGCGTACGTCGTCGAGCCGTCGGGGGCGTTCGCAGGCCGTGAGCCTCTCAAGACCGTCGTCGCCCTCGACCTCGGCATCAAGTCGATGACGCCGCAGCGCCTCGCCGAGCGTGGCATGCGCGTCCACGTCATCCCCGCAGCGTCGACGATCGACGACGTCCTCGCACTCGATCCGGACGGCGTGTTCTTCTCCAACGGCCCTGGCGACCCGTCGGCGGCCGAGCACCCCGTCGCGCTCCTGCGCGAGGTCCTCGACCGCGGCCTGCCATACTTCGGCATCTGCTTCGGCAACCAGCTCCTCGGCCGCGCGCTCGGCTTCGGCACGTACAAGCTCCGTTACGGCCACCGCGGCATCAACCAGCCGGTCATGGACCTGAGCACGCGCAAGGTGGAGATCACCTCGCAGAACCACGGGTTCGCCGTGGACGCGCCGCTCCACGAGGTCGCCACGGCCCCGCACGACGACGGGCGTTACGGCCGGGTCGTCGTCTCCCACGTCGGGCTGAACGACGACGTCGTCGAGGGGCTCGAGTGCCTCGACATCCCGGCGTTCTCCGTCCAGTACCACCCTGAGGCTGCCGCAGGCCCCCACGACGCCGCGTACCTCTTCGACCGCTTCCTCGACCTGATGACCTCCGGCGCCCGGAGTGCGAGCGGCCTCTCGGCCGCGACCGCCGGCAAGACCGCCGCTGACAAGGAGAACTGAGACGTGCCTCGCAGAACCGACATCAACTCCGTCCTCGTCATCGGGTCGGGCCCCATCGTCATCGGCCAGGCGTGCGAGTTCGACTACTCGGGCACGCAGGCCTGCCGTGTGCTCAAGGAGGAGGGCCTGCGGGTCATCCTCGTGAACTCGAACCCGGCGACGATCATGACCGACCCCGAGTTCGCAGACGCGACGTACGTCGAGCCCATCACGACCGAGGTCCTCACGACGATCATCGCGAAGGAGCGTCCCGACGCGGTGCTCGCGACGCTCGGCGGCCAGACGGCTCTCAACGCCGCGATCGAGCTCGACAAGGCAGGCGTTCTCGACAAGTACGACGTCGAGCTCATCGGTGCGAACATCGCCGCGATCGAGAAGGGCGAGGACCGCCAGCAGTTCAAGGAGGTCGTCGAGAAGTGCGGTGGCGAGAGCGCCCGCTCGGAGATCATCCACACGATCGACGAGGCGATCGCCGCCGCGGAGTCCCTCGGGTACCCGATGGTCGTGCGTCCCTCCTTCACGATGGGCGGCCTCGGCTCCGGGATCGCGTACGACGAGGCGGACCTCCGCCGCATCGTCGGCCAGGGTCTGCACTACTCGCCGACGACCGAGGTTCTCCTCGAGGAGTCGATCCTCGGCTGGAAGGAGTACGAGCTCGAGCTCATGCGCGACAAGGCCGACAACGTCGTCGTCATCTGCTCGATCGAGAACGTCGACCCGGTCGGCGTGCACACGGGCGACTCGATCACCGTCGCGCCCGCCCTGACCCTCACCGACCGCGAGTTCCAGAAGCTCCGGGACATCGGCATCGCGGTCATCCGCGAGGTCGGCGTCGACACGGGCGGCTGCAACATCCAGTACGCCGTGCACCCGGACACGGGCCGCGTCGTCGTCATCGAGATGAACCCGCGCGTGTCGCGCTCGTCGGCTCTCGCGTCGAAGGCGACCGGCTTCCCGATCGCGAAGATCGCCGCGAAGCTCGCCGTCGGCTACACGCTCGACGAGATCACGAACGACATCACGGGCTCGACGCCCGCGTCGTTCGAGCCGACGCTCGACTACGTGGTCGTCAAGGTGCCGCGCTTCGCGTTCGAGAAGTTCCCGGCTGCTGACGACACGCTCACGACGACCATGAAGTCCGTCGGCGAGGCCATGGCGCTCGGCCGCAACTTCACCGAGGCGCTCGGCAAGGCGCTGCGGTCGATCGACAAGGCCGGCACGGTCTTCCACTGGGACGGCGAGCCTGCCTCGGGCGCCGCGCTCGACGAGCTCCTCGTGACGATCCAGCGGCCCACCGAGCAGCGCCTCGTCCAGGTGCAGCAGGCCCTGCGCGCCGGCGCGACGATCGAGCAGGTGTTCGACGCGACGAAGATCGACCCCTGGTACCTCGACCAGATCCAGCTCGTCAACGAGATCGCCGCCGAGGTCGCCGCCGCGCCCGCGCTCACGCACGACGTGCTCGCGCGCGCCAAGCGTCACGGCCTGTCCGACCTCCAGGTCGCGAAGCTCCGCGGCATCGGCGGCAGCGCGGGGGAGGCTGTCGTCCGCGAGGTGCGCCGCGCCCTCGGCGTCCGGCCCGTCTTCAAGACCGTCGACACCTGCGCCGCCGAGTTCGCGGCGTCGACGCCGTACCACTACTCGTCGTACGACGTGGAGTCCGAGGTCGCCCCGCGTGAGCGCGAGGCCGTCATCATCCTCGGCTCCGGTCCGAACCGCATCGGTCAGGGCATCGAGTTCGACTACTCGTGCGTCCACGCGACGCTCGCGCTCGCCGACCGCTACGAGACGGTCATGGTCAACTGCAACCCGGAGACGGTCTCGACCGACTACGACACGTCCGACCGCCTCTACTTCGAGCCCCTCACGTTCGAGGACGTCCTCGAGGTCTACGAGGCCGAGCTCGCAGCAGGTCCGGTCAAGGGCATCATCGTTCAGCTCGGCGGGCAGACCCCGCTGAGCCTCGCGCAGCGTCTCGCCGACGCAGGCCTGCCGATCCTCGGCACGTCTCCCGAGGCGATCGACGCCGCCGAGGACCGCTCGGTCTTCGGCCGCGTGCTCGAGGAGGCCGGCCTGCCCGCCCCCGCGTTCGGCACCGCCACGAGCCTCGTCCAGGCGAAGGAGATCGCCGCGAGCATCGGCTACCCGGTCCTCGTCCGACCGTCGTACGTGCTCGGTGGGCGTGGCATGGAGATCGTCTACTCCGACGAGCACCTCACCGGCTACGTCGAGCGTGCGCTCGGCGAGGCGGCGCTCGCCGGCGGCCGGCTCGCCCCGATCCTCATCGACCGGTTCCTCGACGACGCGATGGAGATCGACGTCGACGCTCTCTACGACGGCACCGAGCTGTACCTCGGCGGTGTCATGGAGCACATCGAAGAGGCCGGGATCCACTCGGGCGACTCGGCGTGCGTGCTGCCGCCCGTGTCGCTCAGCCAGTCGGAGCTCGACCGCATCCGCCGCTCGACCGAGGCGATCGCCAAGGGCGTCGGCGTGCGCGGGCTGCTCAACGTCCAGTACGCGCTCGTCTCCGACGTGCTCTACGTCCTCGAGGCGAACCCGCGCGCGTCGCGCACCGTGCCGTTCGTGTCCAAGGCGACCGGCGTCTCGCTCGCGAAGGCCGCCGCACGCCTGATGGTCGGCGAGTCGATCGCCGACCTGCGCGCCGCAGGCGTGCTGCCCGCCGAGGGCGACGCGGCGGTCATCGACCTCGACCAGCCGATCGCGGTCAAGGAAGCCGTCCTGCCGTTCAAGCGCTTCCGCACCGCCGACGGCGCGGTCGTCGACACCGTGCTCGGCCCCGAGATGCGGTCGACCGGCGAGGTGATGGGCCTGTCCGCCCAGTTCCCGACCGCCTTCGCCAAGTCGCAGGCAGCGGCCTTCGGCGGGCTGCCCACCTCGGGCAACGTGTTCGTCTCGGTCGCCGACCGCGACAAGCGTGACCTCGTGTTCCCGATCAAGCGGCTCGTCGAGTCGGGCTTCACGATCCTCGCGACGGCGGGCACCGCGGCGGTGCTCAGCCGCAACGGTGTGCCGTCCACGGTCGTGCGCAAGCACTCGGAGGGCGCAGGCCCTGCGGGAGAGCCCACGATCGTCGATCTCATCACGCGCGGCGAGGTCGACATGGTGATCAACACCCCGTCGGGCCAGGGGGCCCGTGCTGACGGCTACGAGATCCGTGCTGCGACGACGGCTGCGGACAAGGCGATCGTCACGACGATCCAGCAGCTCTCCGCTGCCGTCCAGGCGATCGAGGCGGTCCTGTCCGGGCCGTTCGAGGTGCAGTCGCTCCAGGAGCACATGACGGCCCTCGCCCAGTCGAGCCTGCCGACGCCCGGGGCGATCGCGTGACGGCCGTCTCCCTCGTGTCGCCGGAGGCGCCCTTCGGGGCGCGTCTGGCGGCCGCGATGGACGAGCACGGCCCGCTGTGCGTGGGCGTGGACCCGCACGCGAGCCTCCTGAAGCAGTGGGGCCTGCCCGACGACGTCACCGGGCTGCGTGAGTTCTCGCTCCGCGTGCTCGAGGCGGTCGCGGGCAGCGCCGCCGCGCTCAAGCCTCAGGCGGCGTTCTTCGAGAGGCACGGCTCCCGGGGCGTCGCCGTGCTCGAGGAGCTTGTCGCATCGGCGCGCGACGCGGGGATCCTCACGATCGTCGACGCCAAGCGCGGTGACATCGGCTCGACGATGGCGGCGTACGCCGAGACCTTCCTGCGCGACGGATCGCCGCTCGCGGGCGACGCCCTGACGGTGTCTCCGTTCCTCGGGTTCGGTTCGCTCGCGCCCGCGGTCGACCTCGCTGCGAGCACGGGCCGCGGGCTGTTCGTCCTGTGCCTCACGTCGAACCCTGAAGGAGCGTCCGTCCAGCACGCGACGGCGCCCGACGGGACGACGGTCGCCGCGTCGGTCGCGGCGGCCGCAGCCGAGCTCAACGCGGGTGCCGTCCCGCTCGGCTCGGTCGGTCTCGTCGTCGGCGCGACGGTGGGGGAGGCCGTCACCACGACGTCGACCGACCTCGCGGCGGTCAACGGGCCGCTGCTCGCGCCCGGGGTCGGAGCGCAGGGCGCAGGGGCGGCCGAGCTGAGGCACGTCTTCGGCGACGCACGAGGTGCCGTCCTCGCCTCGTCGTCCCGCGGCGTCCTTGCCGCCGGCCCCGACATCCCGCGCTTGCGGGCGGCTGCCGTGGCGGCGTCGGAGCAGGCCAGGGAGGCGCTCCGCGGCGCCTGATGCGCTCGTGCGCAGGTGAAGGCACCTCCCGGCGCGTTGCGACATCCGCCTACCGAAGTTAGGTTCGTCACAAGGTTGTGCAGGTCTTGCCCCAGTTCAGGAAGGTGATACCCGTGGCGCTCCCACCGTTGACCCCCGAGCAGCGCGCAGCTGCACTTGAGAAGGCCGCCGAGGCCCGCAAGGCGCGTGCCGAGATCAAGAACCGCCTGAAGTATTCTCAAGGCTCGCTCTCCTCCGTGATCGAGGCAGGGAAGACCGACGACGTCATCGGCAAGATGAAGGTCGTCGCCCTGCTCGAGTCGCTCCCGGGGGTGGGCAAGGTCAAGGCGCAGGCGATCATGACCGAGGTCGGGATCGCGCAGTCGCGTCGTATCCGCGGACTCGGGCCTCACCAGGCCGAGGCGCTCATCGAGAGGTTCGGCTGACATTTCCACCGTGGACGCACAACTGCATGCAGCACCCGCCCGGCTCACCGTCCTCGCGGGCCCGACCGCGGTAGGGAAGGGCACCGTCTCCGCAGACCTGCGCGAGCGGTACCCCGAGGTGTGGCTCTCGGTGTCCGCGACGACGAGGTCGCCGCGCCCGGGCGAGGTCGACGGCGTCCACTATCACTTCCTCTCGACCGAGGAGTTCGACCGCCTCGACACCGAGGGAGAGCTCCTCGAGTCTGCGATCGTGCACGGCCAGAACCGCTACGGCACCCCTCGCGGTGCTGTCGAGGCGCGTCTCGCGGCGGGGGAGCCGGCACTGCTCGAGATCGACCTCCAGGGTGCCCGGCAGGTCCGCGAGAGCATGCCCGACGCGCGGTTCGTCTTCCTCGCGCCGCCCAGCTGGGAGGAGCTCGAGCGGCGTCTCGTCGGCCGTGGCACTGAGGGTCCCGAGGAGCGCGAGCGTCGCCTCGCGACCGCGCGCATCGAGCTCGCCGCCGAGTCCGAGTTCGACCACGTGATCATCAACGACGACGTGCATCGTGCTACCGACGAGCTCGTGAGCGTCATCGGCCTCACGCCACGACCCGTCGCTCACTAGGGTGGCGCTCGACCCCTGACCGGCAGCCGCCTGATAGCATGATTTGCTGGTCGTACCTGCCCTGCCCGGCCCAGCCGGCGGTGGTCCGCGACAACCTCGGAACGAAGCTCGGAGATCATCTTGTCTGGAACCGTTGCCCAGCCCACGGGCATCACCGACCCGCCCATCGACAACCTGCTCGAGCGCGCCAACTCGAAGTACGCCCTCGTGGTGTACTCGGCCAAGCGGGCCCGCCAGATCAACGCGTACTACTCGCAGCTGTCCGAGGGCCTGCTCGAGTTCGTCGGGCCGCTCGTCGAGACCCGCAACCAGGAGAAGCCGCTCTCGATCGCGATGCGCGAGATCAACGCCGGTCTCCTCACCGTCCGCGACACCGAGGAGACCGAGGGCTGAGCCCTCGGTGAACCTGCCCGGCGAGCCGTCGTGAGGATCCTGCTCGGCGTCAGCGCTGGCATCGCCGCGTACAAGTCTGTGCACCTGCTTCGCCTCCTCAAGGAGGCGGGGCACAGCGTCCGCGTGATCCCGACCGCGACGAGCCTCGAGTTCGTCGGTCGTGCGACGTGGGAGGCGTTGTCGGGGGAGCCCGTCACGGACCGCGTCTTCGAGGACGTGCCCGACGTCGCTCACGTGCGGATCGGTCAGGGTGCCGACCTCATGATCGTCGCGCCCGCGACGGCCGACGTCATGGCCCGGGCAGCAGCCGGTCGCGCTGACGACCTGCTCACCGCGACCCTCCTGACGGTCCGGTGCCCGGTGCTCTTCGCGCCCGCGATGCACACCGAGATGTGGCACCACCCGGCCACCCGCGCCAACGTCGCGACGTTGCGCGACCGTGGAGTCACCGTCCTCGACCCCGCGGTCGGCCGCCTCACAGGCGCCGACTCGGGGCCTGGGCGGCTGCCGGAGCCCGAGGAGATCGCGACAGCAGCACTCGCCCTCGTGAGCGACGCCTGCAGCGCAGGCGTCCCGCAGGACCTCGCAGGTAGACGTGTCGTGATCAGCGCAGGCGGGACACAGGAGCCCCTCGACCCCGTCAGGTTCCTCGGCAACCGGTCGAGCGGCCGGCAGGGTGTGGCACTCGCCGAGGCGGCGCGCGCCCGCGGCGCCGACGTGCACCTCGTCGCTGCCAACCTCCTCGTCCCCGCGCCCGACGACGTCACCGTGACCCACGTGGGCAGCGCGCTCGAGCTCCGCGACGCGGTGCGTACGGCTGCCGCCCAGGCCGACGTCGTCGTCATGGCGGCCGCGGTCGCCGACTTCCGTCCGCAGGATGTCCCGGACAGCAAGATCAAGAAGGTCACGGGCTCCGCCCCACCCACGATCACGCTCGTCGAGAACCCCGACATCCTCGCCGAGCTCGCGCACGACCGGCTCCGCGCGGACCAGGTCGTCGTCGGCTTCGCCGCGGAGACCGGGGACGCTGAGAACACCGTCCTCGCGCTCGGCCAGGCCAAGGCCCGCCGCAAGGGAGCCGACCTGCTCGTCGTCAATGACGTGTCGGGCGGCAAGACGTTCGGTGCGTCCGACAGCGCTGTCCACGTCCTCGACGCGGGCGGCGAGGTGCTCGCCGAGGCGACCGGCACGAAGCGCGCCGTCGCCGACGTCATCCTCGACGCCGTCGTACCGCTCCTCGTGCGCCGCTGACCTCTCATCGTGGACGCGTCCCTGTGATGTCTGCCCCGGCGTCTAGGCTGATCCCATGACCGATCAGCTACGCCTCTTCACCTCGGAGTCCGTCACCGAGGGACACCCGGACAAGGTCTGCGACCAGATCTCCGACGCCATCCTCGACGCGATCATCGAGCAGGACCCGCAGGCGCGGGTCGCTGTCGAGACGATGGTGACGACCGGGCTCGTGCACGTCGCTGGCGAGGTGTCGACCTCGGCCTACGTCGAGATCCCCCAGATCGTGCGATCGGTCGTCAAGCACATCGGCTACACGTCGTCGTCGATCGGCTTCGACGGCGACTCGTGCGGTGTCTCGGTGTCGATCGGGCAGCAGTCGCCGGACATCGCCCAAGGCGTCGACAAGGCGCTCGAGATGCGCTCGGACGCGGGCGACCACGACCCCCTCGACCAGCAGGGCGCTGGTGACCAGGGCCTGATGTTCGGTTATGCCTCCTCCGACACGCCGCAGCTGATGCCGGTCCCGATCTGGCTCGCGCACCGCCTGGCGGAGCGCCTCGCTGCGGTCCGGCGCTCCGGCGAGATCGCCGGGCTGCGCCCTGACGGCAAGACGCAGGTGACGATCGGCTACGACGGCGACCGCGCAGTGCGCCTCGACACGGTCGTCCTCTCGACGCAGCATGCGCCCGAGGTCCGCCAGGACGAGCTCCGCGAGGCGGTCGACCTCCAGATCGTGCGCCCGGTCCTCGAGAGCGCGAGCCTCGACCTCGACGTCGCGGGCTACGACCTGCTCGTCAACCCCACGGGCGTCTTCGAGATCGGCGGCCCGCAGGGCGACGCCGGCCTCACCGGCCGCAAGATCATCGTCGACACGTACGGCGGCATGGCACGCCACGGCGGCGGGGCGTTCTCCGGCAAGGACCCGTCGAAGGTCGACCGCTCGGCTGCGTACGCGACGCGCTGGGTTGCGAAGAATGTCGTCGCGGCGGGTCTCGCCGCACGCTGCGAGGTCCAGGTCGCCTACGCGATCGGTCGCGCGCACCCCGTGGGCGTCTACGTCGAGACCTTCGGCACGGAGACCGTGCCGCTGGACCGCCTGAGCCGTGCCATCAAGGAGGTCTTCGACCTGCGCCCGGGCGCGATCGTCCGCGATCTCGACCTGCTGCACCCGATCTACCGCACGACCGCGGCGTACGGACACTTCGGGCGAGAGCTCCCCGAGTTCACGTGGGAGCGTACGGATCGCGTCGCGGACCTGCAGTCCGCCGTCTGACGGTCGCAGTGCCCACCGAGCGTCCCAGCACCGGTGAGGATGAGGTCCCAGGTGCCGGTGGGCCCGAGCAGCTGACCCTCCCCGGCCTCGCGCCGCCCCGCAAGCGTGCCCGGAGGGCCGGGATCGGCGGCGACGCCCTCGTGCCGGCCGAGAACCTCCCGGTCGCCCAGGTCGTCGTCGATGTGCCCGCTGCCCACCTCGACCGCACCTTCGACTACCTGGTGCCAGCAACCATGGATGCTGGCGCCCAGCCGGGAGTCCGCGTGAAGGTCAGATTCGGCGCGCAAGACCTGGACGGGTTCGTCGTCAGCCGCAGCGACACGAGCGGGCACGACGGCCGGCTGACCCCGCTCCGGCGCGTCGTGTCGACCGAGCAGGTGCTCTCGCCCGAGGTCCTCGCCCTGTGCCGGGCCGTGGCCAACCACTACGCGGGGTCGCTCGCCGACGTCCTCCGGCTGGCCGTGCCTCCCAGGCACGCGCGCACCGAGGCGGAGCCACACCTCGCCACGGACGTCTCACTCCCTCCGGCGCGTGACCTCTCGGCGACCGCGCGCACGCCGTGGGCGGCCTACGCAGGCGGCGAGGCGTTCCTCCGTCACCTCGCCGAGGGGGGTGCCCCGCGTGCCGTCTGGACGGCTCTGCCAGGACGATGGTCCGCGGACGGTGCCGACCCGTCGGTGGCGCGCGAAGGGTGGGAGGAGCTGCTCGTCGAGGCCGTCCTGGTCGCACGGCACGCAGGTCGGGGGGCGCTCGTCGTCCTGCCGGACAAGCGGGACGTGGACCGGTTGTCACGCGCGCTCGACGCTGCGGGCCTCGTCCAGGACGCCCCAGGGCATGCACGAGGGCAATACGTGCGCCTGCTCGCAGACGACGGTGCCGCGCAGCGTTACCGCTCGTTCCTCGCCCTCAGCCGGGGCGAGGTGTCGGTCGCGATCGGCACCCGAGCGGCCGCGTTCGCGCCCGTGCGCGACCTCGGTCTCGCGGTCTGCTGGGACGACCTCGACCAGAGCCACGCCGAGGCGAGGGCCCCGTACCCGCACACGCGCGAGGTCCTCGCGCTGCGCAGCGAGCTCACGGGGTGCGCGCTCCTCGTCGGCTCGACGAGCCGGTCGGTCGAGGCACAAGCGCTCCTCAGCTCGGGCTGGGCGCGTGAGATCGCCGCGCCGCGCGAGGTCGTGCGGTCGAGAGCGCCCAGGGTCCGGGCCATGACGAGCGCCGAGCTCGCAGCCGAAGGGCCAGGAGCAGCGGCTCGCATCCCGTCCGCAGCATGGCGCTTCGTCCGTGACGGGCTCGCGCGCGGGCCGGTGCTCGTCCAGGTCCCGCGCCGCGGCTACATCCCGGTCGTCGCGTGCCAGCAGTGCCGGGAACCCGCCCGGTGCGCACAGTGCCACGGTCCGCTCGGGCTGCCCGCTGACGGGGGCGCCCCTCAGTGCACCTGGTGTGGACGTCTCGCAGCGGCGTGGCGGTGCAGCGAGTGCGACGGGATCGCGCTGCGCTCGGTCCAGGTCGGTTCGCAGCGCACGGCCGAGGAGCTCGGGCGTGCGTTCCCCGGAGTGACGGTCAAGGTCTCAGGAGCGGGCACCGCGTCAGGCGTGATCGACCTCGTGACGTCCGCGCCTGCGCTCGTCGTGTCGACACCCGGCGCCGAGCCCGTCGCTGCGGGCGGCTACGCTGCCTGCCTGCTGCTCGATGCCGCAGTCCTCACGTTCGGCACGGGGCTGCGCGTGCGCCAGGACGCGCTGCACCGGTGGATCTCCGCAGCGAGCCTCACGCGTGAACCCGCCGCTGGCGGACGGGTCATGAGCGTGGGCGACGGCGATCCCGTCGTCAGCGGCGCTCTCGTGCGGTGGGACCCCGCAGGCCTCGCATCGCGAGACCTCGACGAGCGCACCGACCTCGGCCTGCCACCCGCGCTGCGGGTCGGGGCACTGACCGGCACCCGTCCCGCGGTCGAGGCGATGCTCGCCCGACTCAGCCTGCCCGACGGCGGCGGCGTGCTCGGGCCCATGACGGTCTCTGGCGCCGGCGGTCAAGGCACGTCCACGTCGCCAGCGCTCCTCGGCGACGACGGCGAGCTCGTCCGAGCGATCGTCCGCGTACCGCGAGGTCAGGGCCGGGCCCTCGCTCTCGCCCTCAAGGAAGCGGTCGCGGTGCGCGGCGCCCGCCGCGAGACAGGGCACGTGCACGTCCAGATGGACGTCGCCGAACTGGTGTGACCGAACGCCGTGCGGCGGTCACCGGTTCGACGCCGTGACCGTGCGAGACTGGAGGGCGCACGCAGGGGCAAGCTCGGAGGCACGACCAACGCTGTGACGACACCACGCACCATGGAGATCGAGGCGACCGCCGAAACGGAGGTCGCAGCGGTACGCGACGCGAGAATCCCGGAGCCCCACCGGCGCTGGATCCCGGGTCTCGACGGGCTCCGCGCGATCGCGATCCTCCTCGTGCTGGCGTTCCACCTGGCCCCCGCTGCTGTGCCGGGCGGGTTCGTCGGCGTCGACGTCTTCTTCGTGATCTCAGGCTTCCTCATCACCACGGGCATCCTCCGCGAGCACGCCAGCACCGGCCGCCTCGCGCTCGGCACGTTCTGGGCGAAGCGGGCGCGGCGGCTCCTCCCTGCGTTGGCGCTGGTCCTCGTCGTCTGCGCGTCGATCGCCCTCGCCGTCGGCGGGGACGTCCGTGTCGATCTCGACCGGCAGGCGTTCGGCGCCATGACCTTCTCGAGCAACTGGGTCTCGATCGCCGGAGAGGACACGTACTTCGCGGCGCTCAGCCCGCAGCTGTTCGCAAACCTCTGGTCGCTCGCGGTCGAGGAGCAGTTCTACCTGCTGTGGCCCTTCGTCGCGCTTCTCGTGCTCCGGTTCCGCCGGAGGTCGCGTCGCGTCGGGGTTCTCCTGGGGCTGGGTGCGGCGAGCGCGTCGGCCGCGGCGATGGCGGTGCTCTGGTCGCCCGACACGGACCCGACGCGGGTCTACTACGGCACGGACACCCACCTGTTCGGGCTCATGCTCGGCGTGGCTCTCGCGTTCTGGTTCGCACGGCCGTCGACCGAGCGCCGCGGGTGGCCGGGACGTCTGCCACGGTCCACCGTGATGGCGGCGGTCGGGCTTGCTGTCATCGCCCTGCTCACGGTCGCACTGCCGTGGGAGTCGGTGTGGACCTACCGCGGGGGGCTGCTGCTCGCGTCGCTCGGCTCGGCGGCCGTCATCGCGGCGCTCCTGCGTGGCGGTACCGTGCACCGCTGGCTCGAGGCGCCGGTCCTCGTGTGGGTCGGTCGGCGCAGCTACGGCCTCTATCTGTGGCACTGGCCGGTCTTCGTCCTGCTCACGCAGATCTTCGCGAAGCAGTACGTGGAGGGGACGGGTGTCTACCTCGTCTGGGTGCTGACGATCGTCGTGACGTTCGTCGCCGCCGGGCTCTCGTACCGGTGGGTCGAGGTCCCGGTGCAGCGGCTCGGCTTCGCCGGCGCGGCGTCGGCGCTCGCCACCTGGGCGACGACGCCGGTGCGCGACATCCCCACAGGCGGGACCGGTGGTGTCGCGTCAGGGTCTCGACTGCGCGTGCGCGGAGCCGTGGCGGCGGTCCTCACGAGCGTGGCTGTCGTCGGCGCGGGTGTCGCGATCGCGACGGCCCCCGCAGTCTCGGCGATCGAGGAGCAGATCGAGAAGGGCATCGGTGTCGCGTCCGACTCCGGGCTGGCGGTCGTCCCGCCGCCTCCGGCCAGCGTCCCTGGTGAGCCCGCCACGCCCTCGCCGACGGACGTCCCTGGGACGGGTGCAGCCGCTGACCCGACGAGCAGCCCGAGCGCTCCGACGGCGCCGTCGGTCGAGCCGACGGCGCCCGCGCCGCTCACGGGCGCCGATGTGACGATCATCGGCGACTCTGTGACGCTCGCCAGCGCCGAGTCGATCTCGACGCTCTTGCCGGACGCTGCGATCGACGCGGAGGTCTCGCGATCGATGCTCGCCGCACCCGGCATCTTGGCGAACCTGGAGAAGAAGGGCCGTCTGCGCGACGTCGTCGTCCTGTCGCTCGCGACGAACACGACCCTCAAGAAGGACCAGGTCGCTGACGTCATGGCGGCGGTGGGTCCGCAGCGCCAGGTGATCTTCGTCAACGCGTACGGCGCGCGCTCGTGGATCAAGGGGACGAACAAGGAGCTCGCGCGTGCTGAACGCGACTACCCGAACGTCGTCGTCGCGGACTGGAGCGCCGCGATATCCCGGCACGGCGAGGGGCTTGCCGCGGACGGCGTGCACCCGAACCGGGACGGGGCGAAGATCTACGCCCGTGTCGTGATGGACACGTACACGCACCTTCCGCGCTGAACCCCTGACCAAGGTCCCATCTCGGCCGGAGCCGTGCCTGCGGGCGTCGTCGAGGCGGGATCGGGGAGCCGAGCAGCGTCGGGGTGGTCGAGCCGCTGTGCAGGTCAGAGCCTTGTGGCGCGAGCTGGCGGGGTGAGCGCGCCACGCCGTCGGTGTGATTCAGTTCACAGAACGACGGGTTCTTGGTAGGCTCTTTGCAGAGGTACCTAGTACTTCAAGTATCACTTAACCTCCGGCCCGGCTGATCTGGCCAGGGGGGGGAGACCTGCCGACCCGCGGTGACCACCGCCCGACCCACGGACGTTCAACGACGAACGCGCCGAAGCCACTCCACCCAGCGCTGCGCGACCCAGCCACGGCGAAGCCCCAGCGCGCCCTCAAGAGACCCGTGTCAGCCTCCGGCTGCTGAGAAACGCGCGCCAACGACGGCCGCGGACAGGAACGCCCCATGACATCGCCCCGCTCAGCCGCACCCAGATCGTCCTTGGCGACCACGATGCACGTGATCGGTCACGTGCTTCTCGCACTCACCGCGATCGCACTGATCACCTTCCTGCTCGTCTTCCACGGGAAGGTCCGCGACGGCTCTATCAAGCTCTCCGACGGCTCCGGCCAGGTCGACGAAGGAGCGGCCACCCTCGCGGCCGGCGCCAGCACCGCCGCCGAGGGCGCCACGACGCTCGCGACCGGCGCCTCCGACCTCAAGACCGGCGCCGGGACCCTGGACGAGGGCGCCACCCGCCTCGCCGAGGGAGCAGGCTCGCTCGCCGAGGGCACCGGCAAGCTCGTCGACGGATCGACGACGCTCGCCGAAGGCCTCGGCACCGCCGACGCCGGCGCTGCCCAGCTCGCGCAGGGCGCGACGAAGGCCTCGTCGGGGGCGGCCAGCCTCGCCGCGGGGTCCGCCGACCTCAACGCCGGCGCCGCCAAGCTGCACGCCGGCACCGGGACGCTCTCCCAGGGATCCAAGACGCTCTCGAACGGGGCCGCCGCAGCCGCCGACGGCGCCGCAGCTGTCAACAAGGGTGCGCGGAGCCTCAAGGCCGGTGCGGAGAAGCTCGCCGACGGCAGCGACAAGCTCAACAGCTCGGCCGGTACCCTCGCCGACGGCATCAAGTCGGCCGACGGCGGCGCGGGCAAGGTCTCGGACGGCGCGGTCGCGCTGCGCGACGGCGCGCAGGGTGCGCTCGCTGCGTTCGCGGGCGACGAAGGCCTCGTCGCGGGTGCTTCGCAGCTCGCGACCGGGCTCGCGGCGGCCCCCTCGGGGGCGCGTGGACTCGCGGCCGGTGCTGCCGAGCTCGACTCGGGCCTGGCAGGGTCAGGTCCGGCCTTCGCGGCGATCGAGGGCATCCTCGCCGACGGCGAGGTCACCCCCGCCGAGTTCGGTACGCTCGACGCGATGGTCGCGGCGCTCGAGGGCGGCGTCGGCGACGCTCGGGCCGGAGCCCAGCAGATCAGCGCTCAGGCGACCGGTTTCGCCACGAAACTCGACGGCGCCCTCGCTGGCGCCAAGCGCCTCGAGGGCGGCACCGTAAAGTTCCGGGACGAGGCGCTCAAGCCGCTCGTCGGCGGCAGCAAGGAGCTGGCGGCCGGTGCCGCAGAGCTCAAGGCCGGGACGGCGAAGCTCGCCGCGGCGACCGGTCCGCTCACGAACGGTACCGGCCAGATCGCCGACGGGAGCAGCGCCCTGGCGAAGGGCGCCAAGGACCTGCTCGCGGGCACCGACGCGCTCGCAGCGGGCACGGGCAAGCTGAAGACCGGCGCATCGAGCCTGCTCTCTGGCGCACGCGACCTCCGCAGCGGTGCGGGCACCCTCGCGGCCGGCACGGGCACCCTCAAGGACGGCGCGTCGACGCTCGCGGCCGGCAACCAGGCGCTCGCGACCGGCGCGACCTCCCTGCAGTCGGGCACCGCGCGCCTCGCCACGGGCGCCGTCACCCTGCGTGACGGCCTCGTCGCGGCGGACGCCGGGGCTGGCGACCTGGCCGAGGGGAGCGACAAGCTCGCCGAGGGCGCCGATCGCCTCGCCGAGGGCAGCACCACGCTGGCCGACGGCGCCGCCCAGCTCTCCGAGGGCAGTGCGACGCTCTCCGCCGGCGCTGCTGACCTCAGCTCCGGCACGACCCAGGTCGCTGACGGCAACGCGAAGCTGCGTGCCGACGTCGAGGAGAGCCCGACGACGTCGCTCGCCCTCGGCGGTGGCGTGCTGACCGCGCTCGCGATCGGCGCCGCAGCGACCGGGCTCGCCCGTCGCAACCGCCTGGAGGACTGACCGACGACCGGGCTCGCCCGTCGCAACCGCCTGGAGGACTGACCGACGACCGGACGTGGGGGGGGGGGGGGGGGGGGGGGGGCCGGGGCCCCCCCCCCCCCCCCCCCCCCCCCCCCCCCCCCCCCCCCCCCGCGCCCGGGCCCGGTCTCAGGCGCGCCCGACGCCTAGGATGGGTGACCATGCGCCTCCTGTTCGCCGGCACGCCTGACGTCGCCGTCCCCACGCTCGACGCCCTCGTGGCCTCGCCGCACGACGTCGTCGCGGTCCTCACCCGGGCGGACGCCCCTGCGGGGCGTGGCCGGAAGCTCGTGCCGAGCCCGGTCCGGGTGCGCGCCGAGGAGCTCGGCATCGAGGTCATCACCGGCCGTCCGCGCGACCCCGAGGTGCTGGCGCGGCTGCGTGAGCTCGACCTGGACTGCGCCGCGGTCGTCGCGTACGGCGAGCTGCTCCGGCCCGAGGCGCTCCAGATCCCGCGCATCGGTTGGGTGAACCTGCACTTCTCGATCCTTCCGGCGTGGCGTGGCGCAGCCCCCGTGCAGCGTGCGCTCATGGCTGGCGACGAGGTGACGGGCGCGACGACCTTCCTCATCGACGAGGGGCTCGACACCGGTCCGGTGCTCGGCACGCTGACCGAGACGATCCGACCTCGCGACACGTCGGGAGAGCTCCTCGAGCGTCTCGCGACCGCGGGCGCGCCGCTGATGGTCGCGACGATGGACGGCCTCGCCGGCAACCAGCTCGGCCCGGTCGCGCAGCCGGTCGACGGCGTCTCTCACGCCGCCAAGCTCACTACTGCCGACGCTCAGGTCGACTGGACGGTGCCTGCGCTCGCCGTCGACCGTCGCATCCGTGCGTGCACACCCGCGCCGGGAGCATGGACGACCCTCCCGGGCGGCGAGCGCCTCGGGCTCGGTCCGGTCCGACCGGTCGCCGACACGACGGACCTCGCCCCGGGCGAGGTCCAGGTCTCGAAGCGCGACGTGCTCGTCGGCACTGCGACGGCTGCCGTCCGCCTGGGCGACGTGGTCCCGGTCGGCAAGAAGAAGATGGCTGCGGCGGACTGGGCGCGCGGCGCCCGGCTCGAGGCCGGCACCGTCCTGGGGGCACTGTGAGCTCCACCGAGCGTGCCGACGGCAGCGGACGCAGGCGCAACTCCCGAGGCCACGAGCGCGGCGCCGTCCGCCGTCCCGACCAGAAGGGCGCGCTCGCGCCGTCGCAACGCCGCCGGGGCTCCGACCCGGCTCGTGAGGTCGCCTACGAGGTGATCCGAGAGGTCGCCGAGCAGGACGCGTACGCCAACCTGGTGCTGCCCCCTGCCTTGCGGCGCGCGCGCCTCAAGGGCCGTGACGCGGCATTCGCGACCGAGCTCACGTACGGCACGCTGCGCCTGCGCGGGCGCTACGACGCCGTCCTCGCCAGGTGCCTCACGAGGCCCCTCGACCAGGTCGACCCGCCGGTGCTCGACGTGCTGCGCCTCGGCGTGCACCAGGTGCTCGGCATGCGCGTGCCCGCGCACGCGGCCGTCTCGGAGACCGTGGGGCTCGCACGTGCCCACGTCGGTGCGGGAAGCGCCCAGCTCGTCAACGCCGTCCTGCGCAAGGTCGCCGCCACCCCCGCTGAGGAGTGGTGGCAGACCCTCGCGGCGGGGGAGACCGACGACGTGGCGCGCGCCGCCCTCCTCGGCTCCCACCCCGTCTGGGTCGCGCGCGCCCTGCGCGACTCCCTCGCAGGCAACGGCCGCGACCCGGCGGAGCTCGTGGAACTGCTCGACGCCGACAACGACTCTCCGCGCGTGACGCTCGTCGCCCGCCCGGGCCTGCTCGACGTCGCGGAGCTGCGCGCCGAGGCGGTCGAGGCGCTCGGCGAGCACGACGGCGCGCTCGTCTACGGCAGCTTCGCGGCGACCGCGGCGGTCCTCCCGGGCGCCGACCCGTCGAGCATCCCGGCGGTCCGCGCCGGCGCGGCGGGGGTGCAGGACGAGGGTTCCCAGCTGGTCACGCTCGCGTTCGCCGCAGTGCCCGTCGACGGCTCGGACGAGCGCTGGCTCGACATGTGCGCGGGGCCGGGCGGCAAGGCTGCGCTCCTGGCTGCGCTCGCCGGGGAGCAGGGCGCGCGTCTCGTCGCGAACGAGGTCGCGCCGCACCGCGCACGTCTCGTCGAGAACGCTCTCGCCGCGGTCCCGGCGGACGCCGTCGAGGACGTCGTCGTCGGCGACGGTCGGCGCTTCGGCGAGGAGCAGCCCGGCGCGTTCGACCGCGTGCTGCTGGACGCGCCGTGCACCGGGCTCGGGGCGCTGCGCCGCCGGCCCGAGGCGCGGTGGCGGCGAGAGCCTTCGGACGTGCCCGCCCTCGCGGCGCTGCAGCGTGAGCTCCTCCGGTCGGCGCTCGACACGGTCCGCGTCGGGGGAGTGGTCGGGTACGTGACCTGCTCGCCGCACCTCGCGGAGACGCGCGTCGTCGTCGACGACGTCCTGCGGGAGCGCGACGACGTCGAGCGGCTCGACGCCGCGGCTGCGGTGCGGGAGGTGAGCGTCTCGCTGATCGACGTCGGTGACCGGGAGGACGTGCAGCTGTGGCCGCACGTGCACGGCACCGACGCGATGCACCTCACCCTGCTGCGACGCACCCGCTGAGAGCGTGCCCGGGCTGCGACCTGCACGCGGATAGGCTGACGCCATGGGCATCGCGATCAACCCGAGCATCCTCTCCGCCGACTTCACGAACCTGGAGCGTGACCTCCAGGCGATCGCGACGGCGGACGCCGCGCACGTCGACGTCATGGACAACCACTTCGTGCCGAACCTGACGATCGGGCTGCCCGTCGTCGAGCGCATCGTGCAGGTCAGCCCGGTGCCTGTCGACGTGCACCTCATGATCGAGGACCCGGACCGCTGGGCGCCCGGTTTCGCCGAGGCAGGCGCCGCCTCGGTCACGTTCCACGCGGAGGCCGCGACCGCGCCTGTCAGGCTCGCTCGCGAGCTGCGGCGCCTCGGTTCGCGCGCTGCTCTCGCGCTGCGACCTGCGACCCCCATCGAGCCGTACCTCGACCTTCTGCCGGAGTTCGACATGGTGCTGGTCATGACGGTCGAGCCCGGCTTCGGTGGCCAGTCCTTAATCGAGGGCACGCTCCCGAAGATCCGCCGCCTCCGTGAGGCGATCCGCTCGTCCGAGCTGTCGCTGCAGCTGCAGATCGACGGCGGCGTGTCGCGCACGACGATCGAGCGCGCCGCCGAGGCCGGCGCGGACGTGTTCGTCGCAGGATCAGCCGTGTACGGCGCCGACGACATCCCTGGCGAGATCGAGACGCTGCGTCGGATGGCCGCCGCGCACCAGCACTGACCGTCGGGCGCACCGCGGATACCCGGGGTCCGCGCACCGAGACGTGCGCCACGATCCTGCTCAGGACGCGCCGGATGTGGGATGGTGGGGTCGAGCACGTGCTCCGGGGTCGGTGAAAATCCGAGCCGGCGGTGATAGTCCGCGAACCTGATCGTCCGCTCCACCCGGTGCGGAGGTGACGGCCGACCTGGTGGAACTCCAGGACCGACGGTCAAAGTCCGGATGAGAGGCGTACGTGTCGCAGGTCTCGGCGACCCTCGTGGTCGTGCGCGCCTGCGCGGATCGTCGTCGCCGATCCTCGCCCCGGAGCTGACCTTCGGGAGCAGCATGAGCACCCTGGAACCCGGCGCGGTGACGGTTCCGTCCGTGGCGACGCTCGACGACGCCGTGGCGCTCTCCCTGAGCCTTGCGACGCTCGGTCCCGCGCACGGCCCCAACCCTCGCGTGGGATGCGTCCTGCTCGCTCCTCCCCAGGCTGGCGCTCCCGCGCGCGCTCCGCGGCGTGTCCTTGGCACGGGCTACCACCGCGGCGCCGGGACGGCGCACGCCGAGGTCGACGCGATCGACGCCGCACGACGCCGCGGGAACGACGTCCGCGGTGCGACCGCCGTCGTCACGCTCGAGCCGTGCAACCACACCGGCCGCACCGGACCGTGCGCCGAGGCGCTGCTCGCCGCCGGCGTCGCCGAGGTCCGCCACCTCGTCCCGGACCCCAACCCCTCCGCTGCCGGGGGGGCGGAGCGCCTCCGGTCGGCTGGCGTCCACGTCCCGGGACCGCTCGAGGACGGCGCTGGACCGGGTCATGACCTGCTCCGCGTCTGGCTCCACGCGGTGACGACCGGCCGACCGTTCGTCACCCTCAAGACCGCGACCAGCCTCGACGGCCGCGTCGCTGCGATCGACGGGACGAGCCGATGGATCACCTCCGCGGAGAGCCGCGCGCACGCCCACCGCGTCCGCCGCACCGTAGACGCGATCGCCGTCGGCACGGCGACCGTCCTTGCGGACGACCCGACGCTCACGGCGCGCACCCCGGGCGACGGGACGCCGGGCGACGCCGACCACCAGCCGGTGCGTGTCGTCGTCGGGCGGCGCGACGTGCCGCCGCACGCGCGGTTGCGCACCGTGCCGGGCGGGCAGCTCGTGCACGTGCGGACCCACGACGTGCGCGAGGTCCTCACGGAGCTCGCGTGCCGCGACGTCCGGCACCTGCTCGTCGAGGGCGGGCCCACGCTCGCCGCGGCCTTCCTGCGCGCGGGACTCGTCGACGAGGTGCACGCCTACGTCGCTCCCGTCCTCCTCGGCGCCGGGCCGCCCGCGCTCGCCGGCCTCGGTGTCACGACGATCGACGAGGCCCTGCGCCTCGAGACCCTCAGCACCACAGCCCTCGGGCCCGACGTCCTCGTCGTGGCCCGCCCTCAGCCAGTCCGTACCACGCACCACCAGGAGGCCTGATGTTCACCGGAATCGTCGAGGAGGTCGGCGAGGTCGTCGCCGTCGAGGACCTCGGCACCGACTCGCGGCTCGTCCTGCGCGGGCCCGTCGTGGTCCCCGGGACCGTCCACGGCGCGTCGATCGCGGTCGACGGCGTGTGCCTGACCGTGACCGCGGCCGACGAGGCAGCAGGGACGTTCGCCGCGGACGTCATGCCGGAGACCTTGCGCCTGACGACGCTCGGCGACATGCGGCCCGGCTCCCGCGTCAACCTCGAGCGCGCCGCGCGCGCGGACAGCCGCCTCGACGGTCACATCGTCCAGGGGCACGTCGACGGCGTCGGGCACCTCGTGTCGCGCACGCCCGGGCCGCGCTGGGACGACCTTGTCTTCGCGGCACCTGCCGAGCTGCTGCGGTATGTCGCGACGAAGGGCTCGATCGCCGTCAACGGGACGTCGCTCACCGTCACCCACGTCTCAGACGAGGGCTTCGGCGTCTCGCTGATCCCCACGACGCTCGAGGCGACCAACCTCGGGCGGCTCGAGCCGGGTGACCGCGTCAATCTCGAGGTCGACGTGATCGCCAAGTACGTCGAGCGTCTGCTGGGGGCGCGGTCATGAGGCTCGCCACCGTGGAGGAGGCGCTCGCCGAGCTCGCGGCGGGACGTCCCGTGCTCGTCGCCGACTCGCCCGAGCGTGAGAACGAGGCGGACGTCGTGCTCGCGGCGTCGACCGCGACGGCCGAGTGGGTCGCGTGGACCATCCGGCACTCGTCTGGCTACCTGTGCGCGCCCATGCCTGCCGGCCGCGCCGACGCGCTCGACCTGCCGCTCATGGTTCCCCACAGCCAGGACCCGCGGCGCACGGCGTACACGGTCACGGTCGACGCCGCGACGGGCGTGACGACCGGCATCTCGGCCGCCGACAGGACGCGCACGCTGCGCGTCCTCGCGGCGCCCGGCTCGGGTGCCGAGGACCTCATCCGGCCGGGTCACGTGCTCCCGCTGCGCGCGGTCCCGGGTGGTGTCCTGCATCGCGCGGGACACACCGAGGCTGCCGTCGACCTCGTCCGCCTCGCGGGGCTCGGCGAGGTCGGGGCGATCGCGGAGCTCGTCAACGACGACGGCACGATGATGCGCCTGCCCGACGCCGCGGCCCTCGCCGAGCGGGACGGCCTCGTGCTGATCACGATCGCCGACCTCATCGCGTGGCGCTCCGTGAACGACCCGGTGGAGGCCGTCGCCGAGACGGACGCGCCGAGCAGCCCGCGCGTCGCACAGACGGCCGTGGCCGCGCTGCCGACCGCGCACGGGGAGTTCCGGGTTCTCGGCTTCCGCGACCTGCGTACGGGGGCGGAGCACGTCGCGCTGGTCCCGGCCGCCGCTCCGAGCGCTCCCGGGGACCGACCGGTCGTGCGCGTGCACTCCGAGTGCCTCACGGGCGACGCGTTCGGCTCGTTGCGCTGCGACTGCGGGCCGCAGCTCCACGCCGCGATGCGCACGGTCGCCGAACGCGGGGGAGCGGTCGTCTACCTGCGGGGTCACGAAGGGAGGGGGATCGGCCTGCTCGCGAAGATCGGCGCGTACGAGCTCCAGGACGCCGGGCTCGACACGGTCCAGGCGAACCTCGAGCTCGGGTGGCCCGCGGACCGCCGCGAGTACGGTGCCGCGGCAGCGATCCTCGCCGAGCTCGGGCTCACGGAGATCGACCTGCTCACGAACAACCCGGCCAAGGTCGTCGGGCTGCGCTCGGACGGGATCACCGTGACCAGCACGATCCGGCTCGAGGTGGGCCACGGCCCGCACAACCACGACTACCTGGTCACCAAGAAGGTCCACATGGGCCACGTGCTCGACACCGTCCAGGTGCCGACCACGACCACGACAGCGGCGCCGGGCGCCGCCGACCACGAGGAGGACGCTCGATGAGCGGAGCAGGAGCACCCACGGTCCGGACCGACGGCGCAGGCCTGCGCGCGGCGCTCGTCGCCGCCAGCTGGCACACCCAGGTCATGGACGGTCTCATCGCGGGCGCACGCCGCGCCTTCGCGGAGTGCAACGTGACCGACGTCGTCGAGGTGCGCGTCCCAGGCTCCATGGAGCTTCCGGTCGCCGCCGCGACCGCCGCCTACCAGGGCTACGACGTCGTCGTCGCGCTCGGCGTCGTCATCCGCGGCGGCACGCCGCACTTCGACTACGTGTGCCAGGGCGTCACCCAGGGACTGACCGACGTCTCGGTGCGCAGCCGGGTACCCGTGGGCTTCGGTGTCCTCACGACCGACGACGAGGCGCAGGCCCTCGACCGTGCTGGCCTTCCCGGATCGAGCGAGGACAAGGGCGCCGAAGCGGTCGAGGCTGCCGTCGCGACAGCCGTCGCGCTGCGCGCGCTGTGACCGGCTGGCGGGACGCGCCACGAGGCGCGTCCCGCCTTCGATAGGCTTGACCCTCGTGAAGACCTTTGAGGACCTGTACGCAGAGCTGACCCGCAAGGCGATCGAGCGACCCGAGGGCTCGGGCACGGTCGCAGAGCTGGACGCCGGGGTCCATGCGATCGGCAAGAAGATCGTCGAGGAGGCCGCAGAGGTCTGGATGGCGGCCGAGTACCAGAGCAAGGCTGAGCTCGCCGAGGAGATCTCGCAGCTGATGTACCACGCCCAGGTGCTGATGGTGGCCAAGGGGCTCACGCTCGAGGACGTGTACTCCTACCTCTAGGCGGCCCCGCGTCCCCGCCTCGTTCACGCGCCCGCGCTGCGGGCTCCACCCGAAGGAACTGCCCCCGTGCTCCGTATCGCCGTCCCCAACAAGGGATCCCTGTCCGAGCCCGCCACCGACATGCTCCGCGAGGCGGGCTACCGCCAGCGGCGCGACTCCCGCGAGCTCGTGCTCGCCGACCCCGAGAACGACGTCGAGTTCTTCTTCCTGCGCCCGCGCGACGTCGCGGTCTACGTGGGTTCCGGGACCGTCGACGTCGGCATCACGGGCCGTGACCTCCTGCTCGACTCGGGCGCTCAGGCCGACGAGCACCTCGCTCTCGGTTTCGCGGGCTCGACGTTCCGCTTCGCCGCGCCCGCGGGCACCGCGTCCTCCCTGGAGGACATCGCGGGCAAGCGCATCGCGACGTCGTACAACGTCCTCGTCGCGAGCTACCTCGCGGAGAAGGGCATCGAGCCTGCGGGCATCGTGCACCTCGACGGCGCGGTCGAGAGCTCGGTCAAGCTCGGCGTCGCCGACCTGATCGCCGACGTCGTCGAGACGGGCACGACGTTGCGCGCAGCCGGCCTCGAGGTCTTCGGAGAGCCGATCCTGCGCTCCGAGGCGGTGCTCATCAAGCGTCACGGCGTGGATGCCGCCGGTGTCGACACGCTCACCCGCCGCCTCCAGGGTGTCCTGACCGCGCGCGAGTACGTCCTCATGGACTACGACATCCCGCTCACGCTCGTCGACGCCGCGGTCGCGATCACGCCAGGCCTCGAGTCGCCGACCGTCTCCCCGCTGCACGACCGCGAGTGGGCGGCCGTCCGTGCGATGGTCCCGCGCAAGCAGACGAACCGTGTCATGGACGACCTCTACGACACGGGTGCGCGCGCGATCATCGTCACGTCGATCCACGCGTCGCGCCTGTGACGAGCGAGCCCGCGGCGACGTCGCCCTACGCCCCCTTCCGGCCGCGCCTGACGCGGCTCTTCGGGAGGGTGACCGCCGTGGTGCTCGTGATCGGTGGCGTCGTGCTCCTGTACACGTCGCCGGGCGCCGAGGGCCCCTGGTACGACCCCTTGAACACGATGGCGATGGCGCTGCTGGTCGTGCTGTGCGTGCTCCTCGTCCTGCGGCACTCGACGGTGTTCGCGCTCGTGGACCCGCAGGGGATCCGCGTGCGCAACCTCGTACGGTCGACGACCCTGCGGTGGGACCAGATCGAGGGTGTGCGGTTCGGCTCGGGCGAGCCGTGGGTCACGCTCGACCTGGTCGACGGCCACACGCTCGCCGTCATGGCGATCCAGTCGGCGGACGGCGCGTTCGCCCACCACGAGTCCCAGCGTCTTGCGTCGCTCGTGATCGCCGGAGGCGGGGGAGCCCGCTGATCGCTGCGGCGGTCGCGTCCGTCGCTGCACCCTGATCACGCCGTACGGGCAGACGACAGAGGCCGGGGGCCAGGCACACCGTGCCTGGCCCCCGGCCTCTGTGCAGTGCTGGCGGGGTCAGCCGCGCGTGCGCGGCTTGCGCGGCCCGTCGAAGCTACGGTCGTCGCGACGCGCCGAGTCGCGGTAGCCACCCTCGCGGCGACCGGCCGGGGCTGCGTCGCGACGGTTGCTCCAGCCCGAGTCGCGACCGGAGTCGCGGCGGGCGCTCGGCGCACCGTCGTGGCTGCGCTCGTGCGAACGCTCGGGCCGCGGGCCACGAGCGCTCGGACCCTGGTCGATCGTGATGCGCAGCATGCGACCACCGACGCGGGCCCGCGAGATGCGGTCGATCGCGCCGGCATCGAGGGGGGCGATGATGTCGACGAGGGAGAAGGTCGGGAAGATGTCGATCTTGCCGAGGTCCTTGCCCTCGAGGCCACCCTCGTTCGTCAGCGCGCCGACGATGCCACCGGGCTGGACGCCGTGGTTGAAGCCGACGGCGAGGCGGTAGCGCGTGCCCTGCGCGTCGCGGGGGCCGTTCTCGCGGCGCGGGCGACGGTCGCCGTCGCGCTGGTCGCGGCGGCCGCCTTCGTCGTCGAAACGACCCGGGCGACGGGCGCCGCGCTCGGCGAGACGCTTCGCCTCGGCGCGCTCCTCCTCGGCTGCGACCTGCTCCGCGTGGGCACGGGGGCCGTCGTCGCCGACGTGGAGGGCGAGCATGACGGCAGCGAGCTCGGCGCCGTCGACGTCACCCTCGTTGTTCGCCAGGAACTCGTCGACGAGACCGCGGTAGAGCTCGAGACGACCAGACTCGCGGCGCTCCGCGATCTGGCCGAGGAGCGTGCGGGCGCCGTGGGCGGAGACGTCGGCGGGCGTCGGCACCTCGGTCAGCGTGAGCTGCGTGCGGATGGTGCGCTCGATGAACTTCAGGCGGTTGCGCTCGGCGGGCGTCACGAAGCTGATCGCCTTGCCGGTGCGGCCGGCGCGACCCGTGCGCCCGATGCGGTGCACGTACGCCTCGGGCTCGCCCGGGAGGTCGAAGTTGACGACGAGGCCGATGCGGTCGACGTCGAGGCCGCGGGCGGCGACGTCCGTCGCGACGAGCACGTCGAGCGCGCCCGAGCGGAGGCGCTCGACGATCTTCTCGCGCTCCTTCTGCGCGACGTCGCCCGAGATGGTCGCGGCCGAGATGCCACGCTCGACGAGGGCTGAGCCGACCTCCTCGGCAGCACCGCGGGTGCGGCAGAAGACGATCGCGGCGTCGGCGTCGGACGTGGCAAGGATGCGCGTGAGGGCGCCCGTCTTGTGGCGGAAGGGCACGACGGCGTAGGTCTGCTCGACGGAGGTGACCGTCGAGGACTGGCGCGCGACCGTGATCTCGACGGGCGACGTGAGGTGCTCGGTCGCGACGCGGCGGATCTGCGGGGGCATCGTCGCGGAGAAGAGCGCGACCTGACGCTGCTCAGGGGCCTGGGCGAAGACCTTGTCGACGTCCTCCGCGAAGCCCATCCGCAGCATCTCGTCGGCCTCGTCGAGGACGAGGAAGCGGACGTCGGCCATCTTGAGCGCGCCCCGCTCCATGTGGTCGATCACGCGGCCGGGCGTGCCGACGACGATCTGGGCGCCACGCTCGAGCGAGCGCTGCTGCGGGATGTAGGGGGCGCCGCCGTACACCGAGACGACCTCGATGTGCGGGAGGTGCGACGCGAACGAGCGGATGGCGTCGGCGACCTGCATCGCGAGCTCGCGCGTCGGAGCGAGGACGAGGGCCTGCGTGGCGCGCAGCGTCGGGTCAATGCTCGCGAGCATCGGGATGCCGAACGCGGCGGTCTTGCCGGTTCCGGTCTGGGCGACACCGGTGATGTCGCGGCCCGCGAGGAGGGCGGGGATCGCCTGCACCTGGATCGCGGAGGGGGTCGTGAAGCCCAGGTCGCGGACGGCGGCCATGAGCGGCTCGGGAAGGCCGAGCTCGTCGAAGCGGGGGGTGTCGGTGACAGCCGTCTCGAGGGCGGCGTCGGAGGTGCTGAGGGCGCGCGAGGGCGCGCTGATGTCAGAAGACGTCATGCGTGGGGAGACCCAGTTTCTTGAGGTTGTTCGGAGCCGGTGCACGGGACTTCTTGACCCGTACGGTCGCAATCCCGAAAACCCCAGCCCGACGGGCCACAAGAATCGATCTCTGTCTCGAGATCACACGCGGGACGCGCGACACACTCCAAGGTGACTGGTCGAGCATACCGTCCGGAGGCGCGCTTGTCCGGGACGAGCCCCGGTGAGGTGCACCACGTGCTAGGCGGGCGCTGCTGCCGAGCGCCTCCGCGTGCGCTCGTCCCTCCGGCGCCGGAGCCTGCGCACGAGGAGCACGACGACGGTGACGGCACCGACAGCGGCGAGCACCGGGACGACGACGGCCGCGATGGTGAGCGCGAACGAGCCCGCGTCCTCGGCGACCGACAGGACAGGCGCGGCAAGGCCGCCGGTGACCGTGTTCGCGACGGGCCGCACCGACGCCTTGAGCAGGTGCACGACGAGCGCGACGCCGACCCCGACGAGGACCGGTACCCACGTGTTGTCGGCGAAGAACGCCGACGGGTCGTCGATACGTACGGTCTGCGACGTCGTGCCCGCCGCGAAGACCATGCCTCCCGAGGCGGGCCGGACCACGGTCTGCAGGACGTCGTTGATCGAGTCGACGACCGGCACCTTGTCGGCGACGGTCTCGACCACGAGGAGCACTGCCACGACGGCGAGCAGGCGCTCGTCCGTGAGCCAGGCCCACGCCTCCGGGAGCGTCACGAGACCGGTGAACCGGGCGAGCAGCCCGACGCCGAGCAACGGCAGGTAGGCGTTGAGCCCTGCGGCGGCTGCGAGGCTCGTGCCGGTGAGGACCTCGATCATGCGCGAACCTCCCTGTCGGGCGTGTGCGTGACGTCGCCACGCCCCCATAGGATGGCAGGCGTCGCGGCGCGTGACGAGCGCTGCGCCGCCCGGCGCGGACGGAGCCCCGGGGCGACGACGGGGGAGGGTGCGTGTCCACGAGCACGAACGTCTCCCGGCCGCGCCCTGACGCGTCGATGGTGCTCCTCGACGAGGTGATGCGGCGCCCCCTCGACCCTGGGTACGCCGAGGCCGCCGCGCGCCGCGCCGCCGGGACCGCGCCCCACCGCGGGCCCGTCCGGCTGACCCTCCTGCTCGCCGCGGCCGTCCTCCTCGGCGGCGGCACGGCCGCCGCTGCCGAGACGCTGCGCGCGCCCGTCGACGGCGTGCTCTCGTCGACGGCGATCCTCGAGGACCAGATCGTCGAGCGTCGTGCGGCGGTCGACGACCTCGTCGCGACCATCCAGGAGACCACCGACGAGATCGAGTCCTTGCAGAGCGACGCGCTCGGCGACCAGTACCCGCTCCTCCTCGACGCCGCCCAGCGCGACGGTGCGGCAGCCGGGACGACGGCAGTCACGGGGCCGGGCCTCGTGATCAAGCTCAACGATGCCGTCCCGCTCCTCGGCGAGACCGACGAGGCCGCTCGCGTCCAGGACTACGACGTCAAGGTCGTCGTCAACGCGCTGTGGGCCTCAGGGGCGGAGGCGGTCGCCGTGAACGGCCAGCGGCTGACGAGCACGAGCGCGATCCGCAGCGCGGGGGAGGCGATCCTCGTCGACCTCGTCGGGCTCTCCCACCCGTACACGATCGAGGCCATCGGGGACCCGGACACGCTTCCCGCCTACTTCGCGCGCTCCCTCGGCCAGGAGCACATGATCGCGCTGGGCTCGCGGTATGGAATCACGTCGTCCGTGTCGCAGGACTCATCGATCATCCTGCGCGCGGGTCGCGCGCCCGACCTCCTCAGCGCGAGCCGAGGAACCTCCGCCGGAGGCGAGGGCGAAGACACGCGCACCGACGAGACACGCACCACCACGAGCATCGGGGGAGTACCCCGGTGAGCCCGACGAAGGAGCCCAACCCGTGATCGCTGTCATCGGCCTGCTGATCGGTGCCCTGCTGGGAGTGTTCTTCCAGCCTGACGTACCGGTCGCGCTGCAGCCGTATCTCCCGATCGCCGTCGTCGCAGCGCTCGACGCCATCTTCGGCGGTCTGCGCGCGCTGCTCGACGGCATCTTCGACGACAAGGTCTTCGTGGTCTCCTTCCTGTCGAACGTCGTCGTCGCTGCGCTCATCGTGTTCCTCGGCGACCAGCTCGGGGTCGGTACGCAGCTGTCGACGGGCGTCGTCGTCGTGCTCGGCATCCGGATCTTCTCGAACGCGGCCGCGATCCGCCGCCACCTGTTCAAGGCATGACGGCGTCCGAGCACCCCGGCGAGGGGCCCGCACCCGAGGAGACGGCCGTCCCGGCTCAGCCGAAGGCTCCGGACGTGGCGGCGGCCGCGCCTGCTCCAGCAGGCACCGGGCAGCCCGTCCCCGGGCACGGCCGCCACGAGGCCGCTCCTGCGCCGCCACCGTCCGCCTGGCGGACCCTCGGCAAGGCGCTGCGTCCACGCCTCACCATGTCGCAGCTGGTCGCCGCCCTCCTGTGCGGGCTCCTCGGCTTCGCGCTCGCTGTCCAGCTGACGGCCGACGAGCGGAGCTCGCTCGCCGGGCTGCGACAGAACGAGCTGGTGCGCATCCTCGACGAGGTCACACGTCGAGGGGAGGACCTCGAGCAGCAGGCGCAGACGCTCCGCGGGCAGCTCGCCGAGCTGCGCAGCAGCACGGACGACCGCGCGGCCGCGGTCGATCTGGCCCTCGCCCGGGCCGAGGTCCAGGGCATCCTGTCGGGACGGCTTCCCGCCGAAGGACCGGGCGTCGTCGTGCGCATCGATGAGGGCGACACGGCGCTCCCGGGGACCACGATGCTCTCCGTGCTCCAGGAGCTGCGGAACGCCGGCGCGGAAGTGATCGAGCTCAATGACGTCCGGATCGTCGCGTCGTCTGCGTTCACCGACACCCCTCAGGGCCTCCTGCTCGACGGGACGCTGCTCTCGACGCCGTACGTGTGGCACGTGATCGGTTCCGCCGACACGCTGACGCCAGCGCTCGAGATCCCGGGCGGTGCGATGGCCTCCGTCCGGAATGCGGGCGGCAAGGGAACCGTCACAGCGCAGAAGGAGATACGGATCGACGCGGTTCGCGAGCCCTCCGCACAACGGTTCGCGACGCCCGTGGCTCCCGCTCAGTGAGGATCCCCGCGCAGGTCGCGACAACATCGCTATGGCTCTGCGGCGGATCATGCATAAAGTGGAGGTGCAGGTCGACCGATGTGTGAGTGGTCGCGCAGGTGCGCGACCAAGGCCGAGGAGGGTGCATGACTGACGGTACGCACGAACAGGTTCCCGGCGGCTCGGTCGAGCCCCCGTCGGGGATCGAGGCGACCGTCGTCTTCGGCGCCGTCCCTCGAGACACGGCCCCGTCGACGCCACCGGCCGACGCGACCGCCACGCTCGGCACCGAGGACCAGGCCGCGATCGCCGCCCTCCCGGCCGACTGCGCGCTCCTGATCGTCCAGCGCGGGCCCGGGGCGGGAGCCAGGTTCCTCCTCGACTCGGACCGTATCCTGGTCGGCCGCTCCGAGCGCTCGGACATCTTCCTCGACGACGTCACGGTCTCGCGCAAGCACGCGAACTTCGTGCGGGCGGGAGGCGAGTTCTCGGTGCGCGACTCGGGCTCGCTGAACGGCACGTACGTCAACCGTGAGCGGGTGGACGCCGCAGTCCTCCGGTCGGGTGACGAGGTGCAGGTCGGCAAGTTCCGCATGGTCTTCTTCCCGAGCCGCCGCGCTGCGGGAAGCGGCCAGTGAGCCCGGCGTCCCCGCAGGCCTCGTCCGCGGAGGAAGGCGCTGGCGCGCGCCTCCCGCAGCTCGTCGAGACGTGGCCCGCTGGTGTGTCGACGCGGGCGTCGATGCGCATCTCCGACGTCCTCGCGGCGCTGCGGCCGGAGTTCCCGGCTCTGACGAGCTCCAAGCTCCGTTTCCTCGAGGACCAGGGGCTCGTCGAGCCTGTACGCACCCCGGCCGGATACCGGCAGTACTCGCCTGCGCACGTCGAGCGGCTGCGCTTCGTCCTCGGGCAGCAGCGGGACCACTATCTGCCGCTCAAGGTGATCAAGGATCGTCTCGCGGAGATGGATGCCGGGCTCTACGAGCCTGCGCCCGTGGTTCCGCACCTGGCGACGGCCGACGGTGAGCGCGCAGACCTGCGTCCTGCTGACAGGCTGACGGCTGCGACGCTCGCGGCCGAGGCGGGCGTCGAGGTGCGGGTCGTCGAGGAGCTGCTGGAGGCGGGGATCATCCGAGCCGACGCTCGCGGCCGGTTCGACTCGTGGGCGCAGCAGATCGTCGTTCACGCCGCGGCGCTGCACCAGCACGGGATCGGGGCCCGCCACCTGCGTGCGCTCCGATCGTCCGCGGACCGGCAGCTCGCGCTCGCTGAGCAGGTGGTCGCTCCTGTGCGGTCGCAGGGCACGCCTGCGGCGCGCGCGAGGGCGGACGCGACGGCGGTCGAGCTGGGGGAGTCATTCATCCAGCTCCACGCGGCTCTCGTGCGGCAGGCGCTGTCCCACCAGGACTAGCCATCTCGAGCGGGGACCTGCACCGCTGACGGCAAACTCTCAACCTCAACTTGAACGTGAGACACGTCTCGCGACACGCCGAAACGACTGGACGGCACGGTCGTTGACGCTGTCAGGGGTGGCCCGTAGCGTAGCCATCAGAGACAGGGCCATGACGGCCGTGCAGGTCAAACAGGAGGCTGGCGTGAGCACCACGAGCGAGACCGGCGAGCAGCCGGCGGCGCGGGCGGCAGCCGCCTCACAGGGACTGCTGTTCGGCGATGATCTCACGGAGCAGGACTCGGCGACCGGTTACCGCGGGCCTACGGCGTGCCGCGCCGCGGGGATCACGTACCGGCAGCTCGACTACTGGGCGCGGACTGGGCTGGTCGAGCCGACCGTTCGCCCCGCGAACGGCTCCGGGACGCACCGTCTCTACAGCTTCCGCGACATCCTCGTGCTCAAGGTGGTCAAGCGGCTCCTGGACACGGGGGTCTCGCTCCAGCAGATCCGCACTGCGGTCTCGCACCTGCGTGAGCGTGGTGTCGACGACCTCGCCCAGATCACGCTCATGAGCGACGGGGCGAGCGTGTACGAGTGCACGAGCGCTGACGAGGTGATCGACCTGGTCCAGGGTGGCCAGGGAGTGTTCGGCATCGCTGTCGGCCGTGTGTGGCGCGAGGTCGAGGGGTCTCTCGCCGAGCTGCCGACCGAACGTCTGGGCGACGAGGAGTCGGCTAGCACCCCGACGGACGAGCTCGCTGCTCGCCGTCGTGCCCGCACCGCTGGATGATCTAGCCGGAGGCCATCATGGCCGAGAACACCGATCCTGCTGACGTCGCTGCAGCCGAGCTGGCTGCGCACCCGGAGTTCGCCGAGGTGCCGGTGATCGAGGCCGACGAGACCGTCCCGCCGCGGCCCGAGGAGGAGATCGCAGACGTGGTGCGGTCTGTTCCCGATCACCGCGAGGCGTTCAAGCACCGCGGGGCGCACGGCGACTGAACGCTCCGAGCCAAGACCTTCCTCTTCGCACGTCTAGTTTCGAGCGGCGGCGGTCCGGGCGAGTGGGGCCGACCCGGGCGGCACCCGTGTCACATGAGGGGACGCAGGGGAGCGAGCACTCTCTCGCTGATGCGCGCGATGCGCCCGCGGTTCTCCCATTCCTCGGCCGTGAGCTCGCGGCAGTTGCTGAGGTCGGTCTCGAAGACCTGTTCCATCTGCTTGGCGAGCCCTTCGTCGTAGATCTCCATGTTGATCTCGTAGTTGCCCGAGAGGCTCAGACGGTCGATGTTCGCTGTGCCGATCGTGGTCCACACGCCATCGATCGTCGCGGTCTTCGCGTGCACCATCGCATCCTGGAAGAGCCAGATCGTCACTCCGCCGGCGAGAAGGCTCGAGTACAGGCCTCGCGACAGCCAGTCCGTCACGACATGGTTCGAGTTGTCCGGGACGATCACCCGGACGTCGACACCGCGCCGGGCCGCTGCGAGCAGGGCGTCGAGAATCTCGTGGTCGGGGATGAAGTAGGCCTGCGTGATGTAGATGTGGCTCTGCGCCCGGTCGATCGCCTGCAGGTAGATCCCGCGGATCGGGAACAGGAGGTGACCTGGCGCGTTGCGAGCCGGCCGGATGTGCGGCTCCCAGTGGTCAGAGCCCGGGTCGGGCAGGACCGGGAGGTGGGGGCGGCGTGTGCTGTTCCAGAAGTCGACGAAGGCGTTGCGCAGGTCCCACACCGCGGGTCCTTCGAGGCCGAGGTGCGTGTCGCGCCAGTCGGTCGCGTACAGCGAGCCGATGTTGTACCCGCCGACGAAGCCGATCTCGTCGTCGACCACGAGGATCTTGCGGTGGTCGCGACCGGAGTGGCGCACGTTGAGCGTCAAGAGACCCGGCCGGAACGCGGGGTAGCGAAGGACGTGGATGCGCTCGGGGAACCGGAGGAACTCACGCGGGACGACGAGGTTCGCGAAGCCGTCGAAGATCACGTAGACGCTGACGCCGCGGTCCGCGGCCTCGATGAGCGCCTCCTTGAACTCAGCGCCGATCGCGTCGCCCTTCCAGATGTAGGACTCGAGCATGATCGTGTGCTGGGCGCCGCGGATCGCAGCGAGCATCGACGCGTAGAGATCCTCGCCGTACGTGAAGAGGCGCGTACGCGTCCCGGCAACCTCGCCGTCGAGCGGCGGTAGGTGCGGGAAGCTCACCTCAGCCGCGTCGCGGCGGTACTTCTTGATCGCGTCGGTCACGATGAGCGACGCAGCGACGGCGAACGGCGCAGCGACGGTCAGCGCGCCAGCGCGAACCACAGCGCGGGGGAGTCGGGGTCTCGGCACGCTGCCAACCTATATCCGCATCACTGCGGCAGCGAACCAGATCCGGGTGCCCGGGGCGGCGATACGTGCCACCGCGCCCGGGGTGCGCGGCGCGGATGGCAGCGGGACTCTGGAGCTGGGGCAAAGGGCGCAGTTCCACATGCGCAGCACCCTGCCGAAGCCCGGTACCGTCCGGGCCCGACCGAAGGAGCGGCCAGCATGTGCACCAGCATCAGGTTCTCGGACAGCGATGGGCACGCGTATCTCGCGCGCAACCTCGACTGGACGAACGGATATGGGGAGGGCGTCGTCATCACGCCCACCGGGTTTGTCCCTCGCTCACCGTTCGGTGCCATCCACGACGTCGAGCACGCGGTCATCGGCATGGCGATAGTTGAGGAGGATGTCCCGCTGTACTACGACTGCGGCAACGACGCGGGGCTTGCCGTCGCGGGCCTGAACTTCCCCGGCTACGCGCAGTACGCACCTGTCCCGAAGGAGGGCGCGACGAACGTCGCAGCATTCGAGTTCCCGCTCTGGTTGACATCGCGGTTCACGACCGTCGACGAGGTCCAGGCGGCGCTGAGGAGCGTCGTCATCGTCGACCGTCCCATCAATGAGAGATTCCCGAGCGCGATGCTGCACTGGATCGTCGCGGACGACGACCGCTCGATCGTCGTGGAGCAGACGACGCACGGGATGCAGGTGTTCGACGACGACGTCGACGTGCTCACCAACCAACCAGGGTTCGCCTGGCACCACGAGAATCTCCGCAACTATCTGAACGTGACCCCTGGCTTCCCGGCCGAGCAAGCGCTCGGGGGAGCGCGCCTGTCACCCTTCGGGTCAGGCTCCCAGATGCGCGGACTGCCCGGTGACTACTACTCGCCCTCACGCTTCGTGCGTGCTGCCTACGTCAACGCGCACTACCCGCAGAAGACCACGGAGGAGGAGAACGTCAGCCGCGCCTTCCACACGCTCCAGCAGGTCGCCATGGTCGAGGGAGCTGCAGCGATGGAGTCGGGTGAGTTCGAGAAGACGATCTACACGGGCCTGTTCTCGTCCCGCACGTCGACGTATTACTGGAACACGTACGACGATCCTGCGATCCGAAGCGCATCGCTCGGGGACCATGCGTCGACGGGGACCGATCTGGTGATGCTCTGAAGAGGAGGGGGGCCGCCGCACAACCCGGGCGGGTGAGGGTGAAGTGACATAATGTACCTTATCGGCAAGCGGGGAAGTGGGAGGCCGGGACGAGGATCCCGCCCATGCGCAGCATCGAGGTCGTCGAACCTGGTTCTCCTATCGCCGCCCAGATCGTGCGCTCCTACATGCATGACGTCGCATCTCGTTACTACGGGCGCCCGGCAACGCTCGCCGAGGTCGACCAGGCGCTCCTGGACGAGCCTCACGACGACCTGACCGGCCCGACCGGAGTCTTCCTCCTGGCGTTCCAGGACGACGCGCCCGTCGCGTGCGCCGGCGCGCGGTTCATCGGCGACATTGCCGAGTTGACGAAGGTCTTCACGACCCCGGCTGCACGCGGTTCAGGCCTGGCGCGCCAGCCGATCGCGAGACTCGAACAGATGTTCGCAGGGCGCGGCATCGTCACTGTCCGCCTGGACACGCACAGCCGTCTCGTCGAAGCTTGCGCGATGTACGAGAGGCTCGGGTACCGCCGGGTCGAGCCGTTCAACGACGAGCCCTACTCGGACCGCTGGTACGCCAAGCCCGTCCCTCGCTGAGCGCCCGTCGCACGCACGCCGGGCCGGCGCGGCCCAGGCATCCCGGTGTCGCCAGAGCGTCAGGACCAGCGCCGCTCGACGAGACTCACACCCGGACATACTCCGCGAGATGCTGACCGGTGAGCGTCGACCGGTCCGCGACGAGCTCTGCTGGCGTTCCCTCGAACACGACCCGTCCACCTTCGTGTCCTGCACCTGGCCCCAGATCGATGATCCAGTCCGCGTGCGCCATGACCGCCTGGTGGTGCTCGATGACGATGACGGACTTCCCCGCGTCGACGAGCCGGTCGAGAAGTCCGAGAAGATGCTCGACGTCGGCGAGGTGCAGACCGGTCGTCGGCTCGTCGAGGACGTAGATGCCGGCCGCCTCCCCCATGTGCGTCGCGAGCTTGAGCCGCTGGCGCTCACCACCGGACAGCGTCGTGAGCGGTTGCCCCAGGCTGACATAACCGAGGCCCACGTCGACGAGTCGCTCAAGGATCTTGTGCGCCGCCGGGACGCGTGCCTCACCCTCGGCGAAGAACGCCACCGCCTTCTCGACGGGCAGCGCGAGCACCTCCGAGATGTCGAGCCCGCCGAGTCGGTACTCGAGCACCGCCGGCTGGAACCTCTTGCCCTCGCACGCGTCGCACGTGCTCGAGACGCCCGCCATCATGCCGAGGTCCGTGTAGATCACGCCCGCACCGTTGCAGGCCGGGCAGGCACCCTCGGAGTTGGCGCTGAACAGTGCAGGCTTGACGCCGTTCGCCTTGGCGAACGCCTTACGGATCGGCTCGAGCAGCCCGGTGTAGGTCGCGGGGTTGCTGCGGCGCGAGCCCTTGATCGCGCCCTGGTCCACCGTCACGACTCCCGCGTCCCGTGGCATCGAGCCGTGCACGAGCGAGCTCTTCCCCGACCCGGCCACACCGGTGACGACCGTGAGCACCCCGAGCGGGACGTCGACGTCGACGTCCGCCAGGTTGTTGGCCGTGGCACCGCGGATCGCGAGGTGGTCCCTCGGGGTCCGTACGGTGTCCTTCAGGCGCGCCCGGTCGTCGAGGTGCTGCCCGGTGAGGGTGCCGCTCCCCCGCAGTCCTTCGACCGTGCCCTCGAAGCAGATCTTCCCGCCCGCGGTGCCCGCGCCTGGACCGAGATCGACGACGTGGTCCGCGATCACGATGACCTCGGGCTTGTGCTCGACGACCAGCACCGTGTTCCCCTTGTCCCGCAGCCGCATCAGGAGGCGGTTCATCCGCGCGATGTCATGCGGGTGCAGACCGATGCTCGGCTCGTCGAACACGTAGGTGACATCCGTCAGCGCGGAGCCGAGGTGCCGGATGAGCTTGGTCCGCTGAGCCTCGCCGCCCGACAACGACCCGGACGGCCGGTCGAGCGACAGGTACCCGAGGCCGATCTCGACGAAGTGCTCGAGCGTGCTGTGCAGCGCCACGAGCAGCGGCCGGGCGGCAGGCTCGTCGAGCGCCGCGACCCACTGGGCGAGGTCGCTGATCTGCATCGCACAGAGGTCGGCGATGTTCTTGCCGGAGATCCGGGACGACCGTGCCTCCGCGCTGACGCGCGTCCCCTCGCACTCGGGGCACACGGTGAACGTCACCGCACGGTCCACGAAGGCACGGACGTGCGGCTGCATCGCCTCACGGTCCTTGGAGAGGAACGACTTCTGGATCTTCGGGACAAGCCCCTCGAAGGTGACGTTGATCCCGTCGACCTTGATCTTGGTCGGTTCCTTGTAGAGCAGGTCGTGCAGCTCGCGCTTCGTGAAGTCACGGATCGGCTTGTCCGGGTCGAAGAACCCGGAACCCCGGTAGATGCGCCCGTACCAGCCGTCCATCGTGTAGCCCGGGATCGTGAGGGCGCCGTCGCTGAGCGAGAGGTTCTCGTCGTACAGGGCCGTCAGGTCGAAGTCGTTGACCTTCCCCATGCCCTCGCACCGCGGGCACATGCCGCCGAGCTGGTTGAACGTCGCCTTCTCGGCCATCGTGCGGCCGCCTCGCTCGACGGTGATCGCGCCGCTCGCGTGCACCGACGGCACGTTGAACGAGTAAGCGTTCGGCGGGCCGATGTGCGGGTCCCCCAGACGGCTGAAGAGGATGCGCAGCAGCGCGTTGACGTCCGTGACCGTGCCGACGGTCGAGCGCGGGTTGGCCCCCAGCCGTTCCTGGTCGACGATGATCGCGGTCGTGAGGCCCTCGAGGACGTCGACCTCCGGCCGGCCCACGGTGGGCATGAACCCTTGCAGGAACGCGCTGTAGGTCTCGTTGATCATGCGCTGCGACTCCGCAGCGATCGTCGAGAAGACGAGCGAGCTCTTCCCGGACCCGGACACACCGGTGAAGACCGTCAGGCGCCGCTTCGGGATCTCGAGACTGACGTCCTTGAGGTTGTTCTCCCGTGCGCCGCGCACGCGGATCACGTCGTGCGCGTCGGCGGCGTGAGCGACCGCTGCACCCGGCTGAGACTTGTTCACCGTGTCTCCCATGTTCGATCGGTCCGCGCGACGACGAGGCCGCACCAATCCCATCATGCCTGGCGCGTCCGACACCTGTGTGGTCAGGCCCACGCGCCGCGGGAGCCCGGGACGCGTGCAGGACCACCTCTCCCCCGTGTAACCTTCCGGGTGGCGCCATGCCATTTGCACGGCAGGATGGTTCTCAAACAGGCCGCTCGCACCGCGAGCCGGCAGGTGCAGTTCACCAGACCTTCACCGCCGACCTCCCGATCGACGGAACAAAGCAGCGCCCGACGAACGTTCTACCTGCAGACCCTGCACACGCAACGGCTGCACACAGCCCTCTGGAGGACACCATGGCCGACCGGTCACTGCGCGGAATGAGCATCGGCTCCAAGAGCATGGAGACTGACGAGGGAGTCGACTTCGCGCCTCGGTTCCAGGCGCACTACGACTGCCCCAACGGGCACACGATCATCCTCCCCTTCTCGACCGAGGCCGAGGTCCCGGTGGAGTGGGAGTGCCGGTGCGGCGAGCTCGCCCTGCTGCGCGACGCCGACCGCCCCGAGCCCAAGGCGACCAAGCCCGTCCGCACGCACTGGGACATGCTGCTCGAGCGCCGCACGATCAAGGAGCTCGAGGAGCTTCTCGACGAGCGTCTCGACCTCCTGCGGGCAGGAAAGCTGCGCCGCAGCGCCTGACGGACACACACGACGAGGGTCGGTTCCCACAAGGAACCGACCCTCGTCGCCATCTCTGCACCCGTCACGCGCACCCGTCGAGGTCGTGCTGATCAGCGCCGGGAGAATGCCCGTGCCACCTGACGCCCGCGGCGCTGCAGACCCCACAGAGTCACCTTGCCGAGCGCCTCGACGATGATCGCCCGGCTCATCTTCGACACGCCCGCCTCACGCTCGACGAAGGTGATCGGGACCTCGCCCACCGCTCCCCCGGCGTCGATCACGCGCATGGTCATGTCCACCTGGAAGCAGTACCCGTGCGACGCGACCGAGCCCAGCTCGAGCCGGCCCAGCATGGGGGCGCGGAACGCCCGGAAGCCGCCCGTCGCGTCACCGACGCCGAGGCCGAGCATCACCCGCGTGTACACGTTGGCGCCGCGCGAGAGGATCTCGCGGTGCAAGGGCCAGTTGACGACCTTCCCGCCTGGCACCCAGCGAGCCCCGATCACCAGGTCGACGCGCGGCTCACCCTCGAGCCGCGCGAGCAGCGCCGGCAGCTCCTCCGGCCGGTGGGAGCCGTCCGCATCCATCTCGCACACGACGTCGTAACCACGCTCGAGCGCCCAGCGGAACCCGGCGATGTACGCGGAGCCGAGTCCCTGCTTTCCGGAGCGGTGCATGACGTGGACGGCCGGGTCCTGCGCGGCGATCCGCTCCGCGAGGTCACCGGTCCCGTCCGGGCTGCCGTCGTCGACCACGAGGACGTCCGCGTCGGGGACGGCGCGACGCAACCGCTCGAGCGTCCCGGGAAGAGTGAGCGACTCGTCGTAGGTCGGCACCACGACCACCGTGCCCCGACCCGCGGCCCCCTGACCACCGTCCGTCATGACTTCCTCCTGCCCTTGCGCGCGCTCACCGCGACGATCATCCCCGCCACCGTAGTGGCTGAGGCCACGGCGACGACGATCCACGCGGGCACGGCACCCGCGCGTGTCGCGGGTGTCAGCGTGCTGCGCAGCGGCACAGACGCGACGAGCTGAGCAGGCTCGAACAACCCCGTGCGCTGGTGCACGCGCCCGGTCGCGTCGATCACGCCGCTCACGCCGACCGTCGAGATCTGGATCGTCGACCGCCCGGACTCGATCGCGCGCATCCGCGACATCGCGAGCTGCTGCGTGGACTCGGCGCTGTAGCCGAAGTTCGAGTTGTTCGTCTGGACGAGGAGCACCTCCGCGCCGCCCGCGACGGCGTCACGGACGACGTCGTCGTACGCGACCTCGAAGCAGATCACGGAGCCGAGGACGACCGTCCGCCCGAGGCGCGGCGACTCGAGCGGCAACGTGCCGATCTCCTTGCCCGGGAGCATGTCCGTCGTGACGAGGTCCGTCATGTCCGAGAACCGGCTGAAGAAGGAGCGCATCGGGATGTACTCGCCGAACGGGGCGGGGCGCTGCTTGGCGTAGAGGTCGACGATGCCCACGCCCGGCTGCCACAGCAGGCTCTGGTTGTAGCGGCCGTTCTCGACGTACTGCTGCGACCCCACGAGCAGCGGTGCCGCGACGTCACGGGCGGCCTGGTCGATGACGTCCCACGCCTGCTGGTCCTTGCGGGGGTCGACGTCGGACGCGTTCTCCGGCCAGACGACGAGGTCGAGCTCTCCGGGCTCGACCGAGTCGAGCAGCGCACGGGTGCCGTCCGCGTGGAAGCCGAGCACCTGGTAGCGCGTCGCGAACGCGCGCAGCCCGGGCTCCGCCACGTTGCCCTGGACTGCGCCCACGGAGAGGCGCCCGCCCTCCGGCTGCGTCGTGAGAGGCACGAACAGCCCGCCCGCGACGAGCACGAACGCGACGATGACGGCACCGCCCGCACGCCCGAGGCGCAGCCGCACCAGGCTCAGGACGGCGAGAGCGACGAGGGCTCCGACGAGAGCGACGAGGAACGACACGAGGACGGTCCCGCCGAGCCAGGCGTACCGTCCGAGCGGCGAGTCGGCCTGGGAGAACGCGAGGCGGCCCCACGGGAAGCCGCCGAACGGCCACGAGCTGCGCAGCACCTCGCCTGCGGTCAGCGCGAACGCGAAGGCGAACGCGCTGAGGGCCCCACGTCTCGCGATCACGGGGATCCGTGCCGCCCAGGCGAAGGCGGCGCACGAGACGCCGACGAGCAGGCCCTCGGCGGTCGCGAGCGCGAACCAGGGCAGGTCGCCTGCCGCGAAGCCTGCCCACGACAGGTGCGGGACGAAGAACGCGACGCCCCACACGCTCCCGATCACGAACGCCGCGCGCGCCCGGTGGCCGCGCAGCGCGATGAACAGCAGGCCGACGGCGACGTACGCAAGCGGCCAGACGCCGCGGTCCGGGAAGGCCACGTCGAGGCCTAACCCTCCGACGACCGCCAGCGGGAGGGCGAGCAGCAGCGGCGTCGGGCGAGGTAGCACGAGCGAAGCCTACGCGATCAGCCTGTGCCGACCGCGCTGCTCAGCGCCGTGCCCGTGGATGCGGGAGCGGCTCCGGGTCAGCCGAGCGTGTCGTAGATGACGACGCCGTCGCGCAGCGTCTGCAGGCATGTCGGAGCAGGCTCGTCAGGACCCAGCGACGGCAGGAGCGGCGTCCCCGAGCGGGCGTCGGTGCTCCACGCCGCGATCGTCGTGTGCGGCCCCTGGACGCCGAGGTGCTCGGCACGCCACAGCGCGAGGTGGGCGGGAGCCCCGACCCGGATCTCACCTGCCCCCGTGTGGTCGAGCCCTGCGAGCCGCCAACCGCCACGCGTGTGCGCACGGAACGCTGCACGGGCCGAGATCCGCTGGTCGGCGGCGTTGAGGAAGAGTGACGCGGAGACGGCGCCCCACGGGTCGAAGGGTGTCACGGGCGTGTCCGAGCCGAGTGCGAGCGGCACCCCTGCACCCGCAAGGTCGGCGAGCGGGTTCATCGCCTCGGCGCGCAGCTTCCCGAGCCGCTTCTCGTAGAGGCCGCCCGGGCCGCCCCAGACGGCGTCGAACGCCGGCTGGACGGAGAGGCGGACACCCATGAGGACGATCGCCGCGAGGGCGCTCGCATCGATCATCTCGGCGTGCTCGAGCCGGTGACCGGCGCCGCGGATCGCCGCGAGCCCCTCGAGGTCCGCGGCAGCCTGGAACCCGAGCACGACCTCGCTCATGGCGCGGTTGCCGATGACGTGGAAGCCCGCCTGGACCCCGGCGCGTGTCGCGGCGAGGACGTGGTTGCACACCTGCTCAGCCGTGAGCTCGAGCACGCCCGTGCGCAGCGGGTCGGCGGGGTCCTTGAGGTCGACGTACGGGCTCGTGAGCGCCGCCGTGTGCGAGCCGACCGAACCGTCGACGGGCATGTCGCCGCCCACCCCGGTCAGCCCGGGAACGGCGGTGAGGAGCTCGTGCACGTCGTCGGTCGTCTCGCACAGCTCGCCGCGGTAGCCGACGACGAGCGGCAGCCCGGAGTCTGCCGTGCGCGTGCGTGCGATGAGGTCGGCGAGGCCTGCGCGCGTGTCCGTCGACGGGAGCGAGTGCTCATGGACGGACACGATGCCGCGGCTCGCGGCCAGCTGGAGCGCACGATCGGTCAGCTCGCGGTGGCGGGCGTCGGCGTCGGCGCGCAGCTCGGCCATGACGGACTCGTGGGCGTCGCCCGTGAGCCAGCCCTCGTCGTCCCACCCTGCGCGGCGGTCGAGACCGAGGCGCTCGCACACTGCCGTCGACGCGAGGCTCGAGTGCAGGTCGGGACGCACGAGCACGACAGGCGCACCCTCCGCTGCGCCGTCGAGGGCGCTGCGCGTCGCGCGGACCGCGTCAGGCCACGCCGAGGTGTCGCACCCCCACCCGACGAGCGGCCCACGCGACTGCGCCTCCCCGCGACGCAGGTCGCGCACCCGGTTCGCGACGGCGGCGAAAGCCGACGTGGCGGTCGTGACGTCCGCCTCGAGCGACAGATCGAGCCCTTCGAGGGCCATGCCGGTCGAGAGCAGATGAACGTGCGCGTCGACGAACGCCGGCGTCACGAGGGCGCCGTCGAGGTCGACGACCGCCTCGGCGCGCGACACGAACGAGCTCGCGGAGTCCTCGGCGCCGAGCCATGCCACGACACCGTCCTCGACGAGGAGGGCTTCGGCGAACGGGTCCGCGGGCGAGTGGATCACGCCGTTGCGGTAGAGGATGGAGGCCACGAACGTTCACGATAAGCCACGGCAGACGTCCACGGAGCGGTCTCGCCCGCCCCGTGACGCGCCTCACCCGCCGTGTCTGCCCCTACGGCCCTGCCGGCAGGCTCGTGTCACACGGACGTGTACGCGACGACGCCGCGCCGCAGCAGCCCGACCGCCTCGTGCGCGGCGAGCGCCGTCTCCTGGTCGGGGGCGGCGACCGAGATCTGGTCGAGGACGTCGATCACCTGCTTGCACCAGCGGACGAAGTCGCCGGCAGCAAGCTCTGTGCCCCGCAGGACGGACTCGAGCGAGCGTCCCTGAGCCCAGCGGTAGACCGGCGCGACGAGGGTCGTGTCGACGACCGGCGTGGGCTCGACCCGGTGCGCGACCTCGACGTCCTCGAGCCGAGACCACTCGCGCACCGTGCCCTCGACGGCCCGCCCCAGGCGGCCCTCCGGACCGCCCGGGAGGTGCGGCTCCTCACCGCCGTCGTCCCGGCGCGCCTCGTACACGACCGTCGAGACGACCGCCGCGAGCCCTGCTGCGTCGAGCCCCGACCACACGCCCGACCGCAGGCACTGCGCGAGGAGGAGGTCGTTCTCCGCGTACAGGCGCTTGAGCGCCTTGCCGTGGCCCGTGACCGTCGTGCGCATGCGCGCCTCGGCGTCGTCGTGGTCGACGTCGTCGGTGTCGCGCGCAGGCCGCACCCGCAGGTATCCCAGGTCGACGAGCACGTCGCAGACCCGGTCGAACTCGCGTGCGATCGTGCCCGTGCGCCCTTCGATCCGGCGCAGGAGCGCGCGGTGCTCCTTGTCGAGCCGCGTCCACCGCTCCGCCCAGCGCGCGTGCCCCTCCCTGTCCGGGCACGCGTGGCACGGGTGCTGGCGCAGCTCACGGCGCAGGTGCTCGAGCTCGCGGTCGTCGGCCGCGCTGGCCCGGCCCTTCCCGCGAGGCCGCGACGGCACGTCCTCAGCCTCGGCGAGGGCGGCGCGCATGCGTGCGACGACGTCGCGACGCTCCCGCGGGACGCGCGTGTTGAGCTGCTTCGGCAGCCGCACGCGCGTGACCTGCTCGACGGCCTCCGTGAGCTCCGTGACGCTCAGGCGAGACACCTTGCCGTCCTCGGTGAGAACCGTGGGCCGGGGCCCTTCGAAGGCCTCGGTCGTCCCGGCGTCGAGCACGACGGCGTAGCCCGCACGCCGCCCCGACGGCACCGTGACGACATCGCCCCGGCGCAGAGCGCCGAGGGACGCCGCGACCAGAGCACGGCGTCGTCCCTGGTCACGCTTGCGCAGCTCACCCTCGCGGCTGGCGATCGCCGATCGCAGCCGCGAGTACTCGCGGAAGTCGCCGAGGTCGCACGTCATCGCCTCCGCATACCCTGCGAGGGCCTCCGCGTGCGATCGCGCCTGCTTCGCCAGGCCGACGACCCCGCGGTCCGCCTGGAACTGCGCGAAGCTCGTCTCGAGGATCTCGCGTGCGCGCTCGCGGCCCACGCGGTCGACGAGGTTGACGGCCATGTTGTACGTCGGGCGGAAGCTCGACCGCAGCGGGTAGAGCCGCCGTGACGCGAGTCCGGCGAGCGCGACCGGGTCGAGCTGCGGGTGGTCGACGACGACCGCGTGCCCCTCGACGTCGATCCCGCGCCGCCCGGCGCGTCCGGTGAGCTGGGTGTACTCCCCCGGCGTCAGGTCGGCATGGGCGCGCCCGTCCCACTTGACGAGCTTCTCGAGGACGACCGACCGTGCGGGCATGTTGATGCCGAGCGCGAGCGTCTCGGTCGCGAACACGACCTTGACGAGCCCGCGGGAGAACAGGTGCTCGACCGTCTCCTTGAAGATCGGGAGCATCCCGGCGTGGTGCGCCGCGAGCCCGCGCGCGAGCCCCTCGACCCACGTGACGTAGCCGAGGACAGCGAGGTCGGAGGGCGCGAGCGTGGCGCACCGCTCCTCGGCGATCTGCCGGATGCGCGCTTCTTCCTCGGGGGACGTGAGCGAGATGCCCGAGGCGAGGCACTGCGCGAGCGCCCCCTCGCAACCGGCTCGGGAGAAGATGAAGTAGATCGCCGGGAGCAGGCGCTTCTCGTGCAGGGCGTCGACGACGGAGAAGCGCGAGAGCGGGCGTCGCGACGGACCCCGCTCGAAGCGCCCTCCCCTGTCTCGCGCGTCGCGGGGGCCGCGCGCACCGCGGTTGCGGCCGTGCCGCGCGAACGGCTCCTGGCCGCGCCGCAGCGCGATGCTCAGGTCGGGGTTGATCGGCGGGTTCACACCGGGGTCGGTGGGGTCGACGTGGCCGGCGTACAGGTCGAGGAGCTGGGCGCTGCGCTCGTCGGCGCGGGTCGCGACGTGCTGCCACAGCGGCACGGGCCTGCGTTCCTCGACGACGACGGCGGTATCGCCCCGCACCATCTCGAGCCAGTCGCCGAACTCCTCGGCGTTCGACACGGTCGCGCTGAGCGACACGAGCTGGACCGGCTCGGGCAGGTGGATGATCACCTCTTCCCACACGGGCCCACGGAAGCGGTCGGCGAGGTAGTGGACCTCGTCCATGACGACGAACCCGAGGTCGTCGATCGCAGAGGACCCGGCGTACAGCATGTTGCGCAGCACCTCGGTCGTCATGACGACGACGTCCGCCCCGCCGTTGACGGACGTGTCACCCGTGAGGAGACCGACGCGATCGGCGCCGTGGCGCGCGACGAGGTCGTGGTACTTCTGGTTGCTCAGCGCCTTGATCGGCGTCGTGTAGAAGGTCTTGAGCCCGCGCGCGAGGCCCAGGTGGACGGCGAACTCGCCGACGACGGTCTTGCCCGCACCGGTGGGCGCGGCGACGAGGACGCCCCGCCCCTTCTCGAGCTCGCGGCAGGCGTGCACCTGGAACTCGTCGAGGTCGAACTCGAAGGACTCGCGGAAGCGGGCGAGCTCGGTGCGCTCGTCGACCTGACGCTGACGGGCCGCGGCGTAGCGTTCCGCGGGAGACATGGGCTGGTCCACCCCGGAGGCTGTGCTCATGGCGTCCACGGTAGTCGAGCGAGCGGCGCCCCCGCCGTCTCAGACGAGCAGCCGCACCGCCCGGGCGTGCACCTCGACGTGCAGCGGCAGCGGACCGATCGACTCGCCGTCGGCCATCGCGACGGGCGGGGCGAGACCTGCGTCGGTGGGCTCGACGAGGACCGACGTCGCCCGCACGACGTCGACGCTCGGGTGGCTGAGGTGGGTCCCGGGGTACAGGCGCGGCAGGATGCGCATCGCGCCCCACCGGGTGAACGGCCCAGCGAGCACGACGTCGAGCTGGCCGTCGTCGATCTCCGCGTCCGGCGCGATCCGCAGGCCGCCGCCGAAAGCTGGACCGTTGGCGACCGAGACGAGCGTGCCGGCCGACTCCCAGACCCGTTCCCCCATGGTCACGCGGTACCCGAACGGCTTGAAGGCGCCGAGCTCGCCGACGAGCGCACGCAGGTACTTCAGGTGCCCGCGCGGGAACGACAGGCGGTTGGCGCGGTCGTTCACCGCCGCGTCGAGCCCTGCGGACAGGACGCCGGCGAACCAGCGCCCGTCGAGATGCCCGGGAACGTTGACGTGGGCCGCGTCGACGGCGCGGTACCGGGAGCGCCCGAGCGCGTCCAGCAGGACGTCGACCGACGCGTCGACCTTGTGCCGCGGGAGGCCGGTCGCCCGCGCGAAGTCGTTGCCCGAGCCGACCGCGACGATGCCGAGCGGCACTGTCGTCGCCGCGACGGCGTTGAAGCCGAGGTGGACCATCCCGTCGCCGCCGACCACGACTAGCGCGTCGAGACCGTCGATCACGCCCTGCCGGGCGTGGTGCATCGCGTCGAGCAGCGACGCCCCGGACAGGTCCACGACCGAGTGCCCCGCTGCGGTCAGCCGCTCGCGCGTGCGCGCACCCGCGGTGGCTCCGCGACCCTTGCCCGACGTGGGGTTGACGACGAGCCCGATCCGGCTCACAGGCCGTCCTCCTGCTCCTGCGCGGCACGGCGGCGGTCACGCCGCCGGTCGTTGAGGGCAGACACGCCGACCGCCGCGAAGTACAGCACGATGATCGGCAGCGTCATCGCGAGCATCGTCACGACGTCGGGCGTGGGCGTCATGACAGCCGAGAACACGCACGCGAGGACGATCGCCCACCGCCACCCGCGCAGGTACGTGCGCGCGCGCACGATCCCGACCATGTTGAACGCGACCATGAACACCGGCAGGAGGAACACGAGCCCGAACGCGAGGATGATCTGCGCGACGAAGGACAGGTACGCCTGCGCGTCCTGGATGTTGAGGGCCTGGTCGGGGACGAACTCGACGAGGAGCACGACAGCACGCGGCAGGACCCACCAGGCGAGGCACGCGCCCGCGAGGAAGAGCGGGACGGCCGAGCCGAGGAACCCGAGCGTGTAGAGCTTCTCGCGGCGGGTGAGCCCGGGGACGACGAACGCCCACACCTGGTAGAGCCACCACGGGCTCGACACGATCAGGCCGAGCCAGACGGCGATCTTGACCTGCATGTCGATCGCGCTCGCGACGCCGGCGAAGTTGAGCGCGACCGTGCGGCCCTTCTCGGCGGCGACGTCGAGGATCGGCTGCTGGAGCAGCTCGAAGACAGGTTCGTAGAGGAACCAGCCGACGACGGTCCCGACGAGGATCCCCAGCCCTGCGAGGAAGAGGCGGTTGCGCGCCTCGACCAGGTGCTCGCGCAGCGACATCCGTCCGTCACGAGCACGCTGCTGCGTGCGCACGGCTCAGTCCTTCGCGGGGGTGTCCCCGGAGTCTGGGTCGGCCGTCGGCACGGGAGCCGCGGGCTGCTGCGGTGCCGCCGGGGCGGCTTCAGCCGCTGGCACCGCAGGGGCCGCAGGGGCCGCGGGAGCAGCCTGTGGAGCGGCGGATGCCGGGGCGACGGGCGCCGGTGCCGTCGGCGCCGGGGCCGAGGCCGAGGCCGGGGACGGGGCGTCCTCCTCCCGGAGCTCCTTGACCTCCTTCTTGACGATCTTCAGAGCGCGCCCCATGTTGCGGGCGAGGTCCGGGAGCTTCGAGGAGCCGAACAGCATCACGATGATGAGGATGAGGACCGGGATGACCCAGGGGTGCGAGCGAAGGCCCATGACGGCGTTCTCCAGACTGTTCGACGGACGGGGCAATCCTAGACCGCGCGCGCGGCGCGGACGTGCGCGGTCTCAGCGCCAGACGCTGCGCCAGCGCTCCCACACCTCGGGACGCGGCCGCCTGCGCCACGCCTTGCGGGCGAGCCGCTCCTGGCGCAGCCGGTCGACCCGCGTGCGCAGCTCGGCGCGCGGCGCGGTCACCGTCGGCGAGGTCGACGGAGACTGCGCGAGGCGCTCCTCGGTGCGCTCTGCGGCACGCTCCCAGACCTGGCCGAGCCGCCCGGCCGACGCGCTCACCTCGGTGGCGGCGCGCCGGAAGCGGCGCCACGCATCACGCCACACGAAGAACGCGGCGAGAGCGGCACCGAGCACGAGGGCCGTCCAGATCCAGAACCACACGGGAGCCACGCTACCTCTCAGCAGCCTGGCGCCAGGTCACGTGTAGCAGGCGAGGGCGTCGCGCGCTGCGGCCGCGACGTCGTCGGCGACCCAGGCGGGCTCGATCGAGCGCACATGGCGGGCGTTCTGCAGGAGGAGCTGTCGCAGCCACGCAGGCTCGGCGACGACGAGGTCGACGGCGAAGTCGCCGTCGACCAGGTCGGTGACCGCCTCGACGGGGATCTGCTCGGCGATCCAGCGCGCCGGGCTCGCGAGCACGAGCCGGACGTGGTGGGTCGGCCCTGCGACGTCCGCGGGCCGGAACGTCGCGTCCTTGATGCCCACGTGCTGCTCGGCGGGCTCGTCGAGGACGGTCGCCTCGAGGATGCGATCGGTGCGGAAGGACCGTTCGTCGTCCGCCCGCGTGCACCACGCGACGAGGTACGAGTGCTCGTCCTCGACCTGCAGGCGGATCGGGTCGACGACGCGCTCGGTGACGACGTCGGCGACGCTCGCGTACCGGATCAGGAGGCGGCGGCCCGACGTGAGGGCTGCGCCGAGCGCGGCCGTCACGGCGGGCGAGCCGCGCTCGGCGAGGCGGACGTCGAGAGCCGCCGCAGCCTCGCCCGTCGCTGCGGTGAGCACGGCGAGCGTCCCCTCGACCTCCTCCCCCAGGCGTGGGTCGATCGTGTCGTCGAGCGTCTCCTTCATCGCGCGCAGCGCGGCGATGAGCGCGACAGCCTCGCGCGTGCCGAGGCGCAGCGGGGTCGTCATCCCCTGCGGCTGCACGAGCGCGACGGTCCCGGCCTCGTAGTCGAGGTCGAAGTCGATCAGGTCGTCCGTCCAGTGCCCCGGCGTCCCGGACACCCACAGCAGGTCGAGGTCCTTGACGACCTGCTCGACCGTGACGCCGAAGTGTGCGGCGAGGTCGGCGATCGCGACGCGCGGCCGCTCCCCGCCCGCGTCGAGGTAGGTGATGATCCCGAGGAGGCGGACGAGCCGCTCGCTCGTGCGCTCAGCCATGGTGGTCCTCCGTCGCGTGCCGGGCCTTGTCGGGGAGGTCTGCTGCGGCGTCGAGCATCGCGACGACGGCCGCACGCACCTGCGGGGGCGCGAGGACGACGACGGCGTCGCCGTAGCCGACGATCTCACCGGCGAGGGCGTCCGGGTCGTCCGCGTCGACGGCGAGGATCTCACGACCGACGAGACGGTCGGGAAGCTCGGCGGGAGCGCCGAGCTCGACTGCCTCGGCCGGGGTCACGACGCGGGCGTGGGCCCGCAGCGCGGCGGCGCGCTCGGGCACGACCGCGACGACCGCCGGCACGGCCGCGCGGCTCGTCCCGAGCAGGTCGTCGACGTCGAGGTCCGCGGGGACGGGGAACGCGTCCTCCGGCCCGACGGCGCGCACGCGGCCCGCGATCCGGCTGAGGCGGAACGCGCGCGCTGCGTCGCGGCTGCGGTCGCGGCCGATCACGTACCAGCCGCCTCCGCGCGCGACCACGCGCCACGGCTCGACCGTGCGCCGGGTCAGCTCTCCCGTGCTCGCCGCCCGGTAGTCGAAGGTGACCGCCCGGCGTGACGTCGTCGCGTCGAGAAGAGGGCCGTAGGCGTCGCCGGCCTCGCGGACGCGGGGCGCGAGAGCCGCGACCGCGGCACCCTCCGCGTCCGGTGCCGGTCCCCCGGCGGCGCGCAGCTTCGTGAGCGCGCGCGCCGTGTCGTCGCGGAGCATGCGGTCCTGCCAGAGCTCGGCGGCGACACCGAGGACGGCGAGCTGCGCGGGTGACAGCTCGAGCGGCTCGAGCGCGTAGGCGTCCATGTCGATCCGGTAGCCCGTCTCGGTCGCGTGGGCGCCCTCGACGGTGACGATCGGGACGCCGAGCTCTCGGAGCAGGTCCTTGTCACGCTCGAAGGTCCGCTCGAACGCGGCGTCCGACGTGCCGGCGTAGCCGACGACCGAGGCTCGGATCTGCTCGCGGGTCATCCGGCGGCCGGCGTTCACCAGGGCGATCACCAGGTTCAGCAGCCGCTCGGCGGCAGGGGTCGTCTCGCTCACCGGCACCACGCTAGCGGGCGGTACCGTGTCTGCGTGATCAACTGGCGCGATGGGGTCGTGGTGTCGCTCGGCCGCGAGTGGGCCGGTGCGCTCGAGACGACCGTGCGCACGTCCGACGGCGCGGAGGTGCGTGCGCTCGCGTACCCCGGACTCGTCGGTCGCCCGGCCGAGGGCGACCGGGTCCTCCTCAACACGACGGCGCTCGAGCGCGGCCTCGGGACCGGCGGCTACGCCCTCGTGGCTGCGCTCCCTGACGCTCTCCCTGTCGCGGAGCCGCCCGGGCCGGGCCACCTCGTCAAGGCGCGCTACACCCCGCTCCAGACCATGGTGCTCGGTGTGGACGAGCAGGAGTCCGACCATCACGAGACGTTCCGCGAGGCCGACTCGCTCGACGGCATGCCCGTCGTCGTCGCCGACCTGCACTCGGCGCTGCCCGCGATCGTCGCGGGCATCCGCGAGGAGGCGCCCGACGCGCGGGTCGCGTACGTCATGACCGACGGCGGAGCGCTCCCTGCGTGGTTCTCCCGGACCGTCGCGCAGATGCGTGACGAGGGCCTGATCGTCTCGTGCCTGACCGTCGGCCAGGCGTTCGGGGGCGACCTCGAGGCCGTCACCGTCCACTCTGGCCTCCTGGCGGCGCGTCACGTCGTCGGTGCCGACGTGACGGTCGTCGCGCAAGGTCCCGGCAACCTCGGGACGGGCACCCGCTGGGGGTTCTCCGGCGTCGCGGCAGGCGAAGCCGTCAACGCTGCTGCGACGCTCGGCGGGCGGCCTGTCGGCTCGCTGCGCGTGTCGGCGAGCGACGCGCGGCCGCGCCACGTCGGCGTCTCGCACCACTCGACCACGGCCTACGGCCGCGTCGCGCTCGCCGCGGCTGACGTCGTCGTGCCCGTGCTCGACGAGGGCATCGACGTGCCGGTCTCCCTCGGCGGGCCGACGGGGCTCAACGCCCTCGTCGAGGAGCAGGTCGCGGAGCTCGCGCCGCGGCACCGGCTCGTGCGCCGCGCGGCGGGCGCGCCGCTCCTCTCGGCGCTGCGCCGCTCCCCCGTCCGGATGTCCTCCATGGGCCGCGACCTCGCGACGGACCCGACTCCGTTCCTCGCCGCCGCTGCTGCGGGTGAGCACGCGGCTGCGCTCCTGCGGGACTGAGGCTCGCGTCCTGCCAGCGTGCGGGAGCCGTCGAGCCGTCGGATGCTGGAACGGCAAGGCCGTCCGTGCGGAGGGCGGCCACGACGACGAAGGAGCATCACGGTGGCATCCTCGAAGGGCAGCGCGAAGAAGAGCACGAAGAGCACCGAGGCGAACGCAGGCCTCCCCGCCTACACGGTCCCGTCGCTCACCCTCGACGAAGGGGCGCAGACCGCCCAGATCCTCCAGGCGCGGCTGCACGCGCTGATCGACCTCGCGCTCACGCTCAAGCACATCCACTGGAACGTCATCGGCCCGCACTTCATCGCGGTCCACGAGATGATCGACCCGCAGGTCGACGCGGTGCAGGCGATGGTCGACGAGACCGCGGAGCGCATCGCGACTCTCGGTAGCGTGCCGGTCGGCACGCCGGGTGCGATCGTCGCGAGCCGCACGTGGGACGACTACTCGATCGGGCGGGCGAGCACGATCGCCCACCTCGGGGCTCTCGACGAGGTGTATCGCGGTTTCATCACGGACCACCGCGAGGCGGCGACCGCGACGGAGGAGCTCGACGACGTGACGAACGACATGCTGATCGGGCAGCTAGGGTCGCTCGAGCAGTTCCACTGGTTCGTCAGGGCGCACCTGGAGTCGACGTCGGGCGAGCTGTCGACCTCGGACGCGCGCACCGAGAAGGGTGCGGCGCGCAGCGCGGAGGCCGACGCCAAGGGTCGCGCCTGACCCCTGCGATCACCAGCTCCAGCCCCGGGCGCCCAGCTCCAGCTCACGCCGGAACCGGGCGTCCGGGTCGCCGAGCGTCTGCGTGCTAATCGCCGAGATCTCGTCCGGCAGGTCTTGCGCGGACAGCGCGCGCTGGAGCGTCGACACCTCGACGGCGGCGCCCGCGTCGCGGGAGCTCTCGGCCCCCGCCAGCTGGCAGGCCTCCCGCAAGAGTGCGTCGTAGGCCCAGAGGGCGGCGCGCAGGTGGTGCGCCCGGGCGAACATCGTGGGGTCCGCGTCGACCCGGCGGATCCGCTCGGCCGCGACGGCGAGCTGGTGCTCGAGTTCGAGGACCAGGAACGGGTCGACCTGGGCGAGCTTCTCCTCCTCGTGGGAGACCGAGGCTGTCCTGACGGCCCACAGGACGCAGCCGACAACGAGCATGGCGAGCACGCACCAGACCAGGAGCACGGCGACCACCGCCTCAGATCCGCACCGTCGGGGACGTCTCCAGCGTAGGCACCAGGCGACTCAGACGGAAGGGCGCGACCCTGACGAGGACCTCTGCAACGATCCTGCAACTTTCAGCACACGTTACAACGGAAGACGGTGGGACGCGGCCCCGGCCTGCACGTCGGGTACTCCCATGTTGTCGCAGGTCAGCGGGGTCAAGGTGGTCCTGAGGGGCAGCATTCCGGATCGCTTGCAGGAGATGTACGCGTACATGTCCTGAGCCGAAGGTCATGGCAAAAGGGGGCTCTCACCGGTAGCGTGCTGCAGGTGACTGAAACCACCGAGAGGTCCACCTCTACCCCCGCAACCGTTGATTCGTTCAAGGACGAGTTCCTCCGGCAGTTGCGCTACGAGCAGGGCGTCGAACTGGGCACCGCCAGCCGTGACGACCTGTTCCAGGCACTCGCCAAGACCGTCCGCAACTACATGGTCGACAACTGGCTGACCACGGTCGAGACGCAGAAGGCCGCTGGCTCCAAGGTCGTCGCCTACCTGTCCGCCGAGTACCTCATGGGCCCGCAGCTGGACAACGCGCTCCTGTCGACCGGCCTGACCGACGTCGCGGACGCTGCCCTCGACTCCCTCGGCCTCTCCCTGGACGACGTCCGCGCGACCGAGGTCGAGCCTGGTCTCGGCAACGGTGGCCTGGGCCGCCTCGCCGCATGCTTCATCGACTCGCTCGCGACGAAGAACATCCCGACCATCGGCTACGGCATCCGCTACGAGTACGGCATCTTCCGCCAGACGTTCGTCGACGGCCGCCAGGTCGAGCAGCCCGACTCGTGGCTCACGAACGGCACCCCCTGGGAGATCCCCCACACCGAGCAGGCCGTCGAGGTCCGCTTCGGTGGCCACACCGAGCAGGCCATCGACCAGACCGGTCGCTCCGTGACCCGCTGGATCCCGGGCGAGACCGTCCTCGCGGTCCCCTACAACTACATGGTGCCGGGCTACGGCACGGCCAACGTCAACACGCTGCGCCTCTGGAGCGCGAAGGCGACGAACGCGTTCGACCTGCACATCTTCAACTCGGGCGACTACGAGGCTGCCGTCCGTGCGCAGACCGTCGCGGAGAACATCTCGAAGGTGCTCTACCCCGAGGACTCCACGCCTCAGGGCAAGGAGCTGCGCCTCAAGCAGCAGTACTTCTTCGTCGCGGCGTCGATCGCCGACTTCCTGCGGACGCTGCCCGAGGGCTTCGACCTCAAGAAGCTTCCCGAGCGCATCGTGTTCCAGCTCAACGACACGCACCCCGTCATCGGCGTGCCCGAGCTCATGCGCATCCTCGTCGACGAGCGGGGCCTGTCGTGGGAGGACGCGTGGGACATCACCCGCCGCTCCTTCAACTACACGTGCCACACGCTGCTGCCCGAGGCTCTCGAGGTGTGGTCCGTCGACCTCCTCGGCCGACTGCTGCCGCGCCACCTCGAGATCATCTACCGGATCAACGAGCAGTTCCTCGCCGGCATCCGCGCCACCTACCCGGGCGACGAGCTCCGGGTGCGCCGCATGTCGATCATCCAGGAGCGGCCGGAGCGCGCCGTGCGCATGGCCTTCCTCGCGACGGTCGGCTCGACCAAGGTCAACGGTGTGGCTTCGCTGCACTCCGACCTGCTGCGCGACAAGGTCCTCGACGACTTCTCGGCGTACTGGCCCGAGAAGTTCACGAACGTCACGAACGGCATCACGCCGCGTCGCTTCGTCCAGCTCTCGAACCCGACCCTCGCGACCCTGATCGACGAGACCATCGGCACTGGCTGGCTGAACGACCTCGAGCGCCTCAAGGAGCTCGAGCCGTACGCCGAGGACGCCTCGTTCCGCAAGGCCTTCCGTGAGGTCAAGCAGGGCAACAAGGACCGTTTCGTGTCGCTGCTCGCGCAGCGTGACGGCATCGAGCTCGCGTCTGACGCCCTGTTCGACGTCATGGTCAAGCGTCTGCACGAGTACAAGCGCCAGATGCTCAAGCTCCTGCACGTCGTCACGATCTACGACCGCGTGCTCAAGGGCGAGATCAAGGCTGCTGACCTGACGCCGCGCGTCGTGGTCTTCGGCGCCAAGGCCGCTCCCGGGTACAAGATGGCGAAGGAGATCATCTTCCTCATCAACTCGGTCGCGAACGTCGTCAACAACGCTCCGGAGCTCGAGGGCCGTCTCCGTGTCGCGTTCCCCGCGAACTACAACGTCACGCTCGCCGAGAAGCTGATCCCTGCTGCTGACCTGTCCGAGCAGATCTCGCTCGCAGGCAAGGAGGCGTCGGGCACGGGCAACATGAAGTTCGCCCTGAACGGCGCGCTCACGATCGGTACTCTCGACGGCGCGAACGTCGAGATCCACGACCTGGTCGGCGGGGAGAACTTCTTCCTCTTCGGCATGACCGAGCCCGAGGTGCAGAGCCTGTCGGACGCCGGGTACCACCCGACGTCGTTCTACGAGGGCAACGCCTCCCTGCGGGGCGCGATCGACCTGATCTCGTCGGGCATCTTCTCGGGCGGCGACCGTACCGCGTTCGAGTTCGTCATCTCCGACCTGCTCTACAAGGACCGCTTCATGGTGCTCGCGGACTACCAGACGTACATCGAGGCGCAGGACCGCGTCGAGGCCGCGTACGCCGACCAGGAGTCCTGGTCGCGCATGGCGATCCTCAACGTGGCCCGCACCGGGTTCTTCTCGTCCGACCGGTCGATCCAGGACTACCTCGACCGCATCTGGCACGCGCCTGCGGTGCCGATCCGCAAGTGATCTGACCTCGACCTGCTGGAGCGCCGCCTGTGCGGCGTGAGGCGTGCAGCGCCGGACCCCATCCCGGCACTGCTCATGCGACCCCGTCCCCGGTTCTCCGGGGGCGGGGTCGCGCTGTACGCGACGTGTCGCGGATCACGGAGCCTCGTCGGGAATTTTCATGCGTCTGCATTGATTGAAGGGTAAAGTAGATGCCAGACGGTTCCCGCGGCGACGCGGCCACACGACAGGAGCGCACGATGCAGTTCGGAATCTTCACGGTCGGCGACGTCACGACAGACCCCACGACCGGCCGCACCCCCACCGAGAACGAGCGCATCAAGGCCACGGTCGCGATCGCCAAGAAGGCCGAGGAGGTAGGACTCGACGTCTTCGCGACGGGCGAGCACCACAACCCGCCCTTCGTCGCCCCGCCGAACCCGACGGTGCTCCTCGCGCACATCGCCGCACAGACCGAGCGCATCGTCCTGTCGACCTCGACGACGCTCATCACGACGAACGACCCGGTGCGCCTCGCCGAGGACTACGCATACCTCCAGCACCTCGCGGACGGCCGCATCGACCTCATGATGGGACGCGGCAACACCGGCCCCGTCTACCCGTGGTTCGGCAAGGACATCCGCCAGGGCGTCGAGCTCGCAGTCGAGAACTATGCGCTGCTCCACAAGCTGTGGCGCGAGGACGTCGTCGACTGGCAGGGCCGCTTCCGCACACCGCTGCAGGGCTTCACCTCTGTGCCGCGACCGCTCGACGGCGTCCCCCCGTTCGTCTGGCACGGCTCGATCCGCACCCCGGAGATCGCCGAGCAGGCCGCCTACTACGGCGACGGTTTCTTCCACAACAACATCTTCTGGCCCATCACCCACACGAAGCAGATGGTCGCGCTGTACCGGCGCCGGTTCGAGCACTACGGCCACGGCTCCGCCGACCAGGCCATCGTGGGTCTCGGCGGCCAGGTCTTCATGCGCAAGAACTCCCAGGACGCGAAGCGTGAGTTCCGGCCCTACTTCGACAACGCGCCCGTCTACGGGCACGGACCGTCGATGGAGGACTTCACCGAGCAGACACCCCTCACGGTCGGCAGCCCGCAGGAGGTCATCGACCGCTACGCGACGATGCGCGACCACGTGGGCGACTACCAGCGCCAGCTCTTCCTCATCGACCACGCCGGCCTGCCGCTCAAGACCGTCCTCGAGCAGATCGACATGCTCGGCGAGGAGGTCGTGCCGGTGCTGCGCAAGGAGCTCGACTCGAAGCGCCCGGCGCACGTCCCGGACGCACCCACGCACGCCGCACGGGTCGCTGCAGCCGGCGGCTCGCACGACTCGACCGTCTACGCACCCGCTGACGACGTCACGGGCGCCTCCCCCGCGGCCGCCCGATGAGCACCCCGACCCACCTCGCCGGCTCCGCCGCCGCGAACGCCTGGGAGGCTCTCTTCCGCGCCCAGGTCGCCGTGCTGCGCGAGCTCAGCGCCGACAACATCTGGCGTGAGGTGTCGATCAAGGAGTACGACGTGCTCTTCACGCTCTCGCGCGCCGAGGGACGCGGCATGCGCCTCAAGGACCTCAACACCGAGGTCCTCATGCCCCAGCCGTCCCTCTCGAGGCTCGTCGAGCGCCTCGAGGCTCGTGGCCTCGTGACCCGCAGGACCGTGCCGGACGACCTGCGCGGCACCTGGGTCGAGCTGACCGACGCCGGCGCCGACGCCCAGCGCTCGACCGGCCGCCGTCACGTCGAGTCGATCGAGCGCCTCGTCGGCTCGGCCCTGAGCCCGGACGAGCTCGACGCTCTCGAGATGCTGTGCACGCGCCTGCGTGCGCATGCTGTGTCGAGCAGCGCGGACTCCCCCATCACCACCGCGTCCCACCTGGAGGATCGCTCATGAACACCCGCAGGATCGTCGCCGTGTCGGCCGGCCTCTCTCAGCCGTCGTCGACCCGCATGCTCGCCGACAGGCTGTCCGCCGCGACCGCCGACGCGCTGCGCGAGCACGGACAGGACGCCACCGTCGAGGTCGTCGAGCTGCGCGACCTGGCTCACGACATCACCGACATGATGCTCACCGGGTTCCCGAGCGTCCGGCTGTCGACCGTGATCGACGCCGTCAAGGGCGCCGACGCGCTCGTCGCCGTGACTCCCGTGTTCACCGCGTCGTACTCGGGGTTGTTCAAGTCGTTCTTCGACGTCCTCGACTCGAAGTCGCTCGTCGGCAAGCCGACGCTGCTCGGCGCGACCGCCGGCACCCCGCGGCACTCCCTCGTGCTCGAGCACGCGCTGCGGCCGATGTTCGCCTACCTGCGCGCCGACGTCGTGCCGACCGCGGTCTTCGCGGCGACGGACGACTGGGGCGACAGCGACGCCGAGGGGGCCGCGCTCCCCGGCCGGGTCCGCCGCGCTGCGGGTGAGCTTGCCACGCGCGTCGCCGGATACTCCCCGGGGCCTGACCTGACCGACCCGTTCGCGACCCTCGTGCCGTTCGACCAGCACCTCTCGCGATAGTCTCGGACGAGGCGCGCCGCGCGAGACGCGCAGCGTGCAGAGCACTGCGGAGGGGAATCCTGATGGACCAGCACGACCACGACGCGACCGACCGAGCCGACGCTCCGGTCCCGACCGCGTTCAGCGCACTGTTCTTCCTCGTGACGATGGCGATCTTCGTCGCCGGGTTCTGGGGCATGGCCGAGGGCTACAGCCAGGAGAGCGCGCTGTTCTTCAGCGCGGGTCTGCTCGCGTCCTGCCTCGCTGTCGCGATCGCGGTCCACGCGAAGCAGGACTGACGCACAGGTCGTCGGCGCAGAAGCCGACGGTCGACGACGCACCCGGCACCGACAGGGGCCGTACCGCCACGCGGTACGGCCCCTGTCGCGTCTGCTGGGTGGGTGGGCGCCGGGCCAGGCCGTGCACCTTCGCGCGATGACCCGCCGCACGGACCGGACGAGTCAGAGAGAGCCGAGGCGTGCGCGGACCTCGTCGAGGATCTCGGGTACCGCCTGGTCGACGTCGACCACGAACCCTCGCTCGTCGTCCTCGAGCAGCTCGAGCGTCGCGAGCTGGGAGTCGAGCAGGGTCGCGGGCATGAAGTGATCGCTGCGGCCCTCGAGGCGCGCGCCCAGGACGTCACGGGTGCCGTGCAGGTGCACCATGACGGCGCCGGGCGCCTGCGCGACGATCGCGTCGCGGTAGGCGCGCCGCAGCGCCGAGCACGCGACGACGACGCCCCCCTCGCTCGTCGCCAGCACACGCCCGACCTCGGCGAGCCACGGCCAGCGGTCCTCGTCCGTGAGTGCCGTCCCGCCCGCCATCTTCTCGATGTTCTCGACCGGGTGCAGCGAGTCCCCGTCGACGAACGGGACCCCCAGCTCGTGCGCGACGAGCGCCCCGATCGTCGACTTGCCCGACCCGCTGACGCCCATGACGACGACGGCGGGAGCATTCGTGGACGAGGTCATGGTGCTCCTTCGCGTGGGTGCGGGCGGGCGTCTGACGACGCGAGGGCGCCCTGCACTGCAAGTGTCGGTGCAGGGCGCCCTCCTCGGCAAACGGTTGCCGCGCCTTGTCAGGCCGTCGCGTCACCTCCGGCCTCGACCGCGGCCCGCCCGGCCTCGAGCCGGGCGATCGGCACGCGGAAGGGCGAGCAGGACACGTAGTCCAGCCCGACCTGCTGGAAGAAGTGGATCGACTCCGGGTCGCCACCGTGCTCGCCGCACACACCGACGTGCAACGACGGTCGCGTCGCCCGACCACCCTCGACACCGACCCGCACGAGCGCCCCGACACCCGCGGCGTCGAGCGTCTCGAACGGCGAGATCGTCAGGACGCCGTTGTCGAGGTAGTCCGTGAAGAACGCCCCCTCCACGTCGTCCCGCGAGAAGCCCCACGTCGTCTGCGTCAGGTCGTTCGTACCGAACGAGAAGAAGTCGGCCTCCTCGGCGATGCGGTGCGCCGTCAGCGCTGCGCGCGGCAGCTCGATCATGCAGCCGATCGGCAGGTCGAGCCGGACGCCGGCCACTTCGCCGACCTCGCGGAGGATCCCCTCCGCCTCCTCCCGCACGATCTGCAGCTCACGCACGGACCCGACGAGCGGGACCATGATCTCCGGCCGTGGATCGAGCCCACGACCGCGCAGCTCGACGGTCGCCTCCGCGATCGCGCGGATCTGCAGGCCGAAGAGCCCAGGCACCTTGAGGCCGAGCCGCACGCCGCGCAGGCCGAGCATAGGGTTCTGCTCGTGCATGCGCCGGACCGCGGCGAGCAGCTTCACCTGGTGCTCGTCGACCTTGCCGTCCCGCTCGGCGAGAGCGACCGCGACGGACAGCTCCGTGAGGTCCGGGAGGAACTCGTGGAGCGGCGGGTCGATCAGCCGGATCGTCGTCGGCAGCCCGTCCATCGCCTCGAGCAGCCCGACGAAGTCCTCGCGCTGCAGCGGCAGGAGCTCGGCGAGCGCGGCCTCGCGCTGGGCGTCGTCCTCCGCGAGGACCACGTGCTCGATGTACGTACGCCGATCACCCAGGAACTGGTGCTCGGTGCGGCACAGGCCGATGCCTTGCGCCCCACGCGCTCGCGCACGGGTCGCGTCGAGCGCCGTGTCGGCGTTCGCCCGCACCTCCATCGTCCTGGTCGCGTCGGCGTGCTCGAGGACACGGTGGACAGCGAGCACGAGCTCCTTGGTCGGCTCGTCCGGCGCTGCGGAGAGCCCCGCCTCGAGACCGTCGGAGATGTACCGCATGACGGGCGAGTCCGTGACGGGGACCTCGCCGAGGAACACCTCACCCGTGGACCCGTCGATCGCGATGACGTCGCCGGGCCGCAACGTGTGCCCAGCGACCCGGACCTCCTGCGCCGCGACGTCGACATCGAGCTCCTCGGCCCCGACGACCGCGCACTTGCCCATGCCGCGCGCCACGACAGCCGCGTGCGACGTCTTGCCGCCGCGGGCCGTGAGGACACCGTCGGCTGCGATCATGCCCTCGAGGTCGTCCGGGTTGGTCTCCCGCCGCACGAGGATCACGTGCGCACCGGAGGCCGCCCGCGTGATCGCCTGCTCGTTGTCCATCACGATCTCGCCGACCGCCGCGCCCGGCGACGCTGCCATGGCCTTCGTCAGGAGCGTCGTGTCACCGCTGCGGTCGAACTGCGGGAACATCAGCTGCGAGAGCTGCTCGCCGCTCGTCCGTGCGATCGCCTCGTCCATCGTGATGAGGTGCTCGTCGACGAGCTGGGTCGCGATCCGGAACGCCGCCGCCGCGGTGCGCTTGCCGACCCGCGTCTGCAGGAGCCACAGCTTGCCGCGCTCGATCGTGAACTCGATGTCGCACAGGTCTCGGTAGTGCGTCTCCAGCCGGCGCATCGCCTGAAGCAGCTCGCGATAGCTGTCGGCGTCGATCTCCTCGAGCGCCGCGAGCGGGAGCGTGTTGCGGATGCCCGCCACGACGTCCTCGCCCTGCGCGTTCGACAGGTAGTCGCCGTACACACCGGCCTGGCCCGTGGAGGGGTCACGCGTGAAGCACACGCCCGTGCCCGAGTGGCTGCCGAGGTTGCCGAACACCATCGTCACGACGTTGACCGCGGTGCCGAGGTCGTCAGCGATGCGCTCACGGCGGCGGTACAGACGCGCCCGCTCGGTGTTCCACGACCCGAAGACGGCCTCGATCGCGAGGTCGAGCTGCTCGCGCGGGTGCTGCGGGAACTCCTTGCCCGTCTGCTCGAGCACGATGTGCTTGAACGTCGTGACGAGGTCGCGCAGGTCCTCAGCGCTCAGGTCGACGTCGGTCGCGGCGCCGACCTCGGCCTTCTTCGCGTCGAGCGCGGCGGCGAAGAGCTCCCCGTCGAGGTCGAGGACGGTCTTGCCGAACATCTGGATGAGGCGGCGGTACGAGTCCCAGGCGAAGCGCTCGTCACCGGTGAACTCCGCGAGGCCCTTCACCGACGCGTCGTTGAGACCGACGTTGAGGACCGTCTCCATCATGCCGGGCATCGAGAACTTCGCGCCCGAGCGGACCGAGACCAGCAGGGGCTCGTGGAAGTCGCCGAGCTGGCGGCCGAGCGTGTCCTCGATCTCACGGATCGCCATGGTCACCTCGACGCGCAGCTCAGGAGGGACGACGCCTTCCCTCATGAACTCTCGGCACGCCTGCGTGGTGATCGTGAACCCGGGCGGGACGGGAAGGCCGATCTTGACCATCTCGGCGAGGTTTGCCCCCTTGCCGCCCAAGAGGTCCTTCTGGTCCTTGTCCCCCTCGCTGAACCTGTACACGTACTTGGCCATGTAGGACCTCCTCGGTACGGGAACGCTCCATCGCGCTCCTTGAAGGGCACCGCTCGCGGCGCATCGTCGGTGACGCGTCTGCGGTGTCGTTCCTCTCCATCATTGCTTACCGGCGCCGCCTTGCGCCGTCCTGGTACCAAGGTCCCGGAGGCCCGGAATCATGCGCCAATCGACGGCGCGCCACGAGCGCGTAGGACAGGCTCACCATGCTGGCGGAGAGCCCTTCCGAGGGCATATGAGTGGAGCATGGCTTTCATCGTGCGCGCCGGACGCAGGTATCCGTGGGTCGTCGCGACCCTCGTCGTGGGGGTGCTCGGCGGTGTCCTGTCGATGCTCTCGCACGGGCGAGCGACCACGCTCCTCCTCGGGGGGTTCGCGATCCTCGTCGCCGCCCGCTCGGCGTGGTCCATGGTGCGTGAGCTCCGCGAGGGGACCTTCGGCGTCGACATCCTCGCCGTGACCGCCATCGGTGCGTCGGTCGCGGTCGGCGAGCTGTGGGCTGCGCTCGTCATCGTCCTGATGCTCACCGGCGGTGAGGCGCTCGAGGACTACGCCGCGTTCCGAGCGCGCGCAGACCTCTCGGCACTCCTCGAGCGCGCGCCCCAGGTCGCGCACCGGACCCGCGAGGACGGCACGCTCGAAGACGTGCCCGTCGACGAGATCGCCGAGGGCGAGCAGGTGGTCGTCCGCCCCGGAGAGGTCGTCCCTGTCGACGGGACGCTCGAGTCCGCCGCTGGCGAGCTCGACGAGTCGTCCCTCACCGGCGAGAGCCTCCCGGTCGAGCGCGTCGCAGGAGACGTCGTCCTGTCGGGTGGTGTCAACGGCTCCGTCCCGCTCACGCTGCGCGTGCTCCGCCCGGCACGGGAGAGCCAGTACCAGCAGATCGTCGCGCTCGTCGCCGAGGCGTCCGCGAGCAGGGCCCCGATGGTGCGCCTCGCCGACCGCTACGCGATCCCGTTCACAGCGCTGTCCCTCGCCATCGCGGGCGTGGCCTGGTGGTGGTCGGGAGACGCGGTGCGCTTCGCGGAGGTCCTCGTCGTCGCGACGCCGTGCCCCCTGATCATCGCCGCTCCAGTGGCCTTCATGGCCGGGATGAGCAGGGCCGCCCGCAAGGGCGTGATCGTCAAGAGCAGCGCGACGCTCGAACAGCTGTACCGGGCCAAGGCGGTCGCGTTCGACAAGACCGGCACGCTCACGCGCGGCGCACCACGGCTGAGCGACGTCCGCGCGGCGGAGGGCACCGGCGCCGACGAGATGCTGCGCCTGGCGGCGTCCGCCGAGCAGCTCTCGTCGCACGTCCTCGCCTCGGCGATGATCGACGGCGCTGTCGAGCGCGGGCTCGCGCTGTCGAGCGCGAGCGCGGGCCACGAGGCGACAGCCAACGGCGTGACGGCGACGGTCGACGGACGCGAGGTCGTCGTCGGCAAGCGGACCTTCGTCGCGGCAGCGACGGGCCACGACGTCCCCGCCCCCGAGCTGGGGGCTGGCGAGCTCGCGGTCCACGTCGGGATCGACGGCGTGTACGCCGGCGCTCTCGTCCTGAGCGACGAGATCCGCCCGACGTCACGGGACACGGTCGCCGCGCTGCGCCGCGCGGGCGTCAACCACGTCGTCATGCTCACGGGTGACGGCGCGCAGACCGCCGCTCACGTCGCCGCCGAGATCGGCATCGACGACGTCCGATCCGACTGCCTGCCTGCCGACAAGGTCGACGCGGTGGTCGGGCTCACCGACCGGCCCGTCGTCATGGTCGGTGACGGCGTCAACGACGCCCCGGTGCTCGCCGCCGCCGATGTCGGCATCGCGATGGGCGCGCGCGGCTCGACGGCAGCGAGCGAGTCCGCGGACGTCGTGATCCTCCAGGACGAGGTCGCGCTCGTCGCGACCGCGCTCACGGTCGGTCGTGACACCGTGCGCGTCGCGCTCCAGAGCATCGGCGTCGGCATCGCGCTGAGCGTGGCCCTCATGGTCGTCGCGGCGTTCGGAGCGCTCCCGGCGGTCGTCGGAGCATGGTTCCAGGAGGGTGTGGACGCCGTCGCGATCCTCTGGGCGTTGCGGGCCGCCGGCGGTGCGCGCGATCGCGCTACGCGGCCTCGACCGCAACCTCGGGGCGCGGCTTCCGGCTCGCCCGACGCGTCGCCAGGTGCAGAGCTGCTCCGATCGCGAGAAGGATCCCCGCTCGAAGCCACGTCCCCGCACTCTGCTGGGTGAGCAGCAGCACGCAGCTGAGCGCGCCCAGCACGGGCACGATCGTCGCGACCCGGAAGTGGTCCTTGTCGACGTGGTCCTTGCGAAGGACGAGCACGGCGACGTTCGTCGAGATGAACACGATGAGCAGCAGCAGCACGACAGTCTCGGCGAGGGTCTGCAGCCCGCCAGTGAAGACGAGCGCGATCGCGACGAGCGTCGTCACGACGATCGCGACCGCTGGAGTCTTGCGGCCCGGCAGCACACGAGCGAGGACCGGCGGCAGGAGCTGCTGCGACGCCATCCCGTAGGTGAGGCGGCTCGACATGATCATGGTCAGCAAGGCGCCGTTGGCCACGGCGACCAGCGCGATGAGCGAGAAGACCGTGTCGGGGACGACGTCGGCAACGTGCACCACCTCGAGCAACGGGCCGGTCGACCCGGCGAGCGCGTCCGGGGACACGGCCGCGACCGCGGCGACACCGACCGCGACGTACACGACGCCTGCGGTGAGCAGCGACGCGAAGAGCGCTCGCGGGTAGACCCGGCGGACGTCCTTGACCTCCTCGGCCATGTTGGCCGACGTCTCGAAGCCGACGAACGAGTAGAACGCGAGCAGGGACGCTCCGAGCACGGCGAGCGCCGGGTTGACCCCCTCCTTGAAGTCCATGACGCGACCGATCTCGCCGTCACCTCGGCCGAGGACGACGACCGCGAGCACGACGACGAGCACCAGACCGGACAGCTCCACGACGGTCATGACGACGTTCGCGCGCAACGACTCCTTGATGCCGCGCACGTTGAGCAGCGCAACAAGGACGAGGAACACGACCGCGACGAGGTTGGTCGGCAGGTCCACGAACGTCGTGAAGTACTCCCCCGCGAAGGCGATCGAGAGCCCGGCGGCGCTCGTGACGCCAGCGGCGAGCATGCTGAAGCCGACGAGGAAGGACACTGCGGGCCGCTTGAACGCGCGCTCGGCAAAGACGGCAGCGCCGCCAGCGCGGGGGTACTTCGTGACGAGCTCGGCGTAGGAGCCCGCGGTGAGCAGCGCGAGCCCGAGCGCGACGAGGAGCGGGAGCCACACGGCGCCGCCGACCTCCCCGGCCATGATGCCGACGAGCGCGTACACGCCCGCCCCGAGCACGTCACCGAGGATGAAGACGTAGAGCAGCTTCCCGCTGACGGTCCGGGAGAGCGCGGTGGCGCCTTGGTGGGGTGCGGGCCCCTGGCCTGCGTCGGGGTGCTTGGTCATCTCGTCACCTTGACAGGCGTCGCGGAGTCTCGCAGATCGAGGAAGCGTGCCGGCGCTCGCGCTGCGAGCCGTGCCGGTCCGGGTGAGACTGCGGAGACCGCCAACCCGGAGGTCTCGTGCCCGTACCCACGCTCCGCAGCCACCTCGTGGCGGATCTCGTCCCTGGCGACCTGCTCCGCGCCGTCGCTGCACTGTCCTTGATCACGCTCGCCCTGCTCGGCGAGCCGATCAGCGCGGCCCTGTTCCTGCTCGTCCTGGGCGGGACAGTCGTCCCCCGTGCCGTGGGCGCGTCCCCGGTGCTCGACGTCGTCACCGGGACGTCGCTCGTCGTCGCCGGCTGGGCGTCGCACCTCGACTGGTACTCGGCGGTGCCCTGGCTGGACCTGGCACTGCACGCCGTGTGTACCGGCATGCTCGCCGCTGTCGCGGAGCTCGTCCTCCGGCGCTGGGTCCGCGGCCGCAGCGCTTCGCGCGACGACGACGCCACTGACGGCCTTGCCCGGGCGCGCACCCGTGTCGAGACACTGCTGCTCGTGGGTGGGATGGGCTCCGTCCTCGCGATCCTCTGGGAGGTCGGCGAATGGGCCGGGCACACGTTCCTCGACGAGAGCATCGGCGTCGGCTACACCGACACGGTCTCGGACCTAGTCGCAGGCCTCGCGGGCTCTCTCGCCGCTGGCGTCCTCGTCTCGCGGAGCGCTCGATGATGCCGCGCCCGCAGGTCTCCGTCGTCATCCCGGTGCGCGACGACGAGCTCGAGCTCGACCGTTGCCTTGCCCTCCTCGCGCAGCAGACGGTTGCACCCGCCGAAGTGGTCGTGGTCGACAACGGGTCGAGCGACAGGTCAGCCGAGGTGGCTCACCGCTGGGGTGCCGTCGTCGTGCACGAGCCGCGCGTCGGGATCCCGGCGGCCGCTGCAGCAGGCTATGACGCCGCGAGAGGCGACGTGATCGCGCGCCTCGACGCCGACTCGCGACCAGGGCCGCGCTGGGTCGAGACGGTCGTGTCGCACATGGCGGAAGATCCTGCGCTCGCCTCGCTCACCGGAGCGGGAACGTTCCACGACCTCCCGCGAGGCGCGGGCGGGGTCGCCTCGCTCGGGTACCTCGGTGCGTACTACGTGCTCGGGCACCTTGCGCTCGGGCACCCGCCCCTGTGGGGCTCGTGCATGGCCCTGCGCGCGACGGCGTGGCGCGAGGTGCGTGACGACGTCGAACGGGTGGATCCCGAGGTGCACGACGACCTTGACCTCGCCTTCCGCCTTGGTCCGGGCCGGGCGACGCGGTTCGACCGGTCCTGGCAGGTCGGGGTCAGCGCGCGGTCGCTGCGCGGGAGCGCGCAACGACGTCGGCGCATGGTGCGCGCGATCCGGACGCTCCGGGTCAACTGGACCGTGCAGCCCCCGTGGAGCCGGTGGGCTGAACGCCTGGCCCGGTGACCGGGCTCGTGCACCGGCGCTGGTCGACGGTCACCCGGTAGCCCAGCCGGGCCCCGCCTTATGAGCGCACCTCCGTCCGTGACAGGGCACGGCGTCCGAGGGACCATGGAGGCATGACGACCCAGGACCTCGCGCCCCTGGCGCCCGACGACCCGCGGGAGATCATCACGGTGGGCGTGCTCATGGCGAACGGTCGCCTGGCGCCCCGCTCGTTCGCGTCCCGCGCAGATGCCGAGGCGTGGGCGCACCCCGACGAGCAGGTCGTCGAGTACAACCTCCTGTGCGAGTGCGACCGCTGAGGGTCGATCGCCCAGGACTGACCGCGCGGGCTTGATCTGACATGACGGCCGCGCCGACGCTTCAGACGGCCCGGCCGCGAGCCTCGGTCTTGCGGGCCCGTGCCGCGACGGTCGCGGCGACGACGAGCACGGCGGCGGCAGCTGCCGCGACCGCGGTCACGGTCGACTCCGGCTCGGTCGCGGCGCGGCCGACGGCGATCCACCCGAGGCCCCATGCCATCGCGGCGGCGACCCCGAGGCGTCCGCCGAGCCGGTACGCGAGGAACGCCCCGATGGCGGTGGCAGCCGCCAGCACGACGACAGCGAGCAGCTCGGCAGTCCCCGGCGCGGGCTCCATGCCCGAGTCTGCGAGCGTCGCGGCGATGTTGGCGACCGTCGCTACCGTCACCCAGCCGAGGTACAGCCCGAACGTCCCGTCGACGACGACCCGCTCGACCGTCCCGCCCTCAGGGCGGAGCGCGGTGAGCCGCTCCATGATGAGGCCGAGCGTCAGCGCGAGGACGACGATGACGAGGACGCTCCCCCACAGCCAGCCGGCCTGGGTCACGAGCAGCCAGCCGCCGTTGAGCAGCATCGACACCGCTGCGAGCCAGCCGATCGACCGGCCGCGCGCCGACGCGGCGTTGCGCGGGACCCACTGCCAGACGACGTAGGCGGCGAGGCCGAGATAGATCACCGACCAGATCGAGAACGCGGTGCTCGCTGGAGCCAGGAGGGTCGCGGTCGCCGACAGGCTGCCGCCGGAGGACTCCGCGACCCGCTCCCCGAGCACACCGATACCGAACAAGGTGCCGACGAGCATGGCTGCGGCACTGAGCGTCGTGGCGACCTGCCGGACGCGGTCGTTCGTCGTGACCTGGGACATCGTCTCTCCTCCGTGTCGGGTGCGTCCTACTCTGCCAACGCTCGTGCCCGTCCGCCGGGCGAGAGCCTCACATCGTGCGCGTGCCAGCCGATGGGACACAGCGACCACAGGAGAAGGGCGGGCGGCACATGGACGGGATCACAGCGATCTCCCACCGGATGATCGAGATCCAGTCGATGCTCGGCACGCTCAACCCGCCTCAGGCGTCCACGGTGGCCGCCCAGGGCTCTGCGGCGTCGTTCGACGCCGCGCTCGGCAAGGCTGTGAACGACGTCGCGACGCCTCAGGCGTCTTCTGCTCCGGAGGGGTCCTGGGCCAGCGCAGGGGTCCCGGCTGACCTGGCGCAGTACGGCAACGGCAAGGTCCCGGCTGAGGCGCTCACGCAGATCTCCGGCAGCAACCACCGCCTCTGGGCGCCTGCGGCAGGTGCGTTCGAGCAGCTTCGCGCTGCGGCTGCGAAGGACGGTGTGACCATCGGCATCACCGACTCGTACCGGTCGTACGAGGCTCAGGTCGACGTCGCGCAGCGCAAGGGCCTGTACAAGAACGGCGGCCTCGCCGCGGACCCCGGGACGAGCCCGCACGGGTGGGGTGTCGCTCTCGACCTCAAGCTCGACTCGCAGGCGCAGGCGTGGATGCGCACCAACGCGAGCCAGTTCGGGTTCGTCGAGGACACGCCTCGCGAGCCGTGGCACTGGGTGTTCAAGAAGTAGCAGGACCCACCGCACCCAGACCGGCGTCGTGGCGCGTCTCCGAGGGCGCCTGACGCTCCGTAGACTCACCTCATGCCCGTGAGCCAGACGCGCCGTGCGCGCGCCGCACGCCGTCGCTCACGTCGGGTGGCAGCCGCCGACAACGACCTCACCCCCGCGCAGTGGGAGACGCTCGTCGATACGTGGGCTGCGTGTGCCTACTGCGGTGACACCGCGGGGCCGTTCCAGAAGGACTGCGTCCTTCCCATCTCTCGCGGGGGCCGCTACACGGTCGAGAACGTCGTGCCCGCATGCCGTTCGTGCAACGCGAGCAAGTGCAACAGCGAGGTCACCGGTTGGCTGCGGCGGAAGCGGCTGGACGAGCGGGCGTTCCTGCTCCGACACGTCGCCATGCTCGCTGCACTCCGCGAGAGCGTCGAGGTGGCAGAGACCGGGGGCGATCCGGAACATGGCCTGGGAGAGCGGGCCTCTACCGGCTGACGGTGCCCTCGCGAGCCGTGCGGATACGCGAGAGGGGCGGTTCTCGGAGTAACCGAGAACCGCCCCTCTCCGGCAGTTCTCCCGCGGAGCTCCGCGGGATCTTCTGTCGGGATGACAGGATTTGAACCTGCGACCCCTTGACCCCCAGTCAAGTGCGCTACCAAGCTGCGCCACATCCCGTCGGACGCCGAGGCGTCCTGACCAGCCCCGAAGGGCCGACAGAAATACTACCCCACGTTCGGCGGCGCCCCTGCCACGCGGAGGGCCGCCACGTACCCGGGCGCGCCTGGTCGCGGACACCCAGTGCCGGACTCGGGACAAACCTGACAACACAGACGGCGCGCCCCTCTTCGAATCTGCTCACCTTGTCGTCACGCCGAGCCGGCTCCGAATCGCGCCAGGGGGTTGACAGCCGCTCGCGAGGCCCAGACCTGCGCAAACGCAAGAATGGCGCCACGCTGAAACGATTTGACGAGGTGCTTGCACAACTTCTGAAGCGGTTGTACTGTAATGACACGAGCACAAGGGACCTTCGACCTGGAGGGTGTCGCTCGCAACGGCAACAGGGTCGGCCTCGGGGATCGGGGCCGTGACGAGAAGGGGATTCACCATGGCTGAGCTGTCTCGCCTCCCGGGGCCTGTGATGGACCTCTGGGAATGGCAGTTCGAGGGCGCGTGCCGCGACCTGGACGACACGATGTTCTTCCACCCCGAGGGTGAGCGCGGCGCGGCACGACGGCGTCGCATCGAGGCAGCCAAGGCTGTCTGCAACTCGTGCCCCGTGATGATGCAGTGCCGCGAGCAGGCGCTCGCGATCCGTGAGCCCTACGGCGTGTGGGGCGGCCTCAGCGAGGAGGAGCGCGAGGCGATCATCGCCCAGCGCCGCACGGCTCGCCTCACCGTCGCAGGCTGATCCGTTCCAGGACCGCCGTCGACCGCTCAGCGGTCGGCGGCGGTCCTGTCGTGCGTGCCCCGAGCACACCCCAGGGTGTTGGTTTCTGATAGGTCATGTGCGAACATGTTCATATGCTCGTCGACCAGCGACACTCCCTCATCCTCGACCGCATCGCCGCGAACGGGGCGGTCCGCGTCGCTGACCTGAGCGCGGAGCTCGGTGTCTCCGACATGACCGTGCGCCGCGACATTGCCGACCTGGCAGCACGTGGCCTCGTCCGCAAGGTCCACGGGGGCGCCGTCGACACACGCCCGTCAGCGCACGAGCCGGGCTTCGCCTCCAAGCAGTCGCTCGCCACCACACAGAAGCTCGCGATCGCCGACGCCGCGATGGACCTCGTCCCCGCAGGCGCCTCGATCGCCCTGTCCGCCGGCACCACCACGTGGGCGCTCGCCACGCGCCTCGCGCAGCGCGCCGACCTGCGACCGCTCGCCGTCGTCACCAACTCCCTGCCCGTCGCTGACGCGCTGCATGCCGCGGATGACGTCGGCGACGTCGTGCTCACGGGCGGCAGCCGCACCCCGTCCGACGCGCTCGTCGGACCGCTCACCGTCGCAGCGCTCGAGACGCTCCACGTCGACCTGCTCTTCCTCGGCACCCACGGCATCGACGCCGACGCAGGACTGACCACCCCGAACCTGCTCGAAGCCGAGACCAACCGCGCCCTGGCCCGCAGCGCACGCCGCACCGTCGTCGTCGCCGACTCGAGCAAGTGGGGCACCCTCGGCATGGCGCGCTTCCTCACCCTCGCCGACGTCGACGTCCTCGTCACCGACGAAGGCCTGCCCGACGACGCACGCACACTCCTCGCGGACGCCGGCGTCCGCGTGATCCTCGCCCCCGCCACCTGACCCACCCCGTCCACCGGAGGAACCGATGACCACCGTCCGACGCACGTCGACCCACCTCGCCGACGGCCGCGAGCTCATCTACTACGACGACTCGGAACCGTACGTGTCAGGCGGCGCGACCCGCCGCCTCGACGACCCACGGCCCCTGACGCCCCGGTTCGTCCCCGACATGGTCGGCCCCGAGATGCGCCGCGACCCCCTCACCGGCGAGTGGATCCCCATGGCGACGCACCGCCAGAACCGCACGTTCCTGCCGCCGGCCGACGCCAACCCGCTCGCCCCCGCCAAGCCGGGCGCGGCCTACTCCGACGGCGAGATCCCCGACACGGACTACGACGTCGTCGTCTTCGAGAACCGCTTCCCGTCGCTCGTCCGCGTCCCCGACCAGCCTGACGACGTCACGCACGTCGACGGCGAGGAGATCTGGCAGGTCCGTCCGGCCGCAGGGCGCTGCGAGGTCATCTGCTTCTCCCCCGACCCGACCCAGTCCCTGCGGGACGTCACGGTGCGGCGCATGCGGACGATCATCGAAGCGTGGGCCGACCGCACGGCCGCGCTCTCGTCGCTCCCGGGCGTCGAGCAGGTCTTCTGCTTCGAGAACCGCGGCGAGGCGATCGGCGTGACGCTGCACCACCCGCACGGCCAGATCTACGCCTACCCCTACCTGACCCCGCGCACCGCGACCATGGTCGAGCGTGCACGCGAGCACCGCGCCGTGACGGGCCGCAACCTGCTCGCCGACGTCCTGGAGGCCGAGAAGCGCTCGGGGCGGCGGATCGTCGCGGAGACCGAGCACTGGCTCGCGTACGTCCCGGCGGCCGCACGCTGGCCCGTCGAGGTGCACGTCGCGCCGAAGGACACGAGCCGGCCGATCCCCGACCTGGCTGCGCTCACCGACGCGGAGCGGGACGACCTCGCGCCGCTCTACCTCGAGATCCTCGCGCGGTGCGACCGCTTCTTCCCCGCACCGGACGGCTCGCCAGCCAAGCTCCCGTACATCGCCGGCTGGCACCAGGCGCCCGTCGGCGAGGGGCGTGACGACCTTCGGCTGCACCTCGAGCTCGTCTCGATCCAGCGCGGACCGGGCCGCCTGAAGTTCCTCGCAGGCTCGGAGTCCGGCATGGGCGCATGGATCTCGGACACCGTCCCCGAGAAGATCGCCGACCGATTCCGCGAGGTCGCCTCGCCGACGTGGACGGACACGACCGGTGCGGGCGCGACGGGTGGTGACCGGTGACCGGGATCGTCTGGAACCGCGCCTGGGACCGTGAGGAGGGCGAGTCGCGGGTGCGGTCGCTCTTCGCCCGCACGTTCGGTGCGGGTCAGCTGCCCGACGGCGTGTGGTCCGCGCCGGGACGCATCAACCTCATCGGCGAGCACACCGACTACAACGGGGGCTCCTGCCTGCCGTTCGCACTTCCCCACCGGACGTACGTGGCCCTGCGCCGCCGTGAGGACGATCTCGTCCAGCTCTCGTCGGGTCAGGAGGACGGGCTCTGGACGGCGCGCCTGTCCGAGGTCGGCCCGGTAGGCACGTCCGGGGAGGTCTCCGGGTGGGGCGCGTACGTCGTCGGCGTGGCGTGGGCGCTGCGCGAGGCTGGGCACGACGTGCCCGGTTTCGACGCGGTCGTCGACTCGTGCGTGCCGTACGGCGCGGGCCTGTCGAGCTCCGCAGCGCTCGAGGCGGCGTTCGCCGTCGCGCTCGGTGACGCGTCCGACGACGCGGCGCGTGCAGCGCTCACCGCAGCGTGCGTGCGTGCGGAGAACGAGGTCGCGGGAGCGCCCACGGGCGGGATGGACCAGTCCGCGGCGCTCCGCAGCACCGCGGGGCACGCGCTCCTGCTCGACTGCACGACGTGGGCGGCGCGGCAGGTACCGTTCGCGCCAGGGGCGCACGAGCCGGCCGGCGAGGTGCTCGTCATCGACACGAGGGCGCCGCACCAGCTCGTCGACGGACAGTACGCTGCCCGGCGCGCGGCATGCGAGGAGGCGGCACGCACGCTCGGTGTGGCGACGCTCTCCGAGGTCACGAGCCTGCCGGACGCGCTCGCGCAGCTGTCTGACGACACGGCGCGCCGCCGGGTGCGGCACGTCGTCACGGAGATCGCCCGCGTGGACGAGGTCGTGGGCCTGCTGTCCTCGGGTGGGGACCTGCCTGCGGTCGGTCGCGTCCTCGTGGCGGGCCACGAGTCCCTCCGTCATGACTACGAGGTCACGGTCCCCGAGCTCGACGTCGCGGTCGAGGCTGCCGTCGACGCGGGAGCGTTCGGTGCGCGGATGGTGGGCGGCGGCTTCGGGGGTTCCGTGATCGCGCTCGTGCCGGCGGGTTCTGCGTCCGACGTCGCGGCGAACGTCGCTGCGGTGTTCGCGGCGCGCGGCTTCGCTGCTCCGGCGTTCCTGCTGGCAGAGCCGTCCGACGCCGCTTCCTGACGACCAGGCACGCCCGGCCCGTTCTTCGGGCCGGGCGTGCCTGGCGTTTCTGGCTCCGGGTGCTAATATTGCTAGCCTATCTAGCAATCTGGTCCCCGACCCCGGAGCGCCTCGTGCCCAAGTCGTCCCCCGCACCCCACGCCGGCCGCACCTCCAGCGGCACCCGGCGCTGGCTGCGCACCTTCCTCCCCGCCGTCCTCGTCCTCGTCTGGCTCGGGCTCGCCGCCGTCGGCGGACCGCTGTTCGGCCGGGTCGACGAGGTCTCGTCGAACGACGCGACAGCGTTCCTCCCCACGAGCGCAGACGCCACCCAGGTGCAGAAGGTGCTCGGGGACTTCCAGGGCACCGACGCGATCCCAGCGATCGTCGTCCTCGCCTCCGAGCAGCCGCTCACCGAGCAGCAGCTCGGCGAGATCGGCACCCTCGTCGGGACCCTCGCGTCTCTGCCCGAGGTCACGACCGAACCGAGCCCCCCGATCCCCTCCGAGGACGGCAAGGCCGTCCAGGTGTTCGTCCCGCTCGACGCCGAGGGCGAGATCGCCGAGAACGTCGAGACGCTGCGCACCGCGCTCGTCGACGGCGCACCCGAAGGCGTCACCGCGCAGGTCACCGGACCCGCAGGGTTCACCGCCGACCTCACCGAGGCGTTCGCCGGCATCGACGGCATCCTGCTGCTCGCGGCGCTCGGCACGGTCCTGGTCATCCTGATCGTCGTCTACCGGTCACCGATCCTGCCCTTTGTCGTCCTCTTCACCTCGCTGTTCGCCCTCTGCGCGGCCCTCATGACCGTCTGGTTCCTCGCGAGAGAAGGCATCGTCCTGCTCAGCGGACAGACGCAGGGCATCCTCTTCATCCTCGTCATCGGCGCCGCGACCGACTACGGCCTGCTCTACGTCGCCCGGTTCCGCGAGGAGCTGCGCAACTACCCGAGCACGTGGGACGCGACGAAGGCCGCGGTCAAGGGCTCGGCAGAACCGATCCTCGCCTCGGGCGGCACCGTCATCACGGGCCTCCTCTGCCTCCTGCTCTCCGACCTGCAGTCCAACCGTTCGCTCGGCCCGATCGCATCGATCGGCATCGTGTTCGCGCTGCTCGCGGCATTCACCCTCCTGCCCGCGATGCTCCAGCTCATCGGCCGCGCCGCATTCTGGCCGCGCCGGCCGGTACTGCTCCCCGAAGGGGCGAGCGCCGACGAGGACGCGCACCTGCCCACCCGCGGCGTCTGGCGCGCGATCCCCCGCGCCGTCTCGCGTCGCCCCCGCACGCTGTGGGTCGCCACGACCCTCGTCCTCGTCCTCGCGTGCACAGCGCTCCCCCAGCTCAAGGCATCCGGCGTCCCGTCGAGCGACCTCGTCCTCGGCTCGTCCCAGGCCCGCGACGGTCAGAAGACCCTCGGAGAACACTTCCCCGGCGGCTCCGGCACCCCCGCCTACGTGCTGACCCCCGAAGCGGACCTGCAGCAGGTCGCCGACACGCTCCTCGCGACCGACGGCGTGGCCTCCGTCGCCGTCACGGCTGCAGACTCCCCGAGCGGGTCCGCACCCGTCACCGCGGAAGGGATCACCGCGTTCGGCCCGCCGGGCACGCCCGCGCCGGCCCCGACCGTCTCCGACGGCAGGGTCCTGCTCCAGGCGACCCTCACCGACGCGTCCGACTCCGACGCCGCAGCCGAGACGGTCCGCGCGCTGCGCGATGCCGTCGGACCCGACGTCCTCATCGGCGGCGTCACCGCCACCTCCGTCGACTCCAACGACGCGTCCGTCCACGACCGCAACCTGATCATCCCGGTCATCCTCGTGGTGATCCTGCTGATCCTCATGCTGCTGCTGCGCTCGATCCTCGCGCCCGTGCTGCTCATCGCGACCGTCGTGCTCTCGTTCGGGTCCGCCCTCGGCATCTCCGCGCTCGTCTTCAACCACGTGCTCGACCTGCCCGGCGCCGACCCGGCCGTCCCGCTGTTCGCGTTCGTGTTCCTCGTCGCGCTCGGCATCGACTACAACATCTTCCTCATGACCCGCGTCCGCGAGGAGACCATCAAGCACGGCACGCACGCCGGCATCACCCGAGGCCTCGCGATCACGGGCGGCGTCATCACGTCCGCAGGCCTCGTCCTCGCGGCGACCTTCGCGGCGCTCGCGGTCATCCCGATCCTGTTCCTTCTCCAGCTCGCGTTCATCGTCGCGTTCGGCGTCCTGCTCGACACGATCGTCGTCCGCACGATCCTCGTGCCGGCGCTCGCGCACGACATCGGCCGCACGATCTGGTGGCCCTCGAAGCTCGCCAAGGCAGCCCGGTGACCGACGAGCCCACGTCTGCCTACTGGTTCGCCGAGGCCGGCATCCGCGAGCTGCTCGAGGCGGTGCGCCGGTTCCGGCGAGCCGACCAGCAGATGCGGCGCCGCGCCTCGGCTGCCATGGGCATGAACGTCACGGACATGCAGGCGCTCCAGGAAGTCATCTCGGCCGAACGGCGCGGAGTGCTCGTGACCGCCAACCTGCTCGCGACGAACCTGGGGATCTCGACGGCGTCGACCACCAAGCTCCTCGACCGGCTCACCGCATCCGGACACCTCGAACGTCGGCCTCACCCCCACGACCGCCGCGCGGTCGTCGTCGTCGCGACCGAGCACGCACACTGCGAGGTTCGGGAACGTCTGACCAACATGCACGACGTCATGGCGCAGATCGCCGCAGCCGTCCCGCCCGAGTCCCGCGGCGACGTCGCGGAGTTCCTCACCGCGCTCGCCGCGCACCTCGACGACGTCGAAGGGCCGACGCCGCTGCGCCCCGTCTAGGCGAGGCGCGGCACCACGTTTTCCCCGGACCAGCACCGCGGGTGGACAATAGGCACCATGTCGAACGTCGAAGAGATGCCCTGGGTGAAGAACTACCAGCCGGGCGTGCCCGCGCAGATCCAGCTCCCGACCGAGTCGCTCGTCTCGATGTTCGAGCACTCCGTCGCCGAGGCCGGCAAGCACCCCGCGACCGAGTTCTTCGGCCGGCGCACGACGTACGCAGAGCTCGGGGACCAGGTCGCCCGCGCCGCCGAAGGCCTGCGGAAGCTCGGCGTGCGCAAGGGCGACCGGGTCGCGCTCATCCTCCCGAACTGCCCCCAGCACGTCGTCGCGTTCTACGCGGTGCTGCGCCTCGGCGCTGTCGTCGTCGAGCACAACCCGCTCTACACGTCCCGCGAGCTGCGTCACCAGTTCGAGAGCCACCAGGCGCGCGTCGTGATCGCCTGGGACAAGGCCGTCGCAGCGCTCCGCGAGTTCCCGAGCGACATCACGATCGACCACATCGTCTCCGTCAACCTCCTCGAGGCGTTCCCCGCGGTCAAGCGCGCAGCGCTGCGCGTGCCGCTCACGAAGCTGCGCGCGACACGCGCCTCGCTCACCGCGCCAGCGCCGGGCACCGTCCCGTGGAGCCGGCTGCTCCAGAACGACCGCATCGCGACGTCGCACCCACGCCCCGGCGTCGACGACCTCGCGGCGATCCAGTACACGTCAGGCACGACCGGGCAGCCCAAGGGTGCGATGCTCACCCACTACAACCTCTACTCCAACGCCCTCCAGGGCGAGGCGTGGATGCACGGCGCCGAGTACCGCAAGGAGATCTTCTACGCGATCCTGCCGATGTTCCACGCGTTCGGCATGACGCTCTACCTGACGTACGGCGTGCGCAAGCAGGCGCTCCTCGTGCTGTTCCCCAAGTTCGACCCGGACATGATCCTCGACGCGATGAAGAAGTCGCCCGCGACCGTCTACTGCGCCGTCCCGCCGATCTACGAGCGCACCGCCCTCGCGGCGAAGGAGCGCGGGATCTCGCTCAAGTCGTGTAAGTACTGCATCTCCGGTGCGATGAACCTCCCCGACCACGTCGTCGAGCTGTGGGAGTCCATGTCCGGCGGCTTGCTCGTCGAGGGCTACGGCATGACGGAGTCCTCCCCCGTCGCCCTCGGCAACCCGTTCCACCCCACGCGTCGCCCCGGCACGATCGGCGTGCCGTTCCCGTCCACGCTCATGAAGGTCGTCGATCAGGACGACCCGACCCGCGAGGTGCCGCAGGGCGAGCCAGGTGAGCTGCTCCTCAAGGGCCCCCAGGTCTTCCAGGGCTACTGGAACAACCCGGACGAGACCGCGAAGACGCTCACCGAGGACGGCTGGCTCCGTTCCGGCGACATCGTCACGGTCGACGCCGACGGCTTCACGACGATCGTCGACCGCGCCAAGGAGCTCATCATCACGGGCGGCTTCAACGTCTCCCCGAGCGAGGTCGAGGCCGTCCTGCGGCTCCACCCCGACGTCTCCGACGCCGCGGTGATCGGCAAGCCGCTCGAGCGCGGTGGCGAGATGGTCATCGCCGCGGTCGAGCTCGAGCCGGGCAGCACGCTCGACGAGGAGGCGCTGCGTCAGCACTGCCGCGCCCACCTCGCGGCGTACAAGGTGCCGCGCCGCGTCGTAGCGATCGAGGACACGCCGCGTTCCCTGCTCGGCAAGGTCCTGCGCAAGCAGGTGCGCGACCAGGTGCTCCCGCTCGTCTGAGAGCGCCCGGTCCTCCGACGACGCGAGGGGCGGTGCAGCAACGCTGCACCGCCCCTCCTCGCTTCCCCGGCACGTCAGCCCGTGAGCCTCGCCAGGGCGATGCGCCGCTTCGCCTGCTCGTCCGGGTCCGGGACCGGGACGGACGTCAGCAGCCGCTGCGTGTACGGGTGCTGCGGCGACGCGAGGACGTCGACGCTCGGTCCCTCCTCGACGAGCTCGCCGCGGTAGAGCACGCCGACCCGGTCCGCGACCATCCCGACGACGGCGAGGTCGTGGCTGATGAAGAGCGTCGCGAACCCGAGACGTTCCTGCAGCTCGAGGAAGACCTCGAGCACGCGCGCCTGCACGGACACGTCGAGCGCCGACGTCGGCTCGTCCGCGATCAGCAGGTCCGGGTCGAGCGCGAGCGCACGTGCGAGGCTCGCGCGCTGCCGCTGACCTCCCGAGAGCTCGTGCGGGAAGCGCTTCGCGAACTCCTGGGGCAGGTGCACGGCGTCGAGCAGCTCCGCGACCCGCGGACGCGCGGCACGCCAGTCCCGGGCCTTGCCGTGGATCACGAGCGGCTCAGCGAGCCCCTCGGCGATGGTCATCTTCGGGTTGAAGCTCGTCGCCGGGTCCTGGAACACGAAGCCGATGCGCTGTCGCAGCGGCCGGAACTCGCGCTCCTTGTAGCCCACCATCTCGTGCCCGAGGACCGAGAGAGAGCCTCCCGACGCGTGCGTCAGTCCGGCGATCGCCCGGCCGATCGTCGTCTTGCCCGAGCCGGACTCCCCGACGAGGCCGAGCACCTCCCCAGGCCGGATCTCGAAGTCGACGCCCTTGACCGCGCGGAACGCCGGGCGCCCGAGCCGCCCGGGGTACGCGATCTCGAGAGCCTTCGCCTGGACGACCGGCGCAGCAGACAGGTCCACGGGAGTCGAGCGGTCGCGGGTCTGCGTGCCGAGGACGGGCACGGCCGCGAGGAGCGACCGCGTGTACTCGTGCTGCGGGTTCGCGAAGATCGACCGCACGTCCGCCTGCTCGACGATCTTGCCCTGGTTCATGACCGCGACGCGGTCGGCGAGGTCGGCGACGACGCCCATGTTGTGGGTGATGAGGACGATCGCCCGGCCGAACTCGTCACGCACGCGGCGCAGGAGGTCGAGGATCTCCGCCTGGACCGTGACGTCGAGCGCGGTCGTGGGCTCGTCCGCGACGATCACCTTGGGCTCGAGCGCGAGGGCCATCGCGATGACGATGCGCTGCTTCTGCCCGCCCGAGAACTGGTGCGGGTAGTGGTCGACCCGCTCCTCGGGGTCGGGGATGCCGACCTTGCCGAGGATCTCGATCGCTCGCGCGCGAGCCTCCTGCTTGGAGACCTCGCCGTGCGCGCGCAGCCCCTCGGCGATCTGCCAGCCGACTGTGAAGACAGGGTTCAGCGCGGTCGACGGCTCCTGGAACACCATGGCGACGTCGCGGCCACGAGCGGCGCGCATCTGCGCCGGAGACAGGGTCACGACGTCCTGGCCTGCGAGGACGACAGCCCCTGACACGGTCGTGTTCTCGGGCAGGAGGCGCAGGATCGTCTTCGCCGAGACGCTCTTGCCGGACCCGGACTCACCGACGATCGCGAGCACCTCGCCCGCGTTCACCTGGAAGCTCACGCCGTCGACGGCGCGCACCTCGCCCGCGTCCGTGGTGAAGTCGACGCGCAGGTCCTTGATGTCGACGACGGTCTCCATCACTCGACTCCCTTCGTCTCGGGCGCCGTCGCCGCGGCCGCGCGGCGCGGTGCCCTGCGGATGCGCAGGCGGGGGTCGGCGAGGTCGTTGAGGCTCTCACCGACGAGCGTGACGCCCATGACCAGCAGGACGATCGCGACGCCCGGGAACACCCCGGTCCACCAGATGCCGCTCGCGACGTCGGCAACAGCACGGTTGAGGTCGTAGCCCCACTCGGCCGCCTTGGTCGGGTTGATGCCGAAGCCCAGGAAGCCGAGACCTGCGAGGGTGAGGATCGCCTCGGACGCGTTGAGCGTGACGATGAGCGGGAGCGACCGCGTCGCGTTGCGCAGGACGTGCTTGCCGAGGATCCGCGACGTCGGTGCGCCCAGGACCCGCGCGGACTCGACGAACGGCTCGGCCTTGAGGCGGACCGTCTCGGCGCGCACCACGCGGAAGTACTGCGGCACGAACACGACGGTGATCGAGATCGCCGCAGCGATGATGCCGCCCCAGAAGCTCGACTGCCCGCCGGAGATGATGATCGACACGACGATCGCCAGGAGCAGGGACGGGAACGCGTAGACGGCGTCGGCGACCATGACGAGGACCCGGTCGAGCCACCCGCCGAGGTATCCGGACACGAGGCCGAGCGCGACACCGAGGAAGATCGACGCGATCACCGCGAGGACGACGGTCAGGAGCGCGGTCTGGGTGCCCCACACGACGCGCGAGAAGACGTCGTACCCGCCGACGGTCGTGCCCCAGACGAACTCGTCCGACGGCGCGGCCTGACGCGGGAACGAACCGTCGGCGTCCGAGAGCTGGCTGAAGCCGTACGGGGCGATCTGCGGCGCGAGCAGGGCCACGATCACGAAAGCCGCGGAGATCAGGAGACCTGCGACGAGCATCCCGCGCTGCAGGCCGGTGCTGTGGAACAGGTGCCAGACGATCGGCAGCCGCCGCCAGCGGGGCTCGTGGGTCACGCCCACAGGCTGCGTAGCCATGTCAGTACCTCACTCTCGGGTCGATGAGCGCGGCGACGACGTCGACGACGAAGTTGGTCACCGCGACGATCACCGCGAGCAGCGCGACGATCCCCTGGACCGCGACGTAGTCGCGGGCGGCCAGGTACTGCGCGAGCTGGAAGCCCAGGCCACGCCACTCGAACGTGGTCTCCGTGAGGATCGCGCCACCGAGCATGAGCGCGATCTGCATGCCCATCACGGTGATGATCGGGATGAGGGCAGGCTTGTACGCGTGCTTGCGCAGGAGCCGGCCCTCGGACACGCCGCGCGAGCGTGCCGCGTCGACGTAGTCCATCGAGAGCGTCCCGATGAGGTTCGTGCGGACGAGCCGCAGGAACACGCCCGCGGTGAGGAGGCCGAGCGCGACGGCAGGAAGGACGGCGTGCGAGAGGACGTCGGAGATGAGGTCCCACCGGCCGGTGCGCAGGGCGTCGATGATGTTGATGCCGGTCGACCCGTCGATTCGGTCGAGGATCAGCTGGGTCTGCGGCGTCGACCGGCGGCCGAGCGGCAGCCACCCGAGCTGGACCGAGAACACGAGCTTGAGCAGGATGCCCGCGAAGAAGACGGGTGTCGCGTACGCGAGGATCGCCAGCACCCGCAGCGTCGCGTCCGACCATCGGTCGCGGCGGTAGGCAGCGATGCGGCCGAGCGGGATGCCGATGACGAGCGCGATCACGAGCGCGAACGTCACGAGCTCGAACGTCGCGGCGCCGTACGTCAGCAGGATCTCGCTGATCTCCCGGTTGTCCGTGACGGTGCGACCGAAGTCCCCCGTGAAGATCTCCTTGAGGTACTCGACGTACTGCACGAGCACGGGACGGTCGTAGCCTGCGGCGGCGAGCCGCTCGGCAAGCTGCGCCTCGGTGAGGCGGCCGCCGACGGACGCCGTGATGGGGTCCCCGACGACCCGCATCAGGAAGAACACGAGGCTGACGAGGATGAGCACGGTCGGGAAGATCAGCAGGAAGCGGACCAGGATGTAGCGTCCCAGCCCTCCGCCCGGTGCTGCTGAAGTGGGTTTGGCCGCAGCGGCGGCTGCGGGCTCGTCCGTGAGCGCGGTCACGTTCTCTCCTTGGTACGCGGACGGGACGCCGCGTGCGGCGTCCCGTCCGGTGTGGTGCGGGTGGTCAGCGACCGAGCGGCGCGTAGCGGAACTTGAAGGACGCGTCGAGCGTCACGCCCGTGACGTCCTTGCCCGCGACGGCCACCTGCGAGCCCTGGAGGAACGGCAGGGTCGAGAGGTCCTCCGCGACGATGCGCTGCGCCTCCTCGATGAGCGCGACGCGCTTGGCCTCGTCAGGCTCGCTCGCCTGGCCGAGGATCGCCTTCGTGGCGTCGTCGTTCTCGTAGTGGTTGCCGAGGAAGTTCTCCGGGAGGAAGAACGGCGACAGGTAGTTGTCGGCGTCCGAGTAGTCCGGGAACCAGCCGAGCTGGTAGGCCGGGTAGACGTCCTCACGACGCTCGGTCGAGTAGACGTCCCAGAGCGTCGACTGGAGCGTGATGTCGAACAGGCCCGTCGCCTCGAGCTGCGCCTCGACCATCGCGTACTCCTCGTCGGAGGAGTTGCCGTAGTGGTCCGGGCTGTACTGGAGGTTGAGCTTGACCGGGGTCGCGACGCCCGCGTCGGAGAGCGCCTTGGCGGCCTTGTCCGCGTCCGGGCCGCCGTTGCCGTCGCCGTACAGCTCCTTGAGCGGCTCGGCAGCGCCGGTCAGGCCCTCGGGGACGTACGAGAAGAGCGGCGCGAAGGAGCCCTGGTAGATCTCCTCGCTCAGCTTGTCGCGGTCGAGCAGGTGCGCGACCGCCTGGCGGACGGCGAGCGCCTTCGCCGGGTCGGCGTCGGCCGTGTCGGTGCCGAACGGCTGGGTCGCGAAGTTGAAGACGATGTAGCGGATCTCGCCGCCCGGGCCCTCGTGGACCTTGACCTTGTCGTCCTTCGCGAGGTCGGCGAGGTCCGTCGGGGACAGGCTGCGGAACGCGACGTCGACGTCACCCTGCTGCACCGCGAGCTTGAGCGAGGTCTCCTCGGTGAAGTACTGCGCCGTGACGACCTTGGTGACGGCCGGCTCGAGCAGGCCCTTGTAGCCGTCGAACGCCTCGTAGCGGATGAGCTCGTTCTCGGTGTAGTCCGTGATGAGGTACTGCCCGGCGAAGGCCTTCTCGGAGACGATCTTGTCCGCCGGGGTGATCTCGGTCGCGGAGAAGACCTCCTCGTCGACGATCGGGCCGACGGGCGAGGACAGGATCTGGGGGAACGTCTGGTCGTTCTCGCTCTTGAGCTTGAAGACGACGGTGAGGTCGTCCGGGGCCTCGAGGGAGTCGAGGTTGTACAGGAGCGACGACGGGCCGTTCGGGTCCGCTATCGCGAGCTGGCGGTCGAAGCTGAACTTGACGTCCGACGCCGTCAGGGCGTGGCCGTTCGCGAACGTCAGGCCCTCCTTGAGCTTGACGGTGTACTCGCTCGGGGCGGTGAACTCGGCGCTCTGCGCGATGTCGGGGGCGACGTCGGGGCTGCCGTACGGCGAGTTCAGCAAGAACGGGAACACCTGGTTCTGCACGGCGAACGAGCCGTTGTCGTACGAGCCGGCGGGGTCGAGCGACGTGATCACGTCGGTGGTGCCGACCGAGATCGCCTCGGCGCCGCCGTCGGTGCCTCCCGTGCCCGTCGTCGGGCCGTCTGACTCGCTCGTGTCCGCGCACGCGGTCAGCACGAGACCGAGCGCGGCGATCGCGCCCACAGCGCGTACGGCGTGGCGTCCAGTTCCTGCAGCCATTGCTCACATCCTCACTGCATCGCGCCGGAGCGGGGGGCACCGACGCTTGGTTGACGGGTCATGGACCAAACCCTGACGCTGTTCTTACCACGGGACGTATGACCTATGCCGGGCATGACCGCTTGCGATACGCATTCGAAACAAAACGTGACCAGGCGGAAACAGTCTGCTGACGACCGTCCGCCGTCGGAACGACCCGTCACGCGGGCGGACGGAACGCAGACGCAACCTCCGCGAGCAAGCGCGCCCCGTAGCCCGTCGCGCCCTTGACGCGCCACGCCGAGTCCGCGTCGACGCGCATCGGCCCCGCGATGTCGAGGTGCGCCCACGGCGTGTCCTCGACCCACTCAGCGAGGAACAGCGCGGCGACGATCGCGCCGGCCGACTCCCCGCCGAGGTTCTTGATGTCGGCGATCTCAGAGTCCAGCCACGGTCGATAGGCGCGCTCGAGCGGTAGCTCCCACACCTGCTCGTCCGTACGGGCGGCCGCCGCACGCACCTGGGCGACCAGGTCCGGCGACGTACCGATGAGCCCGGCCGTCCGCGGCCCGAGGGCTGCGAGGCACGCGCCCGTGAGCGTCGCGATGTCCACGATCGCGTCGACACCGTCCTCGTTCGCCAGGGTGAGGGCGTCCGCCATGACGAGCCTGCCCTCAGCATCGGTGTTGACCACCTCGATCGTCCGTCCGGACCGCGTCGTCAGCACGTCCCCGAGCTTCGTCGCCGAGCCGGAGGGCATGTTGTCCGTGCACGCGAGGTATGCGCTCACCGCGACCTGGGTGCCCAGCTCACGGAGCACCGACATGGCCGCCAGCACCGCGCCTGCGCCGGTCATGTCCATCTTCATCGCCGCGTGCATCGCGTTCGAGGGCTTGAGGCTGATACCACCAGAGTCGTACGTGATGCCCTTGCCGACGAGCCCGAGGTGCGGGACGTCCTCTCCGGGACCCTCAGGCCGGTAGCGCAGCACGATCATCCGCGGCTCCGACACCGATCCGGCGTTCACGCCGAGCAGTCCGCCACAGCGCATCTCCACGAGCGCTGCACGGTCGTGCACCACGATCTCGAGCCCGGACCCCGCAGCGACCTGACGCGCGACGTGCGCGAGGGCCGACGCGTCGAGATGCCCTCCAGGCGCGTTCGCGAGATCGCGCGAGAGCGCACCCGCGCGGGCGAGGACGAGGCCTCGCGCCGCGCCACGCTCCACCTCCGCCGTGGCGTCGCCGCCGGCTGCGCCGACGACGAGCACGATCTCGACGAGGGCCGTCGCGGCAGACGACCTCAGCTCGTCGAACGAGTACCGGCCGAGGACGACACCTTCGACGAGCGCGGCACCGAGATCGTGAGCGTCAGCCCGCACGGCGTCGGGCAGCGTCGACACGTCCAGCACGACGACAGGGTCCGCACGCACTGCACGGGCAGCCTCTCCGGCCGCGTCACGCACGGCCGCGACGTCGACCGCGGCAGGCTCGCCGAGCCCCACGAGCACGACGTCGGGGCCCTGCGCCACCGGGAGGTTGACGACGGTCGACGCCTTCCCGGTGAAGCCGAGCCGCTCGACCTGCTCGCGCGTGAACGGCGTGCGGGTCGGCGGGGCGCCGTCCGTCGCCAGGAACGCGACGACCGCGGTCGCGTCAGGCGGTGGTTCCGCGACGACGGTCAGCGCCACCGCGCGCACAGCGTCGGGAGAAGGGGTCAGGTTGACGGACATGGGGACTCCTCGGCTAGAGCGGCCAGAACACGGGGACGAGAAGGAGGGTGATCGCGAGCCACGCGAGCATCGTGACGAGGCCGAGGCGCCAGTAGTCGCCGAACCTGTAGCCGGCCGGTTCCATCACCATCATGTTGGCGGGCGTGGCGATCGGGGTGAGGAACGACGCCGCCCCGGCGACGGCCATGAGCATCAGCACGGGCTGTGCCGGCACGTTCGCCGTCTGCGCGGCGACGAGCGCGATCGGCACCATGATGAGCGTCGTCGCGGTGTTCGACACAACCTGACCGAGCGCCGCGGTCACGAGGAAGAGGACCACGAGCAGCACGTACGGCTGCCGTCCGCCCGCCGCCACGATCACGTCCGCGACGATGTCGGCGGCCCCGCTCGCGCGGATCGCCTCGGACATCGGGATGAGCGCACCGATCAGCACGACCGTCTGCCACGAGACCGCCCGGTAGGCCTGGTCCGACGTCAGGACCCGCAGCCCCACCATCGCGGCCGCACCGGCGAGCCCCGCGACGGCGGGCGCGACGACGCCGCTCGCGAGGAGCGCGACCGTCGCCGCGAGCACGGCGAGCGCCCTCCCGGCCCGGGAGCCCAGCGGGACGACCTGACGCCGCACCGCGTCCGGCTGGTCGACGAGCAACAGCTCCCGGTCGTGGCTGAGCGCCTCGACCGCGGGCCACCCGCCGTGGACGAGCAGGGCGTCTCCCTGCTCGAGCGCCGTCTGGCGAAGCCCGCGGTCCTGACCGAGACGGCGCACGGCGAGGATCGTGAGCCCGCTCGCGCGCCGCATGCCGGGGAACACGGAGAGCCCCCGCAGGGGCGACCGGGGCGGCACGACGACCTCGGCGACGCCCTGGTCGCGCGAGAGCAGCGGGCCGCCGTCGGGCGCCGAGAGGGCCACCATCTCGAGGTCCAGGGCGCTCGTCGCCGCGAACCGTTCAGCGTCCGTGCGTGCCCCGGCGACGACGATCGAGTCCCCCACCTGGAGCGCCTGGCGCTCGGTGACGCCGAGACCTGCGACGTCGTGCGCCCCGACGAGCTCGAGGCCGTCCGGCGTCACGACGCCCGCGAACGCGCTCCCGACGACGCTCGATCCTGGCCGCACGCCGAGCCGGAACACCCCGCCGCTGAGCCCGTAGTGCTGCGTGACGGTCGACCGGTAGGTCGAGAAGTCTGGCGGGAGCAGGGCGGACGTGCGCTCGGGGAGCAGGCGAGGGCCGAGCCACACCCCGATCGCCGCCGTCACGGCGACGAGCGGCACGCCGACGAGCGCGAACTCGAAGTAGCCGAAGCCTGGCCCTCCCGCACCGCGTGACGCGTCCGAGACGATCACGTTGACGACCGAGCCCGAGAGCGTGAGCATCGCTCCCGCGTTCGCGGCGAAGGCAAGCGGGAGGAGCAGGCGGGACGGCAGCACGTCGACGCGCCGCGCGACCACGACGGCGACCGGGAGCATCGCGGCGGTCGCACCGTTCGGTGTGATGACCGCCGCGAGGGCAGCGCACACCCCCAGGAGCGCGAGGACGATGCGCGCCCGACCGACGCCGTCGGCGCGTGTGAGCCTCTCGCCGGCCCACGCCGTGACGCCGGTCTCCTCGAGGCCGGCGCTGATGACGAAGAGGGTCGCGAGGAACACGACGACCGGGTCGCCGAAGCCCGCGACCACGCGCTCCGGATCGACCTGACCGGTCACGAGGAGCGCGAAGGCGGTGAGCACCGCGACGAGGCCGACAGGCCATCGGTTCCAGACGAACAGCACGATCGAGCCCGCCAGCACGAGCAGGGTGATCGTCGCGTCCGTCACGTCAGCCCTCGCCTGCGTCTCTCAGAGGTAGATCGAGCCGCCGGGGCCGAGCGGGATCCCGAGCAGGTACCAGGCCACGAGGAGCACGGTCCACACGAGGAGCAGGATCACGGAGTACGGCAGCATGAGGGAGATGATCGAGCCCACGCCGACCTTGCGCCGATAGCGCTCGGCGAAGATCACGATGAGGGCGAAGTACGGCATCAGGGGTGTGACGACGTTGATCGGCGAGTCCCCGACCCGGTAGGCGGCGACCGCGAGGTCGGGTGAGATGCCGAGCTGGACGAACAGCGGGACGAAGATCGGCGCGAAGATCGCCCACTTCGGCACGACGCCGCCGATGAAGATGTCGATCACCGCTGTCATCGCCACGAGGCCGACGATGAGCCAGACGGTCGGCAGGTTCGCCTCCTCGAGCGCGTCCGCCATGTTGACCGCTGCGATGGTGCCGAGCTGCGAGTACGTGAAGTAGGCGATGAACTGGCTGATCACGAGGAGCAGGAAGAAGAGGCCGGCGAGCCCCGCGACGGTCTTGGTCATGGGGTTGATGACGTCCATCGAGCCTCTGATGGTCCCCGCCCCGATGCCGTAGCAGAGCCCCATCACGAAGAAGTACAGCAGGATCAGGAAGATGATCGATCCCATGAGGGGCGAGCTCTCGACGAGGCTGCCCGTCTCGGGGTTGCGCAGCGGCCCCCAGGCCGGAAGCGCGAGCAGCAGCACGAGAGCGGTCACGCCGAGCAGGCCGAAGCCCGCGAACCGCAGGCCACGCTGCTCGACGGCGGTGAGGTCGCCGTCCGCGGGCGCAGCAGCGCCTGCTGCGTCGTCGTCCTCAGGCGCCTCCGACTCGTCATAGCGGCCGAGCCGGGGCTCGACGACGAGCTCGGTCAGGGCGGTCACGACGACGGCGATGACGATCGTCGACACGATGCCGAAGAAGAGGTTCCCCGTGATGGAGACATGCTGCGCCGGGTCGGCGATCGACTCGTTCGTGATCTCGGCGAGCATGCCGTCGACGGGGGTGATGAGCACGTTCACCCCGAACCCGCCGCCGACACCGGCGAAGGCTGCAGCGAGGCCTGCGAGGGGGTGCCGCCCGAGCGAGCGGAACACCGCCGCGGAGAGGGGGATCAGGACGAGGTAGCCCGCGTCGGTCGCGATCGAGGAGATCACGCCGAGCAGCACGATGATGAAGGTGACGAACCGCTTCGGCGTCACCTTGACGAGGCGCTTGATGAACGCGCTGATGAGGCCGGCCTCCTCGGCCAGTCCCACGCCGAGCATCGCGACCATGATCACGCCGACGACGCCGAAGCTGTTGAAGTTGTCGACGGGCGACGTGAAGATGAACCGGATCCCCTCGGCCGTCAGGAGGCTGCGCGCCTCGACCGTCACCTCCTCGACCTGCGCCTCACCCTCGGGAGCCTCGACCTCGTTCTCACCGACGAGCTGCTCCGCGCTCGGGTCGACCTGCTCGGTGACGTATGCCTGCTCGAACGTCACGGACGTCCCGGTCGCATAGAACACGTGAGACATGACGACGAGCAGCACGATCAGCCCGAGGAAGATCACGACGGGGTGCGGCACCTTGTTGCCGACGCGCTCGATGGCATCGAGGGCCCGCTCGAGCGGGCTGCGCCGCGCGACGTCCTGAGTCATGTGGTGCCTTCCGCCTCGCGGCACAGCCGCTCGTGGCACGTGCGGGGTCCGGCGAGCCGGACGTGGCGCCGCGGGGCCGGACCCACACGGTGCGGACGACGGACATTCAGGACATGGCGCCCAGGTCCCACCCTGGCACCGTGTCGCACGAGCGTCAACGGCGCTCGGAGCTCACCCGCGACCGCCCCAGGCTCACCCACACGTCTCGCACCACGTTCACCCCCGACCACCCGTCGCCCGCGTCACGGACGGCAGTAGCGTCGATAACGGCCGACCGCGGGAGTCGGACCGAGCCTGAGGGGGAAGCACAGTGGACGCCAGCAACCAGAAGATCGTGATCATCGGGCAGGGCTACGTCGGCCTCCCGGTCGCCATGCGTGCGGTCGAGGTGGGCTACGACGTCGTCGGTCTGGATCTCGACGAGCCACGCGTCAAGCGCCTCGCGGAAGGCAGCTCCTACGTCGGCGACATCGCCGACGAGATGCTCCGGACGGCGCTCGACAGCGGCCGCTTCCTCCCCACGAGCGACTACGCCGCGGCTGAGGGCTTCGACGTCGCCGTCATCACTGTCCCGACGCCCCTCAAGGAGACGCTCCCCGACCTCAGCTTCATCGAGCAGTCGGGTCAGAGCCTCGCCCCGTACGTCACTCCCGGCTCCGTCGTCGTGCTCGAGTCGACGACATACCCCGGCACGACCGAGGAGATGCTCGTGCCGATCCTCGAGGCCGGCAGCGGGCTGCGCGCGGGGACCGACTTCCACGTCGGCTACTCCCCCGAGCGCATCGACCCGGGCAACAAGAAGTACGGCTTCGTCGAGACGCCCAAGGTCGTCTCGGGGATCGACCCTGTGTCGCTCGCCCGCGTCGACGCGTTCTACTCCTCGCTCATCGAGCGCACCGTGCCGGTCTCCGGCACGAAGGAGGCGGAGCTGACGAAGCTCCTGGAGAACACGTTCCGCCACGTCAACATCGCGCTCGTCAACGAGCTCGCCGTCTTCGCGCACCAGCTCGACATCAACATCTGGGAGTCGATCGACGCCGCGTCCTCCAAGCCCTTCGGGTTCATGGCCTTCACGCCGGGCCCTGGCGTCGGCGGTCACTGCCTCCCGGTCGACCCGAGCTACCTGTCGTGGCAGGTCCGCCGCACCCTCGGGCAGAACTTCCGCTTCATCGAGCTCGCGAACGACGTGAACGAGCACATGCCGAACCACGTCGTCACGCGGCTCGCGACGCTCCTCAACGACGAGCGCAAGGCCGTCCGCGGTTCGAAGGTGCTGCTGCTCGGACTCGCGTACAAGCGGGACACCAACGACATCCGCGAGTCGCCCTCGCTCAAGATCGTCGAGCTGCTCACGGCGCTCGGTGCCGACATCCTCGCGGTCGACGACCTCATCGACGACTCGCGCTGGCCCGCAGGCGTGACACGGGTGGCGCTGACCGACGAGACCCTCGCCGGCGTCGACGCCGCACTCGTCGTCACCGCGCACTCGGACCAGCCGTACCACCTGCTCGTCGACAACGACATCCCGACGCTCGACACGCAGCGCGTCCTGCGCGGGCCGAAGGTCTCGGTGCTCTGAGCGTCTGCGCGCCGACACAGCACGCACCTGGCTGAATCACGTGGACCGCAGCGAGAAGCGGTGAGACCGTCGTCGAGTGACGATCACACCAGCCCTCGACGTGGACGCGCCCGTCTGGCACTCCCCGGACCTCTCCCCTGCGGTGTCGCTGCACCGGCTCGACCTCGCGACGATCGACGCGCTCGCGCGCGGCGACCTCACAGCGGCACGCGGCTCGTCCGGGTTGGCCCTCGACCCGCACCTGGCGGCACCAGGGTCCCGAGGTGTCTGGCAGATCCGCAGCGCCCAGCTGGACGAGCACCCCGAGCACGGCCCCTGGATCACGCGCGTCCTCAGTCTGGGTGACGAGGTCGTCGGCAAGGCCGGCTTCCACGGCCCGCCTGAGCCGGGCACCGGCATGGTCGAGATCGGCTACTCGGTCGCACCGGAGCGTCGTCGGCAGGGCCTCGCCCGTGCGGCGTTCCGGCTCATGCGCGCCGTCGCCGCGCACACCGCGGACGCCCACGTCCTCCGGGCGACGGTCTCGCCCGACAACGCCGCCTCGCGCACCCTCGTGCTCTCCGAGGGCCTCATCGAGGTCGGCGAGCAGTGGGACGAGGAGGACGGCCTCGAGATCGTGTACGAGGCCCGGCTCGACTAGCCCGCGTCCAGCCCCAGCCGAGGCCCCTCGATCGCCGGGCACGTGTCCATGACGACGTCGAGCCCGGCCGCGCGCGCCCGCGCGGCGGCAGCCTCGTCGATCACGTCGAGCTGCAGCCAGACGGCTCGCGCGCCGATCGCGATCGCCTCGTCTACGACCGCTCCGGCGAGCTCGGACCGCACGAAGACGTCGACGACGTCGACCTTCCCGGGCACGTCGGCGAGCGACGCGTAACCGGTCTCGCCGTGCACCACGGAAGCCTGGGGGTGCACCGGGACGATCGCCATACCGATGCCCTGCAGGTACCGGGCAACCCCGTACGCGGCGCGCTCGCGGTTCTCGGACAGGCCGACGACGGCCCAGCGGCCCTCGCTCGTGAGCAGCCGCCGGATGACCTCAGGATCGTTGGCTCGAGTCATAGGACTACCGAACCACACGTGCGCGGCCGCGCGGGACGACCGGTCAGGACGGCTCCGTCTGCTGCGGGCCCTGCTCAGCCGCGACCGGGTCCATCCAGAACACCGAGAACAGGTTCCCGTCGGGGTCCTCGAAGTCGCGCCCGTACATGAAGCCCATCTCTTGCGGGCCCCTGTGCGCGGCCCCGCCGGCCGCGACCGCAGTCGCGATCATCTCGTCGACGGCCTCCCGGGAGTCCATGCTCAGGGCGATCTCCGCCTGGACCGCCGTCGCGGGATCGACGATCGGCTTGTCGGTGAAGGTCGCGAAGAAGTCGCGGGTGAGCACCATGAGGTAGATCGCGTCGTCGATCCGCACGCACGCCGCGTTCTCGTCGGTGAAGTTTGGTTCGATGCGCCAGCCGATGCCTTCGAAGAAGGCCTTCGACCGGTCGAGGTCGCTCGTCGGGATGTTGACGAAGATGTTCGTGGCCATGCGTGCTCCTCAGGGTGGCGATGGCTGACCGGAAGTGTCGGATATCACGATCGTCCCCCCGTACCGTCTCGTCGGCACCTCGACGCCACCAACGACGAAGGCCCCCGAGCGTGAGCTCGGGGGCCTTCGTGCGGGTGGGCGATACTGGGTTCGAACCAGTGACCTCTTCGGTGTGAACGAAGCGCGCTACCACTGCGCCAATCGCCCGTGCGTGGTGCGGGGACCACACTAGCGCGTGATGGTCAGAGACGAAAATCGGTCCCGGCCTGCCCACCCGCACGCGCGGGCTGCGCTCACGGGTCGAGGTCCTCCGTCTGCTTACGGGCGAACAACTCCTGCGCGGCGAGGCAGAGCTCGCCCGCTGCGACGTCCTGACCGTCGAGCGCGGTGAGCGGCGAGACGTTGCGCGTCGAGGACGTGAGCGCGGCGTGCGCCCGCCCCTGCACGACGTCGTCGAGCACCTCGAACGGGAGGGTCGCCTCCCGCATCGGAAGCCCCGCGGCATCGCCCCACTCGAGCAGGAGCTCGCGCGTGATGCCAGCGAGGCAGCCGGAGTCGAGCGGGGGTGTGAGCAGCTCGCCGTCCCGCTCGACGACGATGTTCGACCCGGTCCCCTCGCACAGCTCTCCGCGCGTGTTCGCGAGCAGCGCCTCGTCGGCGCCGTACTCGGTCGCGGCGGCGAGCGCGACGACGTTCTCCGCGTACGACGTCGTCTTGAGGCCTGCGACGGCGGAGCGCTCGTTGCGCACCCAGCTGACGCGAGCGGCGCGCGACGCACGGGCGACCGTCGCCGGACCGGCAGCGACGAGGACGGTCTGGGCGAGGCCGTCGCGCCCGGAACCGAGCGGCCCGGGACCGCCTGTCACGGTGACCCGAAGACGTCCCGTCTCGGGGGGCGCGACCGCGAGGACTGCGCTCACACCGTCGCGGATCTTGTCCTCGTCGGGCGGGAGGAGGCCGAGGCCGGTCGCGCTGCGCGCGAGCCGCGCCAGGTGCCGGGTGAGGGCGAACGCCCTGCCGTCGAGGACGAGCATCGTCTCGAAGACACCGTCGCCGACGGTGATGCCGTGGTCGAGCGCTCCGACGAGCGGCTCCTCGGCGTCGCGCAGCCGTCCCTCGAACCAGACGATCGTCATCGGTCTCCCCCTCGGGTCTCGTGCCTGCGTCGGCGCAGGCGGTCTGTCGATCTTGTCAGGACGAGGCGAGCGCGACCAGCCTGCGCGCCTTGAGCTGCGTCTCGTCCCACTCTCCGTCGGGATCGCTCCCCCACGTGATGCCGGCTCCCGTGCCGAAGCGCAGGACGCCGTCGCGCCACCAGAAGGTGCGGATCCCGACGGCGAGCTCTGCGGTGCCACGGTCGGCGTCGACCCAGCCGATCGCGCCGCAGTAGGGGCCGCGCGGCTCGTCCTCGAGCGTGTCGATGATCCGCAGCGCGGAGGACTTGGGCGCGCCTGACACGGACGCGGGCGGGAAGGTCGCGTCGAGGACCTGCGCCCAGCCGACGTCGTCGCGCAGCTCGCCCGTCACGGTCGAGACGAGATGGACGAGGCCCGGGTGCTGCTCGACGGCGAGGAGCGACTCGACGCTCACCGTCCCCGGCTGGCAGACGTGCTGCAGGTCGTTGCGCACGAGGTCCGTGATCATGATGTTCTCGGCCTCGTCCTTGGGGAGCAGCCCACCCACGTCGGCGGCTGTCCCCTTGATCGGCGCGGACGTCAGGGTCGTGCCGTCGCGGCGCAGGAACAGCTCGGGCGAGGCGGACACGACCCACACGGGCTCGACGCCGGACCCTGCGGGCACGTGGACGTAGCCACCGAACGGTGCCGGGTTGCCTGTCGCGAACCTCGTCGCCAGCGCGGCGGCGTCGGGCTCCTGTCCGCCTGCGGTGGGCAGCGGTGCAGAGAGCACCCGGCAGAGGTTGACCTGGTAGACGTCCCCCTCCCGCACGTGCTCGCGCACACGGGCGACGTCGTCGCGGTAGCGCTCGGCGCCCACCGAGCTTCGCCAGGTGTCCGCGGCAGGCCCGCGCCACGCGGTGCCCACGGGCGCCGGGTCCGAGGCGGCACGGTAGTCCGCAGCGCGGTCGCCGGTGCGCTCGGCGAACCGCCACGCGCGGCCGCGCCCGTCGAACTCGAGGACGACGAACCACAGGCCCTCGTCGTCGAGCCGGGCGCGCCCTTCGACCGTCGCGAGGTCGATGCAGTCGATCACGCCGTGCGCGCTCGTTCCGCCGAGCGACGCGCTGCCGCGGACGACGAGCCGCTCTGGCTCGTCGGGAGGGGCGGGACGGGCTGCGTTCACGGGGTCAACCTACCTGGGTGGCGTGCGACGCCGCGCGAGCTCCGGGACGCCTCAGGCGACGGAGGACGGAAGATCACACGGGTGTCAGTTGGACGTTTCAGGGAACGTTCGACTAGTGTTTGTCAGGCGCCGCGGGCCGGGAGATCCGACCTACTGGTGTGCATGCGGACGTGGCTCAGTGGTAGAGCATCACCTTGCCAAGGTGAGGGTCGCGGGTTCGAATCCCGTCGTCCGCTCGGAGACGCGGCACCGGTCTACCGGTCGCCCGACTCGAACGGTGGAGTGGCCGAGAGGCGAGGCAGCGGCCTGCAAAGCCGTACACACGGGTTCGAATCCCGTCTCCACCTCGCAGCACAGCACGGGCGATTGGCGCAGCGGTAGCGCGCTTCCCTGACACGGAAGAGGTCACTGGTTCGATCCCAGTATCGCCCACCACACGAAGGCCGCCCCACGGGGCGGCCTTCGGCGTCTCCGCGACGCACCGGTCAGCGGGTCACGGATGGACGAGGATCTTCACCGCCGTGTCGTTGCGGTTGATGAGCGTGTCGAGCCCCTCGTCCACGAGGTCCGCGAGGTCGATCCTGGCGGTGATGAAGGGGGCGAGGTCGATCTTGCCCTCCTGGACGAGCCTGATGACCTCCGTGTGATCGTTGACGTAGGCGATCGTGCCTCGCAGGTCGATCTCCTTGAGCACGATCTTCATCATGTCGATCGTGGCCGGCTTGCCCCAGATCGAGACGTTGACGACGACTCCCCCAGGCTTGACGGCATCGACGAGCGCGTCGAGGACCGCGTTGACCGACGAGCACTCGAAAGCGACGTCGACCCCGCGCCCGTCGGTCAGCTCGAGGACGCGGGCCTGAAGGTCCTCAGCGGTCGGGTCGATGACGTGGTCCGCCACGCCCGTGTCGATCGCCTTGGCCTTGCGCGCCTCGCTCAGCTCCGACATCAGGACGGTCACACCCTGCGCCTTGAGCACGGCCGCCGTCAGCAGACCGATCGGTCCGGCACCGCCGATGAGCGCGACGTCACCCGCCTTCGCGCCTGACCGGACGTACGCGTGGTGCCCCACGGACAGCGGCTCGATGAGGGCCGCCTGGTCGAGCGGCACGTCCCCCACGGGGTGCACCCAGCGCCGGTCGACGACGACCTTCTCGCTGAGCCCGCCGCCCCCTCCGGACAGCCCGATGAAGCCCATCGAGCGGCAGAGGTGGTACTTGTCGGCGCGACACATGTCGCACTCGCCGCACGTGAAGTACGGCTCGACGACGACGCACTCCCCGACGGTCAGGTCTGCGACGCCCTCACCGAGCGCCGAGACCGTCCCGGAGAACTCGTGCCCCATCGCCACCGGCAGCTCTTCGCCCGACAAGGGGTGGGGATGGCCGGGTGGCGGGATGAAGATCGGACCCTCGAGGTACTCGTGGAGGTCGCTGCCGCAGATGCCGCACCAAGCGACCTCGATCTCGACTGCCCCTGGCCTCAGGACCGGCTCCGGGATCTCGTCGATCGTGATGTTCTTCCGACCGTGAAAACGTGCTGCCCTCATCGTTGATCGCCTCCACACGAACGTGAGACACGCCTACTTTGAACACTACGCCGACCCCCGGGGCGCGCAAGGGCGGGAAGCGCGCCGGTTTGGGCAATCGTCGGATCGTCGTCTAGTGTGTACACGCACCGATCACCTCCGGCCCGCCGGACGAGATCGCGTTGCGGACGTGGCTCAGTGGTAGAGCATCACCTTGCCAAGGTGAGGGTCGCGGGTTCGAATCCCGTCGTCCGCTCGGA
>NZ_JBZEMO010000003.1:0-83677 GCF_058313055.1 Flavimobilis sp. BM9 | reverse complement strand
CCCTGACACGGAAGAGGTCACTGGTTCGATCCCAGTATCGCCCACCACACGAAGGCCGCCCCACGGGGCGGCCTTCGCCGTTCTTGCCGCCCCCCCCCCCGGCCTGCGTCCGGGTCGAGCCAGAGGTCCCAAGAACTGATGCCCGGACCTCCGGATAATCAGTACATGACAGCCCGTCGCGTCAACGCCTACCGCGCCCTCGCCTCTGCGAGCCGGGTGACGCTGCTCGACGCGCTCCAGCAGCGCGACGGGATGACGATCACCGAGCTTGCCGAGGTGTCAGGACTGCACACCAACACCGCGCGCGAGCACCTCGGCCGTCTCATCGATGCAGGCTTCGTGACGTGTGAGCCGGAGGAGCGGCACACCCGCGGTCGCCCGCGCATGCTGTACCGCGCTGTCGCCGGCAGGGAGACGATCAACGCCGAGGCGCACGAGCAGCACACGAAGGACGCGCTCGCGCGCGCCGAGCTGACCCGCATGCTCCTCGCCGGCTTCGGCTCAGGCACGCTCGAGGATGCGGGCAAGGCCCGCGAGCTGGGCGAGGCGGCAGCGCAGCAGCACTCCTCGTTCCTGGGCGCCCCCGCCCTGACTCCCCCGGCCGGCACGTCGGACGAGCGGTGCGAGCGCCAGCAGCTCGACGTGCTCGAGGACCACTTCGACCAGATCGGCTTCGAGGTCGACACCGACGTGCCGAACCTCGAGCTCCACCTGAGGCACTGCCCCTTCTACGACCTCGCCCGTCAGCGCCCTGAGGTCGTGTGCCGCGTCCACGAGGGCCTCGCCGCCGGCGTCCTCTCGCGCGTCGCCGGTCCGCTCACCCTCGAACGGATCATGCCGTTCGTCGGTCCCGAGCACTGCATCGTCCGCCTCAACCGGCGCGAGGCCGACGAGCAGGCCGACACGAGCACGACACCGGTCGGTCTCCCGCCTCTCCACTGACGGCAGCGGACCGCGCGATCCTGCCGTAGAGCTCGTCGCGCAGAGGCGACCGACGGCGCCTCCAGGGGCTTCCGACAAGAAAAACGGAGTTTGCCGAATAAAAACGGCGTTTGCGGCTGTGCACGGGTAGCCGAGCAGCGCGAGCATCAGTAGCGTGAGCAGCACTGACGACCGCCACCGCTGGAGGCTCTGATGTCAAGGACCACGTCAAAGACGCCTGTGGACCTGTCCAACTGGGACCCAGAGGACCCAGAACGGTGGGACAGCAGATTCGCCTGGCGAACTCTCTGGATCACCACCTACAACCTGACCCTCGCCTTCGCGGTGTGGTTCCTCGTGAGCGCGGTCGCACCCCGCCTCAACTCGATCGGGTATGACCTGAGCGACGGCCAGCTCTACTGGCTCGTCGCGATCCCCGGCCTCGCTGGCGGGTTCATGCGCATGATCTACATGTTCCTGCCGCCGATCGTCGGCACCCGAACGCTCGTGGGCGGCTCGGCGACCCTCCTGCTGCTCCCGATGATCGGCTGGACGTTCGCCATCCGCGACCCCCAGACCTCCTACACGATGCTCGTGGTCCTCGCGATCATGTGCGGCATCGGCGGCGGTGCATTCTCGGGGTTCATGCCGTCGACCAGCTACTTCTTCCCCAAGAGGATGTCCGGCACCGCGCTCGGGCTCCAGGCAGGCATCGGCAACTTCGGCGTGAGCCTGATCCAGCTCCTCACCCCCTGGGTCGTCGGCTTCGGGCTCCTCGGCACGGCAGCACTCACCCCGCAGTCGACGACCGACGGCGAGGTGTGGCTCCACAACGCCGCGATCGTCCTCATCCCCTGGTGCATCCTCGGCATGATCCTCGCCGCCGTGTACCTGCGCCGTGTGCCCATCACCGCGAACTTCCGCCAGCAGCTCGATATCTTCCGCGAGCCGCACACATGGATCATGACGCTCATCTACCTGATGACGTTCGGCGCGTTCTCCGGGTTCGCCGGCCAGCTCGGCCTGCTCATCCGCGCGGAGTGGGGCGGCTTCGCGGACGCGCCCGACCCGCTCAAGTTCGCGTTCCTCGGGCCGCTCCTCGGGTCGGCGTCGCGCGCGGCGTTCGGCCCGTTGTGCGACAAGTTCGGCGGCGCCGTCTGGACGCTCGTCGCCGGCATCGGCATGACGCTCAGCACCGCGTTCTGCGTGTTCTTCCTCGACCCGACATCGGTCGGACAGTTCTGGTGGTTCCTCGGCGGGATGCTCGTGATGTTCACGTTCGCGGGCATCGGCAACGCCGGCACCTTCAAGCAGATGCCCATGATCTTCCCGCCGCGGCAGGCCGGTGGCGTGATCGGCTGGACGGCGTCGATCGCCGCGTTCGGCCCGTTCGTCGTCGGCATGGGTCTCAGCGCTGTCGCGCCGCGCACGTTCTTCATCGGGTGCACCGTCTTCTTCGCCCTGTGCACCTACCTGACCTGGCACTTCTACGCGCGACCGGGCGCGCCGCGCCCCAGCTGACGAGCGACGGAGACGAGAGAGCACATGAGCACGCACACGTCAGAGAGCACGTCAGGCGCACCGAGCGCCGCCGGGGTCGACAACGCCGCCGTCGACGCGCTGGTCCGCATGGGCAGGCACCTGCGGCGCGGCACGGTCTCGACCGACCTGCGCTCGATCTTCCTGGAGGGTGGCCGCCAGGGCGACGCGTTCTACCGGGACCGCTGGTCCCACGACAAGGTCGTGCGATCCACGCACGGAGTCAACTGCACCGGGTCGTGCTCGTGGAAGGTGTACGTCAAGGACGGCATCATCACGTGGGAGACCCAGCAGACCGACTACCCGACCGTCGGCGCCGGCTCCCCCGAGTACGAGCCTCGCGGCTGCCCGCGCGGGGCCGCGTTCAGCTGGTACACGTACTCACCGACGCGGGTCCGCTACCCGTACGTGCGCGGCGTCCTCCTCGAGGCGTACCGCGCCGCCAAGGCGCGCACCGGGGACCCGGTGCTGGCGTGGGAGGCCGTGACCACCGACCGTGACGTCGCGCGGGCCTACAAGAAGGCGCGCGGGAAGGGCGGCCTCGTCCGCGCGTCGTGGGACGAGACCGCCGAGATCGTCGCCGCGGCGCACGTGCACACGATCAAGGCGTACGGCCCCGACCGCATCGCGGGCTTCTCCCCCATCCCCGCGATGTCGATGGTCTCCCACGGCGCGGGCTCCCGCTTCATCACGATGCTCGGCGGGTCGATGCAGTCGTTCTACGACTGGTACGCCGACCTGCCGGTCGCCTCGCCCCAGGTGTTCGGGGACCAGACCGACGTCCCCGAGTCGGCCGACTGGTGGAACGCCGGCTACCTCATGATGTGGGGCTCCAACGTCCCCGTCACGCGCACCCCGGACGCCCACTTCATGACCGAGGCCCGGTACCGCGGGCAGAAGGTCATCACGGTCTCGCCGGACTACGCCGACAACACCAAGTTCGCGGACGAGTGGCTCGCCCCGCACCCCGGGACGGACGGTGCCCTCGCGCAGGCGATGGGCCACGTGATCCTCACCGAGTTCCACGTGCGCAACCGCACCCCCGAGTTCCGCGACTACATGTCGCGGTTCACCGACGCGCCGTACCTCGTCACCCTGGAAGGTCGCGACGGCGCCTACGTCCCCGGGCGCTTCCTCACGGCGGACCGTCTGCCCGACGCCGACCCGGCGGTCGAGAACGCCGCGTTCAAGACCGTCCTGCTCGACTCGGACGGCACCGTCGTCGTCCCGAACGGCTCGCTCGGGCACCGCTACGCGCCCGGCGACGCGGGCCGGTGGAACCTCGACCTGGGCGACGTCGTCCCGGCACTGTCGATCGCCGATCTGCCCGGTCGTGCGGGCGACGCGCCGTCGAGCGTGTCGGGCGAGACGGTCGAGGTCGACCTCCCACGCTTCGACGTCGCCCCCGAGGAGGGTGCAGAGCACCAGGGTGGCGCGGGCGCTGTGCGGCGCGGAGTCCCCGTGCACCGCGTCGGCGAGCACCTCGTGACGACTGTCTACGACCTCCTCCTCGCGCAGTACGGCGTCGCCCGCGACGGCCTGCCCGGTACGTGGCCCACCGGCTACGACGACGCGAGCACCCCGGGCACCCCCGCGTGGCAGGAGGAGATCACCTCGGTCCCCGCCGAGAAGGCCGCACGGATCGGCCGCGAGTTCGCGCAGAACGCCCTCGAGTCTGGCGGCCGCTCGATGATCCTCATGGGTGCCGGAACCAACCACTGGTTCCACTCGGACACGATCTACCGCACGTTCCTCGCGCTCGTCACGATGACCGGCTGCCAGGGCGTCAACGGCGGTGGATGGGCCCACTACGTCGGCCAGGAGAAGGTCCGCCCGATCACCGGGTTCGGCCAGTACGCGAACGGGCTCGACTGGGTCCGCCCGCCACGGCTCATGATCGGCACCGCGTTCTGGTACCTGGCGACCGACCAGTGGCGGTACGACGGCCTTCCCGCTGACGCGCTCGCGAGCCCGCTCGGCACCGGCAGGTTCGCCGGACGCACGACGGCGGACTGCCTCGTCGAGTCCGTGCGGCGCGGCTGGATGCCGAGCTACCCGACGTTCAACCGCAACCCGCTCGACCTTGTCGACGAGGCCGAGGCCGCGGGCAAGGACCCGGTCCAGCACGTCGTCGACCAGCTCGCGTCAGGCGAGCTCGACTATGCGTGCGCAGACCCGGACGCGCCCGAGAACTTCCCCCGCGTCCTGACGGTCTGGCGGGCGAACATCCTCGGCTCCTCCGGCAAGGGCAACGAGTACTTCCTCAAGCACCTTCTCGGCACCGACTCCGCGGTGCGCGCACCCGAGGCAGGCCCGGACCGGCGCCCGCGGGACATCACGTGGCGCGAGGAGGCCCCCGAGGGCAAGCTCGACCTGCTCGTCGCCGCCGACTTCCGGATGACGTCCACGACGCTGTTCTCCGACGTCGTGCTCCCGGCCGCGACCTGGTACGAGAAGTACGACCTGTCCTCGACCGACATGCACCCGTTCGTGCACTCGTTCAACCCCGCGATCGCCCCGCCGTGGCAGACGCGCACGGACTTCGACATCTTCCACACGCTCGCCACGAAGGTCTCCGAGTACTCGGTCGAGCACCTCGGAGTCCGCAAGGACGTCGTCGCAGTCCCTCTCGCGCACGACACGCCCGACGCGATGGCGACCCCGCACGGCGAGGTCCTCCCGCAGGGCGACCTCGTCCCCGGCGTCACGATGTCCAAGCTCGTCGTCGTCGAGCGGGACTACCCTGCCTTCGCAGCCCGCATGGCCGCGCTCGGCCCGCTCACGACAAAGCTGGGCATGGTCACGAAGGGCGTGAAGTTCGACCCGACACGCGAGGTCGCGCACCTCGCCGACGTCAACGGAGTCGTGCCCGAGGGGCCGACGGCCGGCCTTCCGCGCCTCGCGACCGACCGGCAGGTCTGCGAGATGATCCTGACCCTCTCCGGGACGACGAACGGGCGCCTCGCCGTCCAGGGCTTCGAGGACCTCGAGAAGCGCACCGGGGTCGAGCTCGCGGGGCTCGCCCGCGACCACGAAGGTCGCCGCATCACCTTCAGCGACGTCCAGTCGCGGCCCGAACCTGTCATCACGTCGCCCGAGTGGTCCGGGTCCGAGCACGGCGGACGGCGCTACACCGCGTTCGCGATCAACGTCGAGCATCTCAAGCCGTGGCACACGCTCACCGGCCGCATGCACTTCTTCCTCGACCACGACTGGATGACCGAGCTCGGTGAGCAGCTTCCCGTGTACCGCCCGCCGCTCGACATGCACCGGCTGTTCGGCGACTCGAGACCCGGGGACACGAGCCCGACCGGGGCCCGGGGCTCCGAGGGCTATGCCGAGGTAGCGGTGCGGTACCTCACGCCCCACTCCAAGTGGTCGATCCACTCGGAGTACCAGGACAACCTGTTCATGCTCTCCCTGTCCCGCGGCGGGCCCACGCTCTGGATGAGCCCGCAGGACGCCGAGAAGGTCGGGGTACGCGACAACGACTGGATCGAGTCGTACAACCGCAACGGCGTCGTCGTCGCGCGGGCGATCGTGTCGCGCCGCATGCCCGAGGGCACGGTGTACATGTACCACGCGAAGGACCGCACGGTGGACGTCCCCCGCACCGAGACCTCGGGGCAGCGCGGCGGCATCCACAACTCGCTGACCCGGGTGCTGCTCAAGCCGAGCCACCTCATCGGGGGGTACGCCCAGCTCTCCTACGCGTTCAACTACATCGGGCCGACCGGTAACCAGCGCGACGAGGTGACTGTCATCCGCCGCCGCAGCCAGGAGGTGGAGTACTGATGCGTGTCATGGCGCAGATGTCGATGGTCATGAACCTCGACAAGTGCATCGGCTGCCACACGTGCTCGGTCACGTGCAAGCAGGCGTGGACGAACCGCACCGGCGTGGAGTACGTCTGGTTCAACAACGTCGAGACGCGTCCGGGCGTCGGCTACCCGCGGTCCTACGAGGACCAGGAGCGCTGGGGCGGCGGCTGGGTGCGGACCAAGCGCGGGCGCCTGCAGCTGCGCTCCGGTGGACGCTTCGCCAAGCTCGCCCGGATCTTCTCGAACCCGAAGCTCCCTGAGATCCACGACTACTACGAGCCGTGGACGTACGACTACGACATGCTGCTCAACGCCCCGGCGGGCGAGCACACACCCGTCGCACGGCCGAAGTCCCTGCTCACCGGCGACGACATGAAGATCTCGTGGTCGGCGAACTGGGACGACAACCTTGGCGGTTCTCAGGAGACGCTGCAGGAAGACCCGATCCTGCGGTCGATGAGCGAGAAGATCCGCGACGAGTTCGAGAACACGTTCATGTTCTACCTGCCGCGGATCTGCGAGCACTGCCTCAACCCGTCCTGCGTCGCGTCGTGCCCGTCGGGCGCGATGTACAAGCGCGCGGAGGACGGCATCGTGCTCGTCGACCAGGACCAGTGCCGAGGCTGGCGCATGTGCGTCTCCGGCTGCCCGTACAAGAAGGTGTACTTCAACCACAAGACCGGCAAGGCCGAGAAGTGCACGATGTGCTACCCCCGCATCGAGGTCGGGCTGCCGACGGTGTGCTCGGAGACGTGCGTGGGCCGGCTCCGCTACATCGGCCTCGTGCTGTACGACGCCGACGCCGTCCTCGCCGCAGCCGCGGTCGAGGACGAGGCCGACCTGCTCGAGGCGCAGCGCAGCGTGTTCCTCGACCCGAACGACCCTGCGGTCGTCGCCGCGGCACGCCGCGACGGCATCCCGGACGACTGGATCGACGCGGCGCAGCGGTCACCGATCTGGGCGCTCATCCAGAAGTACCGGGTCGCCCTGCCGCTGCACCCCGAGTACCGGACGATGCCGATGGTCTGGTACATCCCGCCGCTCTCGCCGGTCGTCGACACGGTCGCGGGCACGGGGAACGACGGCGAGGACCACCGCAACCTCTTCGCGGCGATCGACAAGCTGCGCATCCCCGTCGAGTACCTCGCCGGCCTGTTCTCCGCGGGTGACACCGGCCCTGTCGAGGAGAGCCTGCACCGGCTCGCCGCGATGCGGTCGTACATGCGCGGCGTGAACCTGTCGCAGACGCGTGACGAGTCGATCGCCCGGGCGGTAGGCATGTCCGGTACCGAGGTGGAAGCGATGTACCGCCTGCTCGCGATCGCGAAGTACGAGGACCGGTACGTCATCCCCGCTGCGCACTCCGAGACGGCGCGCCAGCTCGAGGAGCTCGGGAACGAGGGTTGTTCTCTCGACTACGACGGCGGCCCGGGCATGGGCGGCGCCGGCCCGTTCGGGCTCTCGTCCGGGACTCCCGTCCCGGTCGCCGTCGAGAACTTCCATGCTCTGAAGAACCGGCAGACGGCAGACTCGCCTGCAGGGCCGTCGACCTCGGGGCGGGTCAACCTCCTCAACTGGGACGGGAACGGCACCCCGGACGGGATGTTCCCACCGCGTCACGGCAAGGGGGCGGAGGAGTGAGCGCGCTGCCTGCGGCCGGCCCGCGGCGCCGTCGTCGGCACGATGCGCCCGGCTCGGCGCTGCCTCCGGCAGCGCCCGTGGTGGGTCTCACCGACGCCGAGCGCCGGGCGACGCACATGGTGACCTCGCTGCTGCTCGACTACCCGCGCGAACGGACCGTCCAGGAGGAGGCAGACATCGATGCCGCGGTGGCGGGCCTGCCCGAGCCTGTGCGCACGTCGCTCGCAGCGTTCCGCGAGCAGACCGCGGCGATGCGCAGGTCCGACGTCGAGGCTCACTACGTCCAGACGTTCGACCTGAAGCGGCGCTGTGCCCTCTACCTCACGTACTACCAGGCGGGCGACACGCGGCGGCGCGGGATGGCGCTCGTGACGTTCGTCGAGGCGTACCGCGCCGCAGGCTGGGAGCCCGAGCCCGACGAGCTCCCCGACTACCTGCCGACGGTCCTCGAGCTGTCCGCGCGGACCGCCGACCCGGTCGCGCACCAGCTCCTCGCCGCGCACCGTGACGGTATCGAGGTGCTGCGCAGCTCCCTGCACGACCTGGGCACCCCGTACGCGCACCTCCTCGACGCGGTGTGCGCGACGCTGCCCGAGATCGATGCAGTCACCGAGGCGCGGCTCGTCGCACTCATCAACGCCGGGCCGCCGACGGAGACGGTGGGGCTGAGCCTCGTCGCCGCCCAGGCCGCCCTCGCCCCGTACGGGGCCCCCGGAGCCGACCGATCGGAGCTGTCATGACCACCGCCGACGCCCTCCTGTGGGTCGCGCTACCGTACGCCGCTCTCGCCGTGTTCGTCGTCGGGCACCTCTGGCGGTACAGGTACGACAAGTTCGGGTGGACGACGAGATCGTCGCAGATCTACGAGAACCGGTTGCTCCGGGCGGGCTCCCCCATGTTCCACGTCGGGATCCTCATGGTGATCGGCGGTCACGTCGTGGGGCTCCTGATCCCTCGCAGCTGGCTCGAGGCGATCGGGGTGAACGAGCACGCTTACCACCTCGGGGCCACGTGGCTCGGGACGATCGCCGCAGCACTCACGCTCGCGGGCCTCGCGATCCTCGTGTACCGACGGCGCACCGTCGGCCCGGTGTTCCTCGCCACGACCGTCATGGACAAGGTCATGTATGTCGTCCTGGGCGCGACGCTCGCGTTCGGCACGATCGCGACCGTGCTGTTCCAGGTGCTCGGCGACGCCTACGACTACCGCGGCTCGATCTCTCCGTGGATCCGTTCGATCCTGTCCTTCCAGCCCGAGGCCTCGCTCATGGTCGGGGTGCCCTTCTGGTTCCAGCTCCACGTGGTCACTGCGATGCTCCTCTTCGCGCTGTGGCCGTTCACCCGGCTCGTGCACGTGTTCTCTGCGCCCGTCGGGTATCTGACGCGGCCGTACATCGTGTACCGCTCGCGCGACCAGCACCAGGGCTCACGGTCGCTGCGGCGGGGCTGGGAACCGACCAGGCGTCCCTGACCGCTCCGTCCGCGAACCGCCCGTCGACGTGGCAGTCTGTTCCCCATGCTCAACTGGCCAGGTCAGCCCTACCCCCTCGGTGCCACGTTCAACGGCTCCGGCACCAACTTTGCGCTGTTCTCCGAGGTGGCGGAGCGCGTCGAGCTCTGTCTCTTCGACGACGACGGGAACGAGACCCGCGTCGAGGTGACGCAGACGACGGCGCACGTGTGGCACACGTACCTTCCCGACGTGCAGCCTGGCCAGCGGTACGGCTATCGGGTCCATGGCCCGTACGACCCGGCGAACGGTCACCGCTGCAACCCGGCGAAGCTGCTGCTCGACCCGTATGCCAAGGCGATCGACGGCGAGGTCTCCGCGGACCCGTCGCTGTACTCGTACACGCCCGCCCAGTCCGGCGTGCTCGACGACGCCGCGCACCTCAACACGGACGACTCGGCAGGCGCGACCATGAAGTCCGTCGTGGTGAACCCGTTCTTCGACTGGGGCCACGACCGTCCGCCGGCCCACGAGTACCACGAGCTCGTCATCTACGAGGCGCACGTGCGCGGCCTGACGATGACGCACCCTCAGGTGCCCGAGCACCTTCGAGGCACCTATGCGGCGCTGGGCCACCCGGCGATCGTCAGCTACCTCAAGGATCTCGGCGTGACCGCCGTCGAGCTCATGCCGGTCCACCAGTTCGTCAACGACACGCACCTCCAGGACCGGGGGCTGAGCAACTACTGGGGCTACAACACGATCGGCTTCCTCGCGCCGCACGGCGCGTACGCGGCCGGGGGCACCCGGGGTCAGCAGGTCCAGGAGTTCAAGGCGATGGTCAAGACGCTCCACGAGGCGGACATCGAGGTGATCCTCGACGTCGTCTACAACCACACGGCGGAGGGCAACCACCTCGGCCCGACGCTGTCGTTCCGCGGGCTCGACAACCGTGCCTACTACCGGCTCGTCGACGACGACCTCGCGCACTACTTCGACACGACCGGGACCGGCAACTCGCTGCTCATGCGATCGCCGCACGTCCTTCAGCTCATCATGGACTCGCTGCGCTACTGGGTCACCGAGATGCACGTGGACGGGTTCCGTTTCGACCTTGCCGCGACGCTCGCGCGCCAGTTCCACGAGGTGGACCGGCTCTCCGCGTTCTTCGACATCGTCCAGCAGGACCCGGTCATCTCTCAGGTCAAGCTCATCGCCGAGCCGTGGGACCTCGGCAGCGGCGGCTACCAGGTGGGCGGCTTCCCGCCGCTGTGGACCGAGTGGAACGGTCGCTACCGCGACACGGTCCGTGACTTCTGGCGGGGCGAGCCCGCGACGGTCCCCGAGCTCGCGAGCCGGCTGACCGGTTCCTCCGACCTGTACGAGGGCGGCGGCCGCACCCCGTCGGCGTCGATCAACTTCGTCACCGCGCACGACGGCTTCACGCTGCGCGACCTCGTGGTCTACGAGAAGAAGCGCAACGAGGCCAACGGCGAGGACAACCGCGACGGCGAGAGCCACAACCGGTCGTGGAACTGCGGTGTCGAGGGCCCGACGGACGACCCGCAGATCAACGCTCTGCGTGCTCGTCAGCAGCGCAACATGCTCGCGACCCTGCTCCTGTCGCAAGGCGTGCCGATGATCGCGCACGGCGACGAGATCGGCCGGACGCAGGGCGGGAACAACAACGGCTACTGCCAGGACAACCCCACGACGTGGATGGACTGGGACCTCGACGACGACTCCCGCGAGCTGCTCGCCTTCACGCAGCACCTCATCCGGCTGCGGCACGACCACCCCGTGCTTCGCCGCAGCAAGTTCTTCACGGGCGCCCCGACCCAGGAAGGCGGCCTGCGGGACGTCGCCTGGTTCGACACGTCCGGCGACGAGATGAACGCCGCGGACTGGGACGCGGACTATGCGCGCACGCTCATGGTCTTCCTCAACGGGGAGGCCATCACCGAGCCTGACGTGTACGGCGAGAGGATCGTCGACGACTCGTTCCTCGTGCTGTTCAACGGGCACCACGAGGATGTCGAGTTCACCGTCCCGGCCCGCACGTACGGCGAGCGGTGGAGCATGATTGCGTGCACCGACCCGGAGGTTCCCGTCGACGACGCGGACGGCATCCTCACCGCTGGCGAGAAGATCTCTGTGACGGCCCGGAGCGTGCTGGTGCTCGGCCGTCCACCGCTCGAGCCAGGAACACCACCGGTCACCGAGGTCCGCTGAGCGGGCCGCCCGACGAAGGAGCAGGTCATGTCGAAGAAGCCGTCCCTGTCCTCTGACCTCACCGAGCTGCTGCGCGTGCGCGAGGGGTTCGACCTCGCGTCGTTCGACCGTGGCAGCCGTCCGGGACTGAAGGGAGGGTCGAGCGCCGCCGAGGACCTGCTCGCCGACCAGGGCGAGGTGCTCGACGAGCTCCAGGAGGAGCTGTACGCGCACGGCCGCGCCGGCGGAACGCGCAGCGTCCTGCTCGTGCTGCAGGGCCTGGACACGGCGGGCAAGGGCGGGATCGTCCGCCACGTCGTGGGGCTCGTCGACCCGCAGGGCGTGACGATCCGCTCGTTCGGCGTGCCGACGGAGGAGGAGCGCGAGCACGACTTCCTGTGGCGGGTCCGGCGCGCGCTGCCTGAGCCGGGGCGCATCGGCGTCTTCGACCGGTCCCACTACGAGGACGTGCTGGTCGCGCGCGTGGACGCTCTCGTCCCGCCTGAGGTGTGGGAGGCACGGTACGACCTGATCAACGAGTTCGAGTCCGAGGTGGTCGCGGCCGGGACGGTCGTGGTCAAGGCTGCACTGATGGTCTCCTACGAGGAGCAGGGCGAGCGCCTCGCCGAGCGGCTCGAGCGCCCCGACAAGCACTGGAAGTACAACCCGTCGGACATCGACACCCGGCTGCGGTGGGACGACTACCAGGAGGCGTACCAGGCGGTCTTCGACCGGACGAGCACGGAGCACGCGCCGTGGCACGTGATCCCGGCAGACGACAAGGACTATGCCCGGGTCGCCGTGTCGCAGCTCCTCGTGGAGGCGCTCGAGAGCCTCGATCTCGACTGGCCCGAGGCAGACTTCGACGTCGCCACCGAGAAGGCCCGGCTCGAGGCGACGCGACGGTGACCCGCGCTCAGGAGGAGGGGCTGACGAGCGTGCGCCCCTCCTCGGCGAGCGCGCCGAGGCGTGAGAGCGCCCTGAGGTACTTCTTGCGATAGCCCCCTGCGAGCATCGCTGGCGGGAAGAGCGCTGTCTCGCCGCTGCCACCGAGCAGGACGGGCACGTCGCGGTCGTACAGCCGGTCGACGAGGACGACGAAGCGCAGCGCCTCCGCCTGGCTCTCGATCGTCCGCACGCCGCGCAGCGCCACGAGCGAGACGCCGTCGAGCATCGCGCCGTAGCGGCTCGGGTGCACCTGCGCGAGGTGCGCGAGGAGGTCGTCGAAGAAGTCGAGCGTCGCGCCTGCGCGGTGCTCCGCGGACTCGACGAGCTCGGCGTCGGGCAGCGGCTGCGCTGCCGTCACGACGGCGCGGTGCCGGTAGTCCTCGCCGTCGACGCGCAGCACCTCGAACCGCGCGGCGAGCGCCTGGATCTCCCGGAGGAAGTCCTCGGCCGCGAAGCGGCCCTCACCGAGCGATCCGGGCAGGGTGTTCGACGTCGCCGCGATCGCGACGTCGCGGTCCGCGAGCTCACGCAGGAGGCGCGACATCAGCACGGTGTCGCCCGGGTCGTCGAGCTCGAACTCGTCGATGCAGACCAGGTCCTTGTCGCCGAGCGCCTCGACGGTCGGGGCGAACCCGAGCGCTCCGACGAGGTTCGTGTACTCGACGAACGTGCCGAACGCGGCACGCTCAGGCCCGAGCGCGTGCGCGAGCGACGCGAGCAGGTGCGTCTTGCCGACCCCGAACCCGCCGTCGAGGTACACCGCGGGCGTGCTCCCGCGGCGCCGTCGCAGCAGGGCGCCGAACCCGCGCGCGGGCGCGACGAGCGTGGCCGCGACCTCGGCGAGGCGTTCGACGGCGCGCTGCTGGCTCGGGTGCGCCGGGTCCGGCCGGTAGGACGCGAACGACGCGTCGGAGAAGTGCCGGGGCGGGACGAGGTCACGCAGGAGACGGGTGCGGTCCGCGGTCGGCCGGACGTCGCAGAGCGACGGTGGTGGGACGAAAGTCACCCCGCGAGCGTAGACCAGGCGCACCCTGGGGGCTGCCGACCTACAGTGGCCGCATGACCTCCGCACCGACGTTCGACCTCCTGATCGACGCTGGCCGCGCCGTCGCGCAGGCCACGCGCATCGCCCCCGAGGCGGGCGAGCCGCGCCTGGGCGAGCTCCTCGCGCACCCGGAGCCCCGCGACGGCCGCGGGGTCCACGTCCGCGCGAACATGGTCGCGTCGGTCGACGGCGGCGCTTGGGGCGCCGACCACCGATCCGGGTCCATCAACGATGCGGCCGACCTGCGGGTCTTCGAGGTGCTGCGCGCGCTCGCTGACGTCGTCCTCGTCGGGGCCGGCACGATCCGCGCGGAGCGCTACGGCCCCGTCGAGCGTCCCGCGCGTCTCGCGGCACTCACCGCTGCGGCGGGCAGGTCTCGCGGGATCGTCACTGCGGTCGTCTCCCGGACCGGGGTCCTCCCGCCGTCCCTCCTCGACCAGGGTGCGCGGACGATGCTCCTCACGACCTCCGAGGGCGCCGCGGCACACCGGGGCTCCGACCTCGACCGGGACGGTCGGCTCGTCGTCGTCGACGACGGCGCTGGCGGGGTCGACCTCCGCGCTGCGCTCGACGCGCTCGCCGAGCGCGGCCTGACGCGCGTCCTCACCGAGGGCGGGCCGCACCTGCTCGCGACCCTGCTCGACGAGGGCCTCGTCGACGAGCTCATGCTCACGACGAGCCCGCGCCTCGTCGGACCCGCGCCCGGCCGCATCGTCGCCGGGCCGCGCAGCCTCCAGGACACGCTCGACACGCAGGCCACCCCGGCCGTGCTGCTGCACGCCGGAGGGACCCTCATCACGCGCTGGGTGTTGCGGGGCCGCTGACCGGGCGAGATAGTCGAGGACATGGACACGACCCTCGTCCTCGCGCAGGACGCACTGACCTCGTTCGACGTCTCCCACATCCTCGCGGCCGCTCCGGCGTCCGAGGTCCGGTACCACGTGCTGGTCCCCGCCGACACGGAGCGCAACCTGCTGGTCGGGCTGCTCGACGACATCTACACGGACGGCTTCCGTGAGGCGTTCGCCGCGGCGCGCCGCGGCATGCCGGACTCGCGGACCGCGACCATCACGGCTCAGCAGTCGCTCGACGCGAGCATCGTCGAGCTCTCCGCCGCCGGCGCGACGGCGACGGGCGAGATCGTCGCCGACGACCCGTTGCCCGCGCTGCGCGCCGCGGTCGCGGCGGACCCGAGCGTGACGTCGGTCGTCGTCGTGACGGACCCGCACGCGGTCGAGGACACGTTCCGTCTGGACTGGGCGTCCAAGGCGCGTGACGCGCTCGACCTCCCCGTGCTGCACCTGTACCGCGGCACGAGCATGCTCGGCTGAGCGGCGGCCGACGAGGCCGTGACGCCGGACACGTATCATCGACCGTGCGCCCCGCGCCCTCTCCCGCCACCTGAACGGACTCCTGCGCCACATGACCTCGACCCCTGATTTCGTGCCTGTCATCCTCGGCACGAACATCAACGCGTACAACGTCGCACGCTCGATCCACGAGGCCTACGGGGTGACGTCGATCGCACTCGGGCGCGCTCCCCTGCCCGCCACGCGCGACTCGAGCATCGTCGACGTGCGGGTCGACCGGCACCTGGATCAGCCCGAGGTGCTCGTCGCACGGCTGAAGGAGCTCGCCGCGGAGATCGGCGACCGTCCGAAGGTGCTGTTCGCCAACATCGAGCTGTACACGAACATCGTCGTCGCCCACCGCGACGAGATCGGCGCGGACTACCTCGTCCCGCTGGTCGGCCCGGACCTGGCCGCGAAGCTGATGAACAAGACGGACTTCTACGCGACGTGCGCAGAGCTCGGCGTGCCGCACCCCGAGAGCGTCATCGTGCGCCCTGGGCCGCTCGACGGCGTCGGTGACGCCCTGCCCTTCCCGTACCCCGTGATCCTCAAGCCGTCGAACACCGACATCTACCCACGGCTGCGCTTCGAGGGGCAGCAGAAGGTGTACCTCGTCGAGGACGCTGCGTCTCTGCGCGACGTGGCGGCGCGCATCTTCGCTGCCGGGTACGACGACGACCTCGTCGTCCAGGAGTACCTCGCGGGCGACGAGTCGGTCATGCGGGTCGTCAACACGTACTCCGACCGGCACGGCCGCATGCGGTTCCTGTCGGCGGGTCAGGTCGTGCTGACGGAGTACGACCCGCGCGAGGTCGGCAACAACAACGCGATCGTGTCGATCCACGACCCCGCGCTGACGGACTCGGTACGGCGTCTGCTCGACGGCGTCGGGTACACGGGCCTCGCGAACCTCGACGTCATGCTCGACCGTCGGACCGGCGAGAGCAAGATCCTCGAGGTGAACCTGCGGCTCGGCGCGACGAGCTACTACACGCGCGCCGCGGGCGGCAACGTCACCGAGCACGTCGTCGGCGACCTCGTCGAGCACGCGGAGCTCGCGGACACGGTGACGACTGCCGAGCGCCTGTGGGTCAACGTCCCGTACCTCGTCGTCCTGCGGTTCGCGCCGCGCGCGCTGCGTCCGCTGCTGCGTGCCGCGAAGAAGCGCGGTGGGCCCGTCCACACGCTGCGCTACCGGCCGGACATGACGTGGCGTCGCCGTCTGATCCTGGCGCGCGAGGACCTGCGGCGCTCGCGCAACTACGTGCGCTACGCGGGCACGCGGCTCAACCGCTGATCAGCGCCCGAGGAGCTCGCGGACGTACCCGACGATCTCGCGGGCACGCTCCTCGCTGACGTTCGTCGGCAGGTTCACGAGCCGCGCGACGAGGTCCTCCGACACCGCGAGGCGCGGGTCGCCCGGGACGTACCCGTACGCGGCCGCGTCGAGCGCGCCCGGGAAGAGCGCGGGGCGGTACCAGCGGCCCGCGTGCACGCCGCGCTGCGCGAGCCCTTCGACGAGCCGCTCGGCGGCGGTCTCGTCTGCGGCGAGGAACGGCATCCGCACGAGCGGCTGCCCGCTGCGCGTCCCACCGGGCACGTCGACGACGTCGCTCAGTCCTTCGACGTAGACGCCGACCGCTGCGGCGCGCACCTGCTCCTGCTCCGCGAGGTGTGGAAGCGCCGCCGCAGCCTGCGCGACGATGTACGGCGACGGCGCAGCCGGCGCGTGCGGCAGTCCGCCGCGCTGCTCGACGGGCGCAATCGCGGGCTCGAGCAGGCCTGCCCTGACGAGCCCGCGCCGCAGCGGTCGCGAGACCGCTCCGGGCAAGCGGTTGAGCACGCGGTTCTGCGTGCGGTAGGCCCGCGTCACGAGGTCGAGGCGGCGACCGATGGGCTCGAGCGCACCGAGCGCCGCGACGACCTCGTCACGCAGCCCGGGCTCGAGGCGGGGAGAGACCCAGACGGCTCCACCGAAGCGGGTGGGGAGCATCTTCTCGATGCCGAACGAGTGGACGGACACGTCCGCGACCGGCGCGCCGTCGTCACCGACCGCGACACGTCCCACGCAGTGCGCAGCGTCCTCGAGAAGGATTGCCCCTGCGGAGTCCGCAGCGGCGCGCAGTCCGAGCGAGGTCGCCTGGTCGACGATGCCGAACGTGTGCTGCAGGACGACTGCCCGGGTGCTGCTGCCGGTCGTGAGCGCAGCGGGGGCGATCGCCGCCGTGGCAGCGTCGATGTCGGCGTACACGGGCGTGAGACCCGCGGCGATGATCGGGTCGACGGCCGTCGCGCACGTGAGGACCTGCGTGACGACGTCGCCTGTGCCCCGCACGCGCGCGAGCTCGCGCAGCACCACCTGCATCCCGTACCGCGCCTTGAACACGAGGAACCAGTCGCTCGCGTCGGTCCCGGTGCGCCGCGCGAGGTCTCGCGTGACGGCGGTGTGCTCGGTCATGTCTCTCCGCTTCGACGGGGCCGGCTCGACGCCGGCCTGGAGCACAGGAGCGAGGCGCCCTACGGACGAACCGGTGGGGCGCCTCGCCGCGTGCTGGTTGTCAGGCCGGCGACTCGGTGCGGTCGCCCGACCACTCGGTGTGGAAGACGCCCGGCTTGTCGACGCGCTGGTAGGTGTGCGCACCGAAGAAGTCACGCTGCGCCTGGATCACGTTCGCGGGCAGACGCTCGGCGCGGACGCCGTCGTAGTACGCGAGCGACGACGAGAACGCCGGCGTGGGCACGCCGTTGAGCGCGGCCTGCGAGACGATGCGACGCCACGCGGCGACGCCGTTGCCGACCGCCTCGGTGAAGTACGGGTCCGCGAGCAGCAGGGCCAGCTCCGGGTTGAGCTCGTACGCCTCGGTGATGCGGTTGAGGAAGCGTGCGCGGATGATGCAGCCGCCGCGCCAGATGCGAGCCATCGCCCCGCGGTCGATCTCCCAGCCGAACTCCTCGGCGGCCGCGGCGATCTGGTCGAAGCCCTGCGAGTAGGCGACGACCTTCGACGAGTAGAGCGCGAGGCGGACGTCCTCGATGAAGGCGTCACGATCGGTGACGTCCCACTCGCCCGCGACGGCGGGCAGGATCCGCCCGGCCTCACGCTGCGGCGTCGAGCCGGAGAGGGCGCGCGCGAACGTCGCCTCGGCGATGCCCGTGATCGGCACGCCCAGGTCGAGGGCGTTCTGCACGGTCCAGCGCCCCGTGCCCTTCTGCTCGGCACGGTCGAGGACGATGTCGACGAACGCCTTGCCGGTCTCCGCGTCGACGTGCTGCAGCACGTCAGCGGTGATCTCGATGAGGAACGACTCGAGGTCGCCCTTGTTCCACTCGGCGAAGATCTCGCCGATCTCCTGCGCGGACGCGCCCAGGCCGGCCTTGAGCAGGTCGTAGGCCTCGGCGATGAGCTGCATGTCGGCGTACTCGATGCCGTTGTGGACCATCTTGACGAAGTGGCCGGCGCCGTCGGAGCCGACGTAGGTGCAGCACGGCACGCCGTCGACCTTGGCTGAGATGTCCTCGAGGATCGGGCCGAGCCACTCGTAGGACTCGCGCGAGCCTCCGGGCATGATCGACGGGCCGTTGAGAGCGCCCTCCTCACCGCCGGAGACGCCGGTGCCGACGAAGTGCAGGCCGTGGGCGCGCAGCGCCTCTTCGCGACGACGCGTGTCGGGGAAGTGCGCGTTGCCGGCGTCGATGACGATGTCACCCTCGTCGAGCAGCGGGACCAGCTCGTCGATGACGGCGTCGGTCGGGCCGCCGGCCTTGACCATGATGACGACCTTGCGCGGCCGGGCGAGCGACGCGACGAAGTCCGCCATCGTCTCGCTCGGGATGAACTCGCCCTCGTCGCCGTGGTCGGCGATCAGGGACTCGGTCTTCGCGTACGACCGGTTGTGGACTGCGACCGTGTATCCGTGGCGGGCGAAGTTCCGGGCGAGGTTCCGTCCCATGACCGCCAGGCCAGTGACACCGATCTGTGCGCGTGCCGTCATCCGTCAATCTCCCTCTGATGAGTGTCTACGACCGTCAAGCCTAGCCGGGCCTGTCCCGGGTGCTCATGCCTGTCCACGACGGCGAGACGCGGCCGCCGAGGGCGCACGGAGGTGCGCGGGGGCGGTGGCGGGGCGGGGCTCGACGCCGGTGCCATCGTCCCACCGTCTGGCTCTCGTGTGTCGAGGTTGCCTCGCGTTGCCACGGCCTGGCCCCCACGCCGCGGGGAGGTCACGGACCGGCCACGGTCCTGGCGTCTCGGCGTGGCGCCCGTCCGTGCGTCTGAGGGTCCTCCTAGTGTGTCGGCATGGTCAGTACGGCGGTCACCGAGGTCCCCGCGCCCTTCGCGCGTGCCCTCGGCGCGCTGCGCGACGCCGCCCGCACCTTGCGCATCCAGGTGCAGGAGGTTCCTGCTCCACGGGCCGCGCGGTACTCGGTCGCACTCGAGGGCACGCTGGCCGACCCGGGTGACGACGCGCACGAGCTCGCTGACGGCACGTTCGTCGTGCTGTTCGACCCGCCGACGAGCGAGGACGCCGAGGGCGCCTTCCGCGTCGTCGTGCTGGTGCGAGCGGAGCTCGACGCGGAGATGAGCGTGGACCCGATGCTGAGCGAGGTCGCATGGACGTGGCTCACGGAGTCGCTCGCACGGTTCGCGGTCCCTCTCGATTCCCTCGGCGGCTCGGTCACGCGCACGATCACGACGAGCCACGGGGCGGTCAGCGCACGTCCCGGGCTCGTCGAGCTCGAGCTCCGTGCGTCGTGGACGCCGCAGACGGCCGACCTTGGCGGCCACCTCGAGGCGTGGGCGCACGTCATGCGCAGCTGTGCCGGCCTGCCGGACGTGCCTGAGGGCGTCGCGGTCCTGCCTGCCCGGGCCTGAGCCGTCCTGCTGCGGTCATACGTCACCCTCACTGCACGGCCGCGCCTGAAGGATGAGCGCGCCGGCGCGCCATAACCTGAACGCATGAACGAACCCGCACCGGCCGCGTCCGCGGTCGAGGACACGTCGGCGGACGAGCCGATCATCACCCCGCTCACGGAGCCGGCCGACGGCATCCCGGACGTCGTGGACACGCCGGAGGCGCTCGCCCGGACCGTCGCCGCCTTCGCCGCGGGGACGGGTGCTGTCGCGGTCGACGCGGAGCGGGCGAGCGGCTACCGCTACGGCCAGCAGACGTACCTCGTGCAGCTTCGCCGCCAGGGCGCGGGCACCGCGCTCGTCGACCCCGCGGCGCTGCCGGACCTGTCGTCGCTGAGCGACGCTCTCGAGGGTGTCGAGTGGGTCCTGCACGCGGCGTCTCAGGACCTGCCTGGGCTCGCTGAGCAAGGCATGCACGCGTCTGCGGTGTTCGACACGGAGCTCGCGGCCCGGCTCCTCGGCATGGAGCGCGTGGGGCTCGCCGCGGTCGTCGCGGACACGCTGGGCCTGGGGCTCGCGAAGGAGCACTCGGCGGTCGACTGGTCGACGCGCCCGCTCCCGGAGGACTGGTTGCGGTACGCGGCGCTCGACGTCGAGGTGCTCGTCGAGGTGCGCGACATCCTGGCGGCGCGGCTCGAGCGCGCGGGCAAGACCGAGTGGGCGCGTCAGGAGTTCGAGGCGGTCCGGCTCGCGCCTCCTGCGCCGCCGCGCGTCGACGCATGGCGGCGGGTGTCCGGCGTGCACACGTTGCGGCGGCCGCGCCAGCTCGCGGTCGTGCGTGAGCTGTGGGCTGCGCGCGACGAGAACGCGCGCAAGCGTGACATCGCTCCGGGGCGGATCCTGCCCGACCGTGCGATCGTCGCGGCCGCGGTCGCGGCACCGCGCAGCGTCCCGGCGCTGCTGGCGGTGCCGGGGTTCACGGGGCGCTCGGCGTCGCGTCGCGCGCCCTTGTGGCAGGCCGCGATCGACCGGGCGTTCGCCCTGCCCGACGACGAGCTGCCGCCGATGCGCGGTCCGCGCACCGATGCTCCCCCGCCGCCGCGGGCGTGGCCCGACCGTGAGCCGGCCGCTGCCGCACGCCTCGACGCTGCGAAGGAGGTCGTCGAGTCCTTCTCGCAGAGCTACCACGTCCCCGTCGAGAACCTGCTGCAGCCCGACGCGCTGCGTCGCCTGTGCTGGGCTCCGCCTGCGGTGGTGACAGCCGAGTCCGTGACCGAGCAGCTTGCTGCGCGCGGCGCTCGGCCGTGGCAGACGGACCTGCTCGCCGACCCGCTCGCGACGGCGCTGAGGTCTGCCGAGAAGGCCTGAGCTCCGCCGAGTAGGGTTGGCGGGTGCACCAGACCGAGACAGTCACCGACCCTTCCGAGTGGGACCGCATCGTCGACGCAGCGGGTGGTCACCCGCTCCAGCTGTGGGGCTGGGGTGAGGTCAAGGCGTCCGGCCCGTGGCGCCCGGTCCGCCTGAAGGTGCTGGGACCGGATGGCGAGGTGGCGGGTGGCGCGCAGGTGCTCGTCCGGCGCCTGCCGGCGCCGTTCCGCGCTCTCTCCTACGTGCCGCGCGGCCCGTTCGTCACCCCTGACGGCGTGGGCTCCGAGGCTGCGCGCACCGCGGTGATCGACGCCGTCGTCGCGTACTGCAAGCGTGAGATCGGCGGTGTGGGCGTCACGATCGAGCCCGACTGGGACGAGAGCACGCCCATCGCGGCGTCGGGGCTGCAGCGGGCGTCGAACACGATCTTGTACCCGTCGACGCTCATCCTCGACCTGACGAGGTCTGAGGAGGTGCTGCTCGCTGCGGCCGGGAAGTCGACGCGCTACGACATCCGCAAGGCGGGTCGGTCGGGCCTCGAGGTCCGGCGGGTGACGAGCGAGGCGGAGGTCCGCGACGTGATCGACCTCTACCGGGTCTCTGCCGCGCACGCGGGCTTCCCGCTGCACGACGACGAGTACTACCTCGCGATCCACCGCGAGATGGGTGACGCGTCGCTCCTGGTCGCAGCGTTCTCCGAGGGCAAGCCGTGCTCGTTCGTGTGGAGCGTCGTCTCGGGTGCGACGGCGTTCGAGCTGTACGGAGGTGTCGACGACGCGGGACGCAAGCTGAGAGCCAACGCTCCGGTGAAGTGGCACGCGACGCGTCTCGCCGCCGAGGCGGGTGTGCGCCGCTACGACATGAACGGTCTGCTGAACGACGGGATCAGCGAGTTCAAGAAGTCCTTCGCGCAGCACACGGACGAGCTGGTCGGGACGTTCGACGTGCCTTTCGGCCCGCTCTTCGCTGTCTGGGACAAGGCGTTGCCGACGGCGAAGCAGGTGTTGCGCAAGATCCGCCGCTGACACAGCTCGTTACTCATACTGGCGGTTCTTGAAACTGTCAGTACTATGAATCCTGACACCTCCCGGAACCGGGAGGCGGACAACGCCGTCCCACCTGTCAGGAGAGCTCATGCCAGCAACCACGAGGTCCGCGCGCCGCGCCTCCGCCCGTGACGTCGTCTTCGTCGAAGGCGTACGCACCCCCTTCGGCAAGGCCCGCCCCGACGGCCTCTACGCCGAGACCCGAGCAGACGACATGGTCGTCAAGGCGCTGCGCGGCCTGCTCCGCCGCCTGCCGTCCCTGCCCGCCGAGCGCATCGACGAGGTCGCGATCGCGGCGACGACCCAGCAGGGCGACCAAGGCCTGACCCTCGGCCGTTCGGCCGCAGTCCTCGCCGGGCTCCCCCGTTCCGTCCCCGGTTTCGCGATCGACCGCATGTGCGCGGGTGCGATGACCGCCGTCACCACGACCGCGTCCGCGATCGGCTACGGCCAGCAGGACGTCGCCCTCGCGGGCGGTGTCGAGCACATGGGCCACCACCCGATGGGCTTCGACGCCGACCCGAACCCGCGGTTCGTCTCCGAGCGGCTCGTCGAGCCGACCGCTCTCATCATGGGTGCGACCGCCGAGAACATCCACGACCGCATGCCGCACCTCACCAAGGAGCGCGCCGACGCCTACGGTGTCGCGAGCCAGGCCAAGTACGCGGCAGCCGTCGCCGCGGGCAGGGTCGCACCGGACATCGTCCCGATCGCGGTCCGCTCCTCGACGCTCGGCTGGGGGCTCGCCGACGCCGACGAGCTCGCCCGCCCGGGCACGACGATGGCGGACATCGCAAACCTCAAGACGCCGTTCCGCCCAGGCGGACGCGTCACCGCGGGCAACGCCTCGCCGCTCACCGACGGCGCCGCGATCTGCCTGCTCGCCGCGGGCGACACCGCCGAGGAGCTCGGGCTTCCCGTCCGCATGCGCCTGGTCTCGTTCGCCTACGTGGGGGTGGACCCGGAGGTCATGGGGCTCGGTCCCGTCCCCGCGACCGAGCGCGCGCTCGCCAACGCCGGTCTCACGATCGAGGACATCGGCCTGTTCGAGCTCAACGAGGCGTTCGCGGTCCAGGTGCTCGCGTTCCTCGACCACTTCGGCATCGCCGACGACGACCCGCGCGTCAACCCTGATGGTGGCGCGATCGCGATCGGGCACCCGCTCGCGTCGTCGGGCGTCCGCCTCATGACGCAGCTCGCACGCCACTTCGAGGCGCACCCCGAGGTGCGCTACGGGTTGACGTCGATGTGCATCGGCCTCGGCATGGGCGGGACCGTCATCTGGGAGAACCCGCACCACGCCGAGTACGCCGGGCACACGACCATCGAGAACGAGAGCTGAGGACCGGTCATGACCGACACCACCACCGCACCCAGCGAGACCTCGACCAGGGGCGAGCGCGTGACGCACAGCCTCGTCCGCGACGTCCGTCTTCCCGGCGGCGCCGGGGTCATGGCGCTCGTGACGCTCGACAACGGTCTCGACCACACCAAGCCGACGACGCTCGGGCCGCAGGGCCTCGCCGAGCTGCGCGCCGTGCTCGAGACGCAGCAGGCACGCGCCGCCGCCGGCGAGGTCGCCGCCGTCGGCGTGACGGGCAAGCCGTACTTCCTCGCGGCCGGCGCGGACCTCAACGCGGCCGTTCGCGTCGACGACCGCGCAGCCGCGCACGCTCTGGGGCGCGCCGGGCACGACGCGTTCCGCCTGCTCGGCGAGATGGGCGTACCGACGTTCGCGTTCATCAACGGGCTCGCCCTCGGGGGCGGCCTCGAGGTCGCGCTCAACTGCGACTACCGCACGGTCGCGTCGGACGTCCCCGCGCTCGCGCTCCCCGAGACCGGGCTGGGCCTCATCCCCGGGTGGGGTGGCGCGTACATCGTGCCGCGGCTCGTGGGCATCGAGCGGGCGATCGACGTCATCCTCACCCGGCCGGCGGCAAACAAGCCGTTCAAGGCGGCGGAGGCAGCCGAGATCGGGCTCGCGGACGCGCTGTTCGACGCCGCAGACTTCCTCGAGCAGTCGCTCGATTGGGCGGGGCGCGTCGTCGCGGGCGAGACGACGGTCGAGCGCCCGGCACCCGCCGACGCCGCGACCTGGCGGGCGGTCGTCGACGTGGCGCGCAGCCGTGTCGACGCCGTCGTGCACGGGTCCAGGCCCGCCCCCGGCCGCGCGCTCGACCTGCTCGCGCTCGGCCCTGACGCGGACCGCGACACGGCGTTCGCGGCCGAGGACGACGCCCTCGCGGACCTGATCATGACCGACGAGCTGCGCGCGAGCATCTATGCGTTCAACACGGTCAACAAGGCGAAGCGTCCTGAGGGCGCGCCGGACCCGAAGCTCGCACAGCCGGTGACGCGGGTCGGCATCGTGGGTGCGGGCCTCATGGCGGCGCAGCTCGCGCTGCTGTTCGCGCAGCGGCTGTCGGTCCCGGTGATCATGCGTGACCTCGACGACGAGCGTGTCGCCCAGGGCCTCGCTCACGTCCACGGGTCGCTCGACAAGCTCGTCTCGACAGGCCGCATGCCGGCGACCACGGCGGACCGTATCCGGGCTGACGTGCACGGGACGACCGACCTCGCCGACATGGCCGGGTGCGACTTCGTGATCGAGGCCGTCACCGAGATCCTCGACCTGAAGAAGCGCGTGTTCGCGGAGCTCGAGACGATCGTCTCCCCCACGACCGTGCTCGCGACGAACACGTCGGCGCTCTCGGTCACGCGCATGGCGGCGGACCTGAAGCACCCGGAGCGCGTCGTCGGCCTGCACTTCTTCAACCCGGTCGCGCAGATGCCGCTCGTCGAGGTGATCCACGCCGAGCGGACGTCGATCGAGGCGACCGCGACCGCGTTCGCGGTCGCGAAGAAGCTACGCAAGACGGCCGTGGGCGTCGCCGACCGGCCCGGCTTCGTGGTCAACCGTCTGCTCGTGCTCCTGCTCGGGGAGATCGTGCGCGCGGTCGAGTCGGGTACGCCGGTCGATGTCGCCGACCGGGCGTTGCGCCCGCTCGGCCTGCCGATGGGGCCGTTCGCGCTGTTCGACCTCGTCGGGCCTGCGGTCGGCCTGCACGTCCTCACGTCGCTGCGCGAGGAGCTCGGCGACCGGTTCGCTCGCTCCGAGGGTCTCGAGCGGATCGTCGCCGAGGGGATCAAGGTCGTGCGGCCTCCGGTCGCCAAGGGCGTGCCTGCGGACGTGGACCCGGCGATCCAGGAGGTCTTCGGTCCTGCTGGCGGGCCGGGCGCTCTCGACGAGGCGGGCGTGCTCGACCAGGTGCTCACCGCACTCACCGTGGAGATCGGCCACATGCTCGACGAGGAAGTCGTCGCGGGCGTCTCGCAGATCGACCTGTGCATGATCCTCGGCGCCGGTTGGCCGTTCGCGTCCGGCGGCATCGCGCCGTACCTCGACCGGAACGGGTACAGCGAGAAGGTTCTCGGCCGCAGGCTCCTGCCTGACGGCGTCGCGAACGTCCCGGAGACCGCGCTGCACTGACCTGGCCGCGCGGACAAGGGCCCCGGGCCGGGCTGCTCAGGCAGGCCGGCCGGGGGCCCTTCGCACGACTTTGTCCACGCGCGACTGAGACGCCGGTCCAGCATTCAAGATTCTGCGGCGATGCCGATGTCTCGTGCCGCCCCTCGGATACGTTCGCGCCACCAGCAGCAGCCACCGCAGGAGGACCCATGGCACGCAACGACGTACTCGTCACGACCGAGTGGGCCGAGGCCAACCTCGCCACCCCCGGACTCGTCTTCGTCGAGGTCGACGAGGACACCACCGCCTACGACGCCGCCCACCTCGACGGTGCCGTCAAGCTCGACTGGAAGCTCGACCTCCAGGACCCGGTCCGCCGGGACTTCGTCAACAAGGAGCAGTTCGAGGCGCTCCTGTCCGCGAAGGGCATCGGCAACGACGACACGGTCGTCCTCTACGGCGGCAACAACAACTGGTTCGCGGCCTACGCGTTCTGGTACTTCAAGCTCTACGGCCACCAGGACGTGCGGCTGATCGACGGCGGCCGCAAGAAGTGGGAGCTCGACGGCCGCCCGCTCAGCAGCGCCACCGTCACCCGGCCCGCCACGACGTACACCGCGACCGAGCAGGACCAGAGCCTGCGCGCCTTCCGCGACGAGGTCGTCGCGTCGATCGGCACGAAGAACCTCGTCGACGTCCGCTCGCCCGAGGAGTTCGCCGGCAAGATCCTCGGGCCGGCACACCTGCCACAGGAGCACTCGCAGCGTGGCGGCCACGTCCCCGGGGCGATCAACATCCCGTGGTCCAAGGCCGCGAACGACGACGGCACCTTCCGCAGCGACGAGGAGCTCGCTGCCCTCTACGGCTCGGCCGGCCTCGACACCGACCGCCCGACGATCGCGTACTGCCGCATCGGTGAGCGCTCGAGCCACACGTGGTTCGTCCTCTCCCAGCTCCTCGGGCAGAAGGACGTCAAGAACTACGACGGCTCGTGGGTCGAGTACGGCTCGCTCGTCGGCGTCCCGATCGAGGTCCCCGCGGCGGTCTGACCGCCCTCACCCACCTCCAGGAGGAGTCATGAGCACGTGCGGTGCACCCGCCCAGGGGGGCGACGTCGTCGTCGCGCCGGGCGCCACGGTCGTCGACGGCGTCGTCGCCCGCGAGGGCGAGCCGGTCCCGGGGGCGTACGTCCGTCTGCACGACGCCGACGGAGAGTTCACAGCCGAGGTCGTCACGGGCCCGGGGGGCGAGTTCGTCTTCTACGCGCGCCCGGCGCGCTGGGAGCTGCGGGTGCTGACCCGCACGGGCTCCACGTCACAGCACGTCGAGGCCGCGGTCGGCCGCACGAGCGTGACGCTCACCGTCTGACGGGCGGCGGGCCGCTCGATCGTCAGGGGACGACGAGCGGGCACACAGGGAACGACGAAGGTCCGCGACAGGTGTCGCGGACCTTTGTCGTGTCGTCGTGGGGCGTACGGGTCAGTAGACCGTGAGCCCACGCTTGCGGAAGCGAGCCCGGACCGCCTCGACCTCGTCGTTCGACGGCGGCTTCGTGTCGCCGAGCTGATAGTCGAGACCGAGCGAGTCCCACTTGTCCTTCCCCATCTGGTGGAAGGGCAGCACCTCGACACGCGACACGTTCGGCAACGTCGCCGCATACTCCGCGACCTTCTCGACGTTCTCCGGGTCGTCGGTGAGTCCGGGCACGAGCACGAACCGCAGCCACACCTCGACGCCCTTGTCCGCGAGACGCCGACCGAAGTCCAGCGTCGGCTGCAGCGCGCGACCGGTGACCTTCTTGTACGTCTCCGGGTCGCCCGACTTCACGTCGAGCAGGACCAGGTCGATGTTGTCGAGCATCTCGTCCGTGCACGCCGCACCGAGGAAGCCCGACGTGTCGATCGCCGTGTGGATGCCCATCTCCTTCGCCCCGGCGAGGATCGTCGCCGCGAACGCAGGCTGCATGAGCACCTCCCCACCCGAGAGCGTGAGTCCTCCGCCGGTCGCGCGGAACACCGAGCGGTAGCGGCGGATGCGCCGCAGCAGCTCGGTCGCCTCGACCGGGTCTCCCGAGCGCATCTGCATCGTGTCCGGGTTGTGGCAGTACAGGCACCGCAGCGGGCACCCGGACAAGAACACGGTCATGCGCGTCCCAGGGCCGTCGACCGCGGTGACGAGCTCCCAGGAGTGCACCGAGCCGAGGAGCCCGGAACGCATCTGTGCGAACCGTTCGGTGCGGTCGGCGTCGGACAGCTCGAGGGCTGCCGTGCCAGCGCCGACGGCGCGGCCCGCAGGCGCGTCGAAGCCCTGGTCACCGCTCGCCCCGCCGCCGACCACGGGGGCGGGAAGACTGATGGTCATCTCGTTGATCTCCGTTCTGTTCGGTCGGGGCGGGGCAGCGGTAGGGCTCAGGCGCTCTGGTGGAACGTCCGCGAGAGGACGTCGAGCTGCTGCTCACGAGTCAGCTTGACGAAGTTCACAGCGTATCCGGAGACACGGACCGTGAGCTGCGGGTACTTCTCGGGGTGCTCCATGGCGTCCTCGAGGGTGTCCTTGTTCAGGACGTTGATGTTGGCGTGGTACAGGCCCTTGACCCCGCCGTTGCAGTCCCGCGCCGCCTTCATGTCGGCGAGGCGCTCGTCGAACTTCTTGCCCATCGTCGTTTCCTTCCGTCGGTCCTACGAATGTGTCGGTCGGGTCAGTCCTGCGGGATGAAGCCGGCGTCGAGGATGCCGACCAGGTTGGCGACCTGCTCGTCCTTCGTGCGGCCGAGGCCCGAGGGGGTGATCGTGTTCGTCAGCGAGATGCCGTCGAGCGCGTCGTTGTAGTCGAGCTTGCCGACCGAGAGCATCGAGGCCACCATGCCGTGCGTGTCCGCGCCGTTCTCCGGGTTGGCACCCGGGGCGAACGGGGTGCCCTTCTCGTGGCCCGAGGGGAACGAGCCGGTCGCCTTGCCGTAGACCACGTTCGACGTGATCGTCAGGACCGACTGCGTCGGGATCGCGTCGCGGTACATCGGGATCGCCTTGATCTTCGACATGACCGTGTGCACGATCGTCGCCGCGATGTCGTCAGCGCGGTCGTCGTCGTTGCCGTACTTCGGGAAGTCGCCCTCGGTGACGTAGTCGACGACGAGACCGGTCTCGTCGCGCACCGGGGTGACCGTGGCGTACTTGATGGCCGAGAGCGAGTCCGCGACGATCGACAGGCCGGCGATGCCGCAGCCCATGGTGCGGATGATGTCGCTGTCGTGCAGCGCCATCTCCATCGCCTCGTAGGCGTACTTGTCGTGGCTGTAGTGGATGATGTTGAGCGCCTCGACGTAGGTGCCGACGACCCAGTCGAGCATGTCCTCGTACTTGGACCAGACCTCGTCGAAGTCGAGCGGCCCGTCACCCTTGACCGGCTCGTAGCCGGTAACGATCTGCTTGCCGCTGACCTCGTCACGTCCGCCGTTGATCGCGTACAGCAGCGACTTCGCGGCGTTGACACGCGCTCCGAAGAACTGCATCTGCTTGCCGACCTTCATCGGGGAGACGCAGCACGCGATGGCCGCGTCGTCGCCCCAGCGCTCACGGATCTGCTCGTCAGACTCGTACTGGATCGAGCTCGTCTCGATCGAGATCGCGGCGCAGAACTCCTTGTAGCCCTCCGGCAGCTCCTCGTCCCAGAAGATCGTGATGTTCGGCTCCGGGGCAGCGCCCAGGTTGCGCAGGGTCTGCAGCAGGCGGAACGAGGTCTTCGTGACGAGGGTGCGGCCGTCCTCAGCGATACCACCGTCGGACCAGGTGGCCCAGTACGGGTCGCCCGAGAAGATCTGGTCGTAGTCGATGGTCCGCAGGAAGCGCACGATGCGGAGCTTGATGACGAGAGCGTCGATCATCTCCTGGGCGTCCTGCTCCGTGATCGTGCCCTCGGCGAGGTCACGCTCGAAGTACGCGTCGAAGAAGGCGGAGAGGCGGCCGAACGACATCGCGGCGCCGTCCTGCGACTTCACGGACGCGAGGTAGCCGAAGTACGTCCACTGGACGGCTTCCTTCGAGTTCGCGGCAGGGCGGCCCAGGTCGAAGCCGTACTGCTCGCCGAGGTTCTTGAGCTTCTTGAGCGCGCGGATCTGCTCCGAGTGCTCCTCGCGGTAGCGGGCCCAGTGCTCGCTGAACGGCTGGTCCGCGACCTTGTCCTTGTCCTTCGCCTTCTCGGCGATGAGGAAGTCGACCCCGTAGAGGGCGACGCGGCGGTAGTCACCGATGATGCGGCCGCGGCCGTAGGCGTCGGGCAGGCCCGTGATGATGTGCGACGAGCGCGCGGCGCGGATGCGCGGCGTGTAGATGTCGAAGACGCCCTCGTTGTGCGTCTTGCGGTACTTGGTGAAGATCTCCTTGACCTGCGGGTCGGGCTCGAGGCCGGCCTCGCGGATCGCGGTCTCGACCATGCGCCACCCGCCGTTGGGCATCATCGCGCGCTTGAGCGGGGTGTCGGTCTGCAGGCCGACGACGACGTCGTCCTCAGCGCAGATGTAGCCGGCGGGGAAGGCGTCGACGTCGGCGGGGGTGTGCGTGTCGACGTCGAAGACGCGCTTCGCGCGCTCGACGGAGAGGTAGTCCTTCTCCAGGGTGTCCCAGACGGCCAGCGTCTTCGTCGTCGGGCCGGCGAGGAAGGACGCGTCTCCCTCGTAGGGGGTGTAGTTGCGCAGGATGAAGTCGCGCACGTCGACGGTCTCGGTCCAGGAACCCTTGTCGAAGTTGCGCCAAGCATCAATGGTGACGGTCTCGGGGGTACCCGTGGTTCCGTCTGCGGTCGTCGTCATCGCCGTCTCCTCGTGGATGGATCATCGTTCTGATCGTGGTTCCACCGTAGGGAGAAATTGGTGGGACGACTTGGGACCTATGGCTCTGCGATGCCCGATTTGTTGAGTCGTGCGTCACAGGTCGAAGAACCCTCAGGCGACAAGGCTCCCACAGGTCACGGGGTACGCGCCTGGGTCATCACCCCAGGAGCCGCAGCACGTCCGCCGTGATGTCGGGGACGGTGAGCCTGTTGCCCTCCGCGACCTGCTCGCGGCTCGCGTGCGGGAGGAACGCGGTGGGCAGCCCGACCGTGTGCACGGGAGTGCGCACCCCCGCCTCGGCGGCACGTTCACGCACGAGCGCGCCGACGCCCCCGTCTGCGAGCCCGTCCTCGATCGTGATGACCAGGTCGTGCTCTCCCGCCGACTTCACGAGGGCGCTGGGAACCGGCAGCACCCACGTCGGCGAGACGACCGTGCACCCGATGCCGAGCGCCGCGAGCTTCTCCCCCAGCCCGAGCGCGGTCTGCGCCATCGAGCCGATCCCCACGACGAGCACGCGTCGCTCCTCGCCGTCGCCCGGCTCGTGCCGCGCGAGGACGTCCACGCCGTCGAGCTCGTCGACAGCGACCAGGTCCGGACCGACAGAGCCCTTCGGGTAGCGCACGACCGTCGGGGCGTCGTCGACGTCCACCGCCGCGCGCAGTGCCGCGCGCAGCGTCGACTCGTCGCGCGGCGCCGCAAGGCGCAGCCCCGGCACGATACGCAGCATCGCCAGGTCCCACACGCCGTTGTGGCTCGCGCCGTCGTCTCCCGTGATGCCCGCGCGGTCGAGGACGAACGTGACCCCCGCACGGTGCAGGGCGACGTCCATGAGCACCTGGTCGAACGCACGGTTGAGGAACGTCGCGTACACCGCGACGACCGGGTGCATACCTGCGAAGGCCATCCCGGCCGCGGACGTGACCGCGTGCTGCTCGGCGATGCCGACGTCGAACGTGCGGTGCGGGAACTCCGCCTGGAAAGGCGCCAGCCCGACCGGGTTGAGCATCGCGGCCGTGATCGCGACGACGTCAGGCCGCCGTCGGCCGATCGCGACGATCTCGTCGGCGAACACCGACGTCCATCCGAAGCGCGACGGAGCGACCGGCAGTCCCGTCTCCGGGTGGATCTGCCCGACGGCGTGGAACCGGTCGGCGACGTCCTGCTCCGCGGGCGAGTATCCGCGCCCCTTCTCCGTCATCACGTGCACGAGCACAGGGCCACCGAACGCGCGCGCGGCGCTCAGGGAGCGCTCGAGCGCGGCGACGTCGTGGCCGTCGACCGGGCCGATGTACTTCAGCCCAAGGTCCTCGAACATGCCCTGCGGCGCGACGACGTCCTTGATGCCCTTCTTCAAGCCGTGCAGCGCGTCGTACGTGACGCGACCCGGCAGGCCGGACCGCTTGAGCGTGCGCTTGCCCCAGCTGAGCACCTGCTCGTACCCGCGCGTCGTGCGCAGCGTGTCGAGGTGGTGCGCGAGGCCGCCGATCGTCGGCGCATAGGACCTGCCATTGTCGTTCACGACGATCACGAGGCGCTCGTCGGTCGAACCGGCGATGTTGTTGATGGCTTCCCAGGCCATGCCGCCCGTGAGCGCGCCGTCGCCGATCACCGCGACGACGTGCCGGTCCAGCGCACCCTTGAGCGCGTTGGCCTTGGCGATCCCGTCCGCCCACGACAGGGCGGTCGAGGCGTGCGAGTTCTCGACGACGTCGTGCTCGGACTCGGCACGGCTCGGATATCCCGACAGGCCGTCGTGCCGGCGCAGCCTCGAGAAGTCCTGGCGCCCCGTCAGGAGCTTGTGCACGTAGGACTGATGGCCCGTGTCGAACACGAACGTGTCCGTCGGCGAGCTGAAGACGCGGTGCATCGCGATCGTCAGCTCCACGACGCCGAGGTTCGGGCCGAGGTGGCCTCCGGTCCGTGAGACCGCCTGCACCAGGAACTCGCGGATCTCGGCGGCAAGCTGCTCCGTCTGCGCGATCGTCAGCGTGCGCAGGCGCGCCGGTCCCGTGATCTGCTCGAGAAGCCCCATCGCGTCGTCCTCCAGGTCTCCGGCCCCGACCGGGTACCGGACGTCCGCCGGTCTCCCACTCTACGGGGCTACCGCACGTGCGCGCCGCGCGCGGCGTCGGCGACGGTGGAGCGTCCGCGAAGGTTCAGTGCCCGCCGGAGACGATCCAGACGATGCCCGCCGCGACCGCGGCGAGCACGACGCCGAAGCACGCGACCGCACGCACACGGCCCGCGGCTGTCATGCGATCGACCCCGTCAGGACCGGTCTCGACCATGGCGGTCGACCGGATGCCGATCGCGAAGATCGCCGGCAGGCCGGCGCCGAGCACGAGGCCTACTCCGATGACCTTGGCGAGGGAGATACCGAGCTCTGCAGCGTTCATGTCCAGTCCTCTCAGACCGTGGCCGGGACAGCGGGTGGCTCGACCGCGGCGCGGTCCTGCGGGCAGGCGGGTGACGCGACGTCGGTCACGCCTGCCATGGCCTCGTCGACGGCGTCGCCGAGGCTCGGCGTGGCGTCGTCCCACTCGTCGTTGACGTTGTCGGGGTTGATCGGTTCCTTGCGGGAGTGCCGCCACATCGCGAAGCAGGCCGCGACGAGGATCGCGAACACCACGAGGATGCCGGTCGCTCCACCGATCAGGTCGGCGAGGAACCAGCACGCAGCGCCCACGAGGCCCGAGGCGGGCAGCGTGATGAGCCACGCGACACCCATGCGGCCGGCGACGCCCCAGCGCACCTCGGCGCCCGGGCGGCCGACGCCCGAGCCGAGGATCGAGCCGGTCGCGACGTGCGTCGTCGAGAGCGGCAGGCCGAGGCTCGACGACGTGAGGATGATCGCGGCAGACGACGTCTCAGCAGCCATCCCCTGCGGGGACGAGATCTCCACGAGGCCCTTGCCGAGCGTGCGGATGACCCGCCAGCCGCCGAGGTACGTGCCGAGCGCGATCGCGATCGCGCACGCAGCGATGACCCAGAACGGGATGTGGTCGTCTGCGGTCACCGTGCCGTGCGCGACGAGCGCGAGGAAGATCACGCCCATCGTCTTCTGCGCGTCGTTCGTGCCGTGCGCGAGCGAGACGAGGGACGCCGAGCCGACCTGGCCCCAGCGGAAGCCGCGCTCCTGCGTCTTCTCCGGGACGCCCCGCACGATGCGGTGGACGACCCAAGTCCCGATCGCGGCGACGAGGCCGGCGACGACGGGCGCCAGCAGGGCTGGCAGGAGGATCTTGGCGACGACGCCGCCCCAGACGACTCCGCTCGTGCCGAGCGCGATGAGCGCGGCACCGATGAGGCCGCCGAACAGGGCGTGCGACGAGCTCGACGGCAGGCCGAGGAGCCACGTGAAGACGTTCCAGAGGATGCCGCCGACGAGGCCGGCGAAGACGATCGTCAGGAGGGCGTCCCCAGAGACGCCGTCGAGGTTGACGATGCCCTTGGCGACGGTGGCCGCGACGGCCACCGAGAGGAACGCGCCGACGAGGTTGAGGACCGCCGAGAGCGCGACCGCGGTGCGGGGCTTGAGGGCGCCCGTCGCGATCGAGGTCGCCATAGCGTTCCCGGTGTCGTGGAACCCGTTCGTGAAGTCGAATGCGAGGGCGGTGATGATCACCAGCGTGAGAATCAGGAGCTCTGCCACGTCCTCAATGATGGGGGCAGGAAAGGTGTTGTCCACCCCCTGGAGGTCCTGAACCGCGCCAGATCACGGCAGATCTGTGGACATTTCATTGCTCGTTCACCTGCCGTTCACCTAGGGGCCCGACCGGGCCCCGCGGACCGGGTCGGGCAGCCCTGGGTCCCGTCCCCGTGTCGCACGGCGCACCTAGACTCGAGGCATGAAGTTCCTCCAGGGCCAGGCCCCCACGACAGACCTCACCTACGGCGACGTCTTCCTCGTCCCGTCCCGCTCGGACGTCACGTCGCGGTTCGACGTCGACCTCGCGTCGCAGGACGGCACCGGGACGACGATCCCCCTCGTGGTCGCGAACATGACTGCGGTCGCCGGGCGCCGCATGGCGGAGACGGTCGCACGCCGCGGCGCGATCGCGGTCATCCCTCAGGACGTCCCCGTCGAGGTCGTCGCGAACGTCATCGCCGACGTCAAGACGAAGGACCCGGTCATCGAGTCGCCCGTGACGATCGCTCCGCACGACACGGTGCACACCGTGCTGACCCTCATGGGCAAGCGCGCGCACGGCGCTGCGATCGTCGTCGAGGACGACCGCGTCGTCGGGATCGTGACGCCTGAGGACTGCCGCGACGTCGACCGCTTCACCCAGGTGCGCCAGGTCATGTCGGCCGAGCCGGCGACGCTCGACGCGAGCGTCCTCGAGGGCGCCGACGGGCTGCGCCGCGCGTTCGACCAGCTGCACTCGGCACGCCGGAAGGTCGCGCCCGTCGTGCGCGACGGCCGCCTCGTCGGCGTCCTGACCCGCAAGGGCGCGCTGCGCTCGAGCCTCTACTCCCCCGCGCTCGACGGCTCCGGCCGCCTGCGCGTCGCGGGAGCGATCGGCATCAACGGCGACGTCCGGGCCAAGGCCGAGGGCCTGCTCGCGGCAGGTGCGGACGCGCTCGTCGTCGACACCGCGCACGGCCATCAGCAGAAGATGCTCGAGGCCCTCGCCGCGGTCCGCTCGGTCTCGCCGGGCGTGCCGGTCGTCGCGGGCAACGTCGTGACGGCGGACGGCGTGCGGGACCTCGTCGAGGCCGGCGCCGACATCGTCAAGGTCGGGGTGGGCCCGGGCGCGATGTGCACGACCCGCATGATGACCGGTGTCGGTCGCCCCCAGTTCTCCGCGGTCCTCGAGTGCGCCGCGGCGGCCCGCGAGCTCGGCAAGCACGTGTGGGCTGACGGCGGCGTGCGTCACCCGCGCGACGTCGCCCTCGCGATCGCGGCCGGCGCGAGCCAGGTCATGATCGGCTCGTGGTTCGCCGGGACGTACGAGAGCCCGGGCGACCTGCACGACGACGGCACGGGGCGCTTCTACAAGGAGAGCTTCGGCATGGCGTCGGCCCGCGCGGTCGCCGCACGCACGGCGTCCGGCTCCCCCTTCGACCGCGCCCGCAAGGCGCTGTACGAGGAGGGCATCTCGACGTCGCGCATGTACCTCCACCCCGCCCGTCCGAGCGTCGAGGACCTGATCGACGAGATCACGTCAGGCCTGCGCTCGTCGTGCACGTATGCCGGCGCGCGCTCTCTCGAGGAGTTCGCCGAGCGCGCGGTCGTCGGGATCCAGTCGGCCGCAGGCTACGAGGAAGGTCGCCCGCTGCCCGCAGGCTGGTGACGGGACGCGTCGGTTCACCCGTGCGCGGCCGCGACGTGCGTAGAGTCGTCCCCGTGGAGTTCAACGACGCACCCGTGCTGGTGCTGCAGCACGCAGCCTGGGAGGGCCCCGGCCTGATCGCTCGCGGTCTCGAGCAGCGCGACATCCCGTGGACGGTCCGGACGGTCCTCGACGAGCACGACCCGCACCTGCCCGACGTGAGCCGCCTCGGCGGCCTCGTCGTCATGGGTGGCGCGGCTGGTGCGCTCGACGACGACCAGCACCCGGGTCTCGTTGCGGAGCGCAACCTCCTCGTCGCGGCGGTCGAGGCCGACATCCCGGTGCTCGGTGTGTGCCTCGGTATGCAGCTCCTCGCGGTCGCGCACGGGGCTGCGCTCCACGCGGGCGCGCACCACGAGCTGGGATTCGGCCCGGTCGCGGTCACGGGCGACGGCATCCGTGACCCGTACCTCTACCCGCTCGTCGTGGACGCCCACGCCGACCCTGACGTGCTGCACTGGCACGAGGACGGCGTCGAGGCGCCCGACGGCGCGACGGTGCTCGCGTCGACGGACGTGACGCCCGTGCAGGCGTTCCGGCTGGGAAGCGCGACGGCGTTCCAGTTCCACCTCGAGGTCGACGCGCCGATGCTGGGCGCGTGGCTCGACGAGCCGGAGACCGCGGAGGAGCTGACCGCGGACCAGATCGCGGCGATCCGCGAGCAAGGCCGTGAACGACTGCCGAGCCTCGCACCGCGCGCGTTCGTGGGGCTGGGCACGTTCGCGGACGCCGTGAGGTATCGGCGCGGCTGACGTGGACGCTCTCGCGCAGCTGCGGGCTCTCGCCGCCGACGGTCTCGACTGGCGCGCGGCGATAGGCCGGCTGCCCAACGCGGACGCGTCCCGTCCCGCGGCGGTGCTCGTGCTGTTCGGGCGGCTCGACGACGTCCCCGCGGAGCACGCGAACGACGCGCCCGCTGTCCCGGCAGACCTGGACGTGCTGCTGGTGCGGCGCGCCTCGACGCTGCGCCACCATCCCGGTCAGGTGGCCTTCCCAGGCGGTCGGATGGACCCGACGGACGACGACCTCGTCGCGGCGGCGCTGCGCGAGGCCGAGGAGGAGACCGGGCTCGACACGACAGGAGTCGAGGTTCTCGGCACGCTCGGCGCGCTCCCCCTGCCGGTCAGCGACCACCTCGTCACCCCGGTCCTCGGCTGGTGGGCGCGCCCCACGGCGGTGCGCGTCGTCGACCACGGCGAGTCGGCCCAGGTCTTCCGCGCACCTGTCGCGGACCTCGTCTCGCCGTCGAACCGGGGCACGACCGCGCTCGAGCGTGGCGGCCGCACCTATCGCGGCCCGGCGTTCGAGGTCGCGGGCAACGTCGTGTGGGGCTTCACGGCGATCGTCCTGAGCGGGATCCTCGACGGGCTCGGCTGGTCGGTCCCGTGGGACCGCGGCCGCGCGGTCGAGATCCCGTGGTGATCCGGCAGCACTGTGCCCGACCGAGCGCATGAGACCTGGGACCCGCACGTGCGCGCCGCGCATCAGCGAGGATGGCTCCATGAGCAACGACGCCCACACCCCCGCCCCGTTCGGTTCCTGGCCCTCGCCGCTCACCGCGGCCGCCCTCACGACGGACGTCGTGCGGCTGAGCGAGCCCGCTGTCGACGGTGAGGACACCTACTGGCTCGAGGGGCGCCCGCAGGAGGGCGGGCGGCAGGTGCTCGTGCGACGCGCTGTGGACGGCACGCTCACGGACGTCATCCCGTCGACCCTGCCGGACGGCTCGACGTTCGACGTGCGCACCCGCGCCCACGAGTATGGCGGCGCGTCGTACACCGTCGTGCCGGGCGGCGTCGTCGTGTCGCGGGCGGAGGACGATCGCCTGTACCGCGTCGACCGTGACGGTGACGGCTTCGCGGCGCCCGCGCCGCTCACACCTGCCGACGGCCGCCGCTACGCGGACCTCGACGTCGTGCTCGGCTACGGCCTGCTCGTCGCCGTCTCGGAGGACCACGGCGCACCCGGCGCGCAGCTGACGAACCCGCCGGCTGCGATCGTCGCGGTCCCGCTCGACGGTTCCGCCTCCGACGACGGGTCGCTCGTGACCGTCCTCGTCGAAGGGCCGGACTTCCTCACGTCTCCGCGCGTGAGCCCGGACGGCGAGCTGCTCGCATGGCTGTCGTGGGACCACCCGGCCATGCCGTGGGACGGGACCGAGCTGCACGTCGGCGAGCTCGCGCGCGGGGTGCACGGCCTGCGCGTCCTGGAGCGCCGCACGATCGCCGGCGGCGCAGACGTCAGCGTGACAGAGCCCCTGTGGACGTCGACGGGCGAGCTGCTGCACGTCGACGACCGGACAGGTTGGTGGAACCTGTACCGCACCGAGCTGACCGGCGACACGCCCCGGACGCGCGCCGTGCGCCCGGCGGAGGTCGAGCTGTCGACCCCGCAGTGGGGCTTCGGCACCCGGACGTACGCGATGCTCGACGACGAGCTCGCGGTCGTCACGTGGTCCGACGCCGGGCACCGCCGCCTCGGCTCGGTGCGTGTCACGAACGGCCAGCTCGAGGTGTGGGACGGCGAGTGGGAGCCCGCCGGCGGCGTCGCCGCGACGGAGGGCCGCGTCGTCGTCATCGCCGAGCACCCGAGCCGGCCCGCGGCGCTCGTCGAGATCGATCTGGGCGCGCGGCGCGAGGGCGACGGCGTGCGCGTGCTGCTGGCGAGCGCGAGCCCGACCCTCGCTCCCGACGACGTGTCGGTCGCGGAGGCGGTCACGTGGCCGTCGGGCGACGGCGTCGCGCACGGCTTCTTCTACGCTCCGAGGTCCGCGGCGTACACGGGTGAGCCTGGCACGCTGCCGCCGCTCGTCGTGATGTCGCACGGCGGCCCGACGGCGGCGACGCTCCCCGGGTTCTCGCCGTCGGTCCAGTACTGGACGACGCGCGGGATCGCGGTGCTCGACGTCAACTACGGCGGCTCGACCGGCTACGGCCGCGCCTACCGAGAGCGGTTGCGCGGGCAGTGGGGCATCGTCGACGTCCGCGACTGCGAGACGGGCGCGCTCTGGCTCGCCGAGCAGGGCCGCGTCGACGGGAAGCGGCTCGCCATCCGGGGCGGCAGCGCGGGCGGCTTCACGACGCTCGCGGCCCTGACGTTCACCGACACGTTCGCGGTCGGCGCGAGCCTCTACGGCGTCGGCGACCTCGAAGCGCTCGCGCGTGAGACGCACAAGCACGAGTCGCACTACCTCGACTCGCTCGTGGGCCCGTACCCCGAGCGCCGCGACCTGTACGTCGAGCGGTCCCCGATCCACCACACCGACCGGCTGAGCGCTCCGATGATCCTGCTGCAGGGCACGGAAGACACGGTCGTCCCGCCGAACCAGGCCCAGACGATGGCCGACGCCGTCGCGGCGCGTGGCCTCGACGTCGAGTTGATCCTGTTCGAGGGCGAGCGGCACGGGTTCCGGAAGGCCGAGACGATCCAGCGAGCCTTCACCGCCGAGCTCGCGTTCTACGGCAAGGTCCTGGGCTTCACCCCGGCCGACGGCCCCGCGGCGAAATGACCGCCGCGGGGCCGCACAGTGGTTACGCCGTCGATGAACTCCTGCACTAGGCGCGCTTGTCCCCCGCATGGGGCGACGACACCGTGCGCGTCCCCCTCGAACTCGACTGGCACGGCGGCATCCTCAACGCCTACGCGGCCAGATTGTTCGGTCTCTTCGGGGAACCCCTGCGTCACAGGAAACGACGCCGGGGTCCTTCCTCGAGTAGACGGGTAGCGGCGCTCCATTCAGCCAGCCACCGAGAACCGTCGCGGTAGGTGAACTCTGCGCACACGCGAGCTGGCCATGTGTGATCGTCGGGGTCGTCGGGTCTACCAAAGTCCTCGTCGACACCAATCTGAAATGTACCGCCCGGCTTCAACTCGGCGACGCGGTGAGTTGTCGGCAGTGCCTTCGTGCGGGCCTCGTCCGCCACGAAGTTGATGTCGCGGATGGGGTACGGCGTCCCGTTGGACAGCGTGAACATCAGGCTGTAGTCGGTGTGACTCGCCGCAATCTTCACAGCCTGCACGTGCTCCATGCGCTGAGCATGATGCGCCATTCTTGAGCTCACCCGCGTCGACCAGAACGCCGCACCACCTAAGACGAGCGACCCAACACCATTCACCCAACCGAGCAAATCCATCTGCAGATCGTGTCATACGCGTCGGATCGGGCGCCTGTTCATGGCCGTGAAGCGCTCGCCGCGCGCGGTACTAGTGCGAGGCCGCGCACCGCACGCGGCCTCGACCCGGATCGCTTCGCACCGCACAATTGGGTCATGGCCGACTCACCGAAGACTGCGCCGACCGACGCCGACGTGTCCGCGTTCGTCGCCGCGGCGAAGAATCCTGTCCGGCGGCGCGACGCTGAGACGCTGCTCGAGATCCTGGGCCGGGTCACCGGCCTGCCGGCCGTGATGTGGGGGCCGTCGATCGTCGGCTTCGGCGAGTACCGCTACCGCTACGCGAGCGGCCGTGAGGGTGTCATGGCTCCGGCGGGCTTCTCACCACGTTCGACGTCGAGCACGGTGTACCTCGCGGACGGCTTCGAGCGCCATGCCGACCTGCTGGCGCGGCTCGGGCCGCACACGACGGGGGCGTCGTGCCTCTACCTCAAGGACCTGGCCAGGGTGGACCTCGCGGTGCTCGAGAAGCTCATCGCAGCGTCCTACGCAACAGTCACAGCACCGGGCTTCGGCACGAAGTAGCCAGTGGATACGACGGCGGGGCGCGCACCCGAAGGTGCGCGCCCCGCCGTCGTGAGTGCGTGCGTCAGGCCGCGACGAGCGACCGCAGGACGTACTGCAGGATGCCGCCGTTGCGGTAGTAGTCCGCCTCTCCGGGCGTGTCGATGCGGACGACCGCGTCGAACGCGACGGTGGCGCCGTCCGCCTTCGTGGCGGTCACGGCGACCGTGCGGGGCGTCGTGCCGTCGTTGAGCGCCGTGATGCCCGAGATCGCGAACGTCTCGGTGCCGTCGAGGCCGAGCGACTCGGCGTTCTCACCCTCGGGGAACTGCAGCGGGAGGACGCCCATCCCGATGAGGTTCGAGCGGTGGATCCGCTCGAAGCTCTCCGTGATGACGGCCTTGACGCCCAGGAGCGCCGTACCCTTCGCAGCCCAGTCGCGCGAGGAGCCGGAACCGTACTCCTTGCCACCGAGGATGACGAGCGGGGTGCCCGCCGCAGCGTAGTTCTGGGCCGCGTCGTAGATCGCGGCCTGCTCGCCGGTCGTGAAGTCGAGCGTGTACCCGCCCTCGACGTTGTCGAGGAGCTGGTTGCGCAGGCGGATGTTGGCGAACGTGCCGCGGATCATGACCTCGTGGTTGCCGCGGCGCGAGCCGTAGGAGTTGAAGTCACGACGCTCGACGCCGTTCTCCGCGAGGTAGCGGCCCGCGGGCGAGTCCGGCTTGATGGCACCGGCCGGGCTGATGTGGTCCGTCGTGACCGAGTCGCCGAGCTTCGCGAGGACGCGCGCGCCCGTGATGTCCTCGACGGGCGAGGGCGTCAGGCCCATGCCCTCGAAGTACGGGGGCTTGCGGACGTAGGTGGACTCGGAGTCCCACGCGAACGTGTCGCCCTCGGGGGTATTGAGCGCACGCCACTTGTCGTCTCCCGCGAAGACGTCCGCGTAGTCGGCGGTGAACATCTCGCGGTTGATCGACGAGTCGATCGTCGCCTGGACCTCTTCGGTGGACGGCCAGATGTCACGCAGAAAGATCGGGTGGCCCGACTCGTCACGGCCGAGCGGCTCGTGCTCGAAGTCGAACTCCATGGTCCCGGCGAGCGCGTACGCGATGACGAGGGGCGGGGACGCGAGGTAGTTCATCTTCACGTCGGGGTTGATGCGACCCTCGAAGTTGCGGTTGCCGGAGAGCACCGAGACGACGGCGAGGTCGTGCTCGTTGACAGCGGCGGAGACCTCGTCCGAGAGCGGGCCCGAGTTACCGATGCAGGTGGCGCAGCCGTAGCCGACGAGGTGGAAGCCGAGCTTCTCGAGGTACGGCCACAGGCCGGCCTTCTCGTAGTAGTTGGTGACGACCTGCGAGCCCGGCGCCATCGACGTCTTGACCCACGGCTTGGCCGTCAGGCCCTTCTCGACGGCCTTCTTCGCGAGGAGGCCGGCGGCGAGCATGACCGACGGGTTCGACGTGTTGGTGCACGACGTGATGGACGCGATCGCGACCGCGCCGTGGAACAGCTCGTACGTCGAGCCCTCGGGGCTCGTGACCTCGACCGTCTTGCGGACGGGCTCGGCGATCGCGGGCGAGTCGGACGCCGGGAAGGACTCCTTCTCGGCCTCGTCGATGCCGTTGAGGACCTCGGGCGCGTAGTTCGGCAGGTCGCGCGTGAACGCGCTCTTCGCGTGGGAGAGCTCGATGCGGTCCTGCGGGCGCTTCGGGCCGGCGATCGACGGGACGACCGTCGACAGGTCGAGCTCGAGGTACTCGGAGAAGACGGGCTCCTGGGCGGTGGCCGGGTCGAGCCACATGCCCTGCTCCTTGGCGTACGCCTCGACGAGCGCGACCTGCTCGTCGCTGCGGCCCGTGAGGCGCAGGTAGTCGAGCGTGACGTCGTCGATCGGGAAGATCGCGGCGGTCGAGCCGAACTCGGGGCTCATGTTGCCGATCGTCGCGCGGTTCGCGAGCGGCACCTGGGAGACGCCCTCGCCGTAGAACTCGACGAACTTGCCGACGACGCCGTGCTGGCGCAGCAGCTGCGTGATCGTGAGCACGACGTCGGTCGCCGTGACGCCGGTCGGGATCTGGCCGGACAGCTTGAAGCCGACGACGCGCGGGATGAGCATCGAGACCGGCTGACCGAGCATCGCGGCCTCGGCCTCGATGCCGCCGACGCCCCATCCGAGCACGCCCAGGCCGTTGACCATCGTCGTGTGCGAGTCGGTGCCGACGCACGTGTCGGGGTAGGCGCGCAGCGCACCGTCGACCTCGCGGGTCATGACGACGCGGGCGAGGTACTCGATGTTGACCTGGTGCACGATGCCGGTGCCCGGCGGGACGACCTTGAAGTCGTCGAACGCCGTCTGGCCCCAGCGGAGGAACTGGTAGCGCTCGTGGTTGCGCTCGTACTCGATCTCGACGTTGCGACGGAACGCGTCGGCACGGCCGGCGACGTCGATCTGCACGGAGTGGTCGATGACGAGCTCGGCGGGGGCGAGCGGGTTGATGCGCGACGGGTCGCCGCCGAGGTCCGCGACGGCCTCACGCATCGTGGCAAGGTCGACGACGCACGGGACACCGGTGAAGTCCTGCATGATCACGCGGGCGGGCGTGAACTGGATCTCCGTGTCCGGCTGGGCGTCCGGGTCCCACCCGGCCAGCGCGCGCACGTGGTCGGCGGTGATGTTCGCGCCGTCCTCGGTGCGAAGCAGGTTCTCGGCGAGGACCTTGAGCGAGTACGGCAGGCGGGCGAGCCCGTCGACCGCGGAGAGGCGGAAGATCTCGTAGGACGCGTCCCCCACCTCGAGGGTTCCCTTTGCACCGAACGTGTCGACACTGCTCACGATGGCTCCTTAACTCCAGCGTCGGCCGAGCCTCGACGACGTAGCGCGCAGCGCCCTCGCGTCGTCGCAGTGCTCGGGTGGTGATCAGACGGGGGCACTCCCCAGCCTAGGCGGGCATGAGCGCAGGAACACCTGCGCAACCACCTGCCAGCCTACCATTTATCTTGACGTCAAGATAAGTGAGTCACGCCTTGCATAATTGCCCGGCACCGCCTGCTGCACCCGCACGAGCGACGCCTATCCTGGTCCGATGACCTTGCGCGACATCCCCCTGACCACGATCGAGGGCCGGACGACCTCCCTCGCGGAGCACGCCGACGAGGTCGTGCTCGTCGTCAACGTCGCGTCCCGCTGCGGCCTCACACCGCAGTACGCGACCCTCGAGGAGCTCCAGCGCACGTACGGCCCTCGAGGGTTCACGGTGCTCGGATTCCCGTGCAACTCGTTCGCGGGCCAGGAGCCGGGCTCCGCCGAGAAGATCACCGAGTTCTGCTCGACGACCTACGGCGTGACGTTCCCGCTCATGGAGAAGACGAAGGTCAACGGCCGGCACAGCCACCCGCTCTACACGGAGCTGCGCAAGGTCCCCGACTCGAGCGGCCACGCAGGCCGCGTGAAGTGGAACTTCGAGAAGTTCGTCATCCTGCCGGACGACTCGGTGCACCGCTTCCGCCCGCAGACCCAGCCCGACGACGCCGCGATCGTCGCGGTCATCGAGCGCGGCCTGGCACAGCGTGACAGCGCTGCGGCCGGCGGCGCGTCGGCCTAGCGCGGTCCGGCGTCAGGAACGTTCGAGGACCGTCACGCACTCCACATGGTGCGTCATCGGGAACAGGTCGAACGCGCGCAGCGACCGCACCTCATAGCCGGACTCGCCGAAGAGACCGAGGTCGCGGGCGAGCGCAGCCGGGTCGCACGACACGAGCACGACGCGGTCAGGGGTGAGCGAGACGACCTGGTCGACGACCGCACGTCCGGCGCCGGCGCGCGGCGGGTCGAGCACGACGACGTCCGCTCCCCCGACCGCGCCGTGGCCCTCGTCGCGCAGGACACGCGCGACGTCGCCCGCCCACAGGTCGACATGGTCCGCCCCGTGCAGGTTGCGGCGGGCGGACGCGACCGCCCGCTCGTCACCCTCGACGGACACGACACGACCGACCGGTCCGGTCGCCACGGCGAGCGGTGCCGTGAAGAGCCCTGATCCCGCGAACAGGTCGACGACGGTCGCGTCGAGCACGTCGCCCACCGAGTCGAGCACGGTCTGCGCGAGGAGCGCGGGCGCTTCGCGGTGCACCTGCCAGAACCCGTCAGCCGCGACCCGGAACTGGTGCTCCGTGCCGCCGACCGTCACGGTCTCGACGACCGTGCGACGGGCGTTCGGGCGGCGGTCGACGCGCGTGCCACGCCAGGGCTCACCGTCGACGAGGAGGATCGGCTCAGCACCGCCCTCGGGCGCGACGACGTCCAGCCGAGCGCCTGCCGTCCAGCGGCCGCTGAACACGCCGAACGCATCGGCGGCCGCGGCGACCGACTCGGTCGCGAGCGGCATCGCGTCGAGCGCGACGACGTCGTGCGAACGGTGTCGGCGCATCCCGGCGCGGCCCTCGGCGTCGGCCACGAGCTCGATGCGCGTGCGGTAGGCGAGACCGCCGCGCTCGTCGTCGCCCGGGGCTGCCTCGACGACGACGGGGAGATCGAGGTGGGCGATGCGGCGCAGCTGCTCCTCGATGACCTGGCGCTTCCACTCGCGCTGCGCGTCGAGACGCACGTGCGCGAGCTCGGCTCCGCCGACCCCGCCCGGACCAGCGGCGGGCCATGCGGACGGGACCCGGTCCGGGCTCGACTCGAGCACCTCGACCGCGTCGCCGCGCCAGAACTTCGCGTCCGGCGCAGCCGCTGTCAGGCGGACGCGCACACGCTCGCCCGGAAGCGCGTGCCGCACGAAGATGACCCGGCCCTCGTGCCGAGCGACGCAGTGACCACCGTGCGCGACCGGCCCCACCTCGACCTCGACGAGCGGCATGTCGACGGGTGCGTCGACCTCAGCACCGGGCCGCGTGCGGCGGGCCGGCCGGGACGAGCCCGGACGGGGGCCGCGGGAGGAGGATCGGGCAGGACGTGCGGGGGGCTGGGTCATGGTGCCTTCGTGTCGTCAGGTTCGGTCGGCCTCGCGTAGAGCACCGGCTCGGTGCCGGCGGTCGTCGCAGTGGAGGCCAGACGCCAGGGTACCGAGGCCACGACGACTCCGGGCGTGAAGAGCAGGCGGCCCTTGAGCCGCAGGGCGCTCTGGTTGTGCAGCAGCTGCTCCCACCAGTGACCCACCACATACTCGGGCAGGTAGACGACGACGAGGTCGCGCGGGCTCTCACGGCGCACCGAGCGCACGTACGAGAGCACGGGCCGGGTGATCTCACGGAACGGCGAGTCGAGGACGCGCAGCGGCATCGGCAGGTCGAGGGACTCCCAGTGCTCGACGAGCCGCGCCGTCTCGTCGGCGTCGACCGAGACCGTGACCGCCTCGAGCACGGAGGGCCTGGTCGCGCGGGCGTACGAGAGTGCGCGCATCGCCGGCTTGTGCACCTTGGAGATCAGCACGATCGCGTGGACCCGGCTCGGCAGCGCACGCTCGGTCGCGACGTCCTCGTCGAGCTCGAGCTCCTCCGCGACCGCGTCGTAGTGCTTGCGGATCGCGCGCATCACCAGGAACACGCCCGCCATCGCGAGGAGCGCGATCCACGCCCCGTGCGTGAACTTCGTCGCGAGGACGACGACGAGGACGGTACCCGTCATCCCCAGCCCCACGACGTTGAGGACGCGAGACCGCTTCATCTTCGACCGCTGCACCGGGTCGTACGCGAGGCGCAGCGCCGTCGTCCAGTGCCGCACCATGCCGAGCTGCGAGAGCGTGAAGGACACGAACACGCCGACGATGTAGAGCTGGATCAGGCGGGTGACCTGCGCGTCGAACAGGACGACGAGCACGATCGCGGCGAACGCGAGGGACACGATGCCGTTCGAGAACGCGAGGCGGTCGCCGCGCTTGTGCAGCTGACGCGGCAGGAAGCCGTCGCGCGCGAGGATCGAGCCGAGCACCGGGAATCCGTTGAACGCCGTGTTCGCGGCGAGGACGAGGATGAGGCCCGTGACCGCCGAGACGACGTAGAACATCGGCGGGAACGACGCGAAGATCGTGTGCGCCAGCTGCGAGAGCACCGGCACCTGGACGTAGCCGACGGGCGCGTGGCCGTCGATCAGCAGGTCCGTCGCCGGGTCCTCGACGTAGACGACACCCGTCGCCGACGCGAGCAGCAGGATCGACATGATCATGAACATCGACGTCAGACCGAGCAGCGCGAGCGTCGTCGCAGCGTTGCGGGACTTCGGCTTCTTGAACGCGGGAACCCCGTTGGAGATCGCCTCGACGCCCGTCAGCGCGGCACAGCCCGACGCGAACGCTCGGGCGATGAGGAACGCCCCCGCGAGCCCCACGAGACCCTGGTCGAACGCGGACGACGGCACGACGTCGTACGACGCGCTCTCCGCCCGCCCCAGGTTCCCTGTGACGAACTGGACGAACCCGATGACCGCCGTCGCTCCGACCGCGGCCATGAACAGGTAGACCGGGATCGCGAACATCTTCCCGGACTCCTTGACGCCACGAAGGTTCGCGATCGTCAGCAGGATGATGAGCGCGACGGCGATCGGCAGCTCGTGGCCACGCAGCGCGGGGATCGCCGTCGCCGCGTACTGCGCACCCGACGAGATCGACACGGCGACCGTCAGGACGTAGTCGACGAGCAGCGCCGACGCGACCGTCAGGCCCGCGCGCGGGCTGATGTTCTCCGTCGCGATCTCATAGTCACCGCCGCCCGACGGGTACGCGTGCACGTTCTGCCGGTACGACGCGACCACGACGAGCAGCACGCCGACGACCGCGACGCCGATCCACGGCGACATCGTCGTCGCCGTGAACCCGGCGAGCGCGAGCGTCAGGAGGATCTCGTCCGGGGCGTACGCGACCGAGGACAGCGCGTCAGACGCGAAGACGGGGAGGGCGATGCGTTTGGGCAGCAGCGTGTGCCCCAGGCCGTCGCTCCGCATCGGCCTGCCGAGCACGAGCCGCTTCGCCGCATCCATGATGTCCGACACGTTGAGCAATGCTAGGCCTGTTCTGGCGGTGGTGGGCGCAACAAGGTCCCGGGAGGTATACCTTCAGGTCTGTGCACTTCGTGATCATGGGCTGCGGACGCGTCGGAGCGGCGCTCGCGCACTCGCTCGAGAAGAACGGCCACTCGGTGGCCATCATCGACCAGAACCCCGAGTCGTTCCGTCGCCTCGCCCCCACCTTCACCGGCAAGAAGGTCACCGGCCTGGGCTTCGACCGGGACACCCTCGAGCAGGCCGGCATCGACGAGGCGTACGCCTTCGCGGCCGTGTCCGACGGCGACAACTCGAACATCCTCGCCGCACGCGTCGTGCGCGAGACGTTCGGCGTCGACAACGTCGTCGCCCGCATCTACGACCCGCACCGCGCGGAGATCTACCAGCGGCTCGGCATCCCCACGGTCGCGACCGTGCGCTGGACGTCCGACCAGGTGATGCGGCGCCTGCTGCCGCTCGGCACCACGGACGACTACCGCGACCCGTCCGGCCAGGTGCGCCTGTGCCAGACGGACTTCCACCCTGGCTGGGTGGGCCGCTCGCTCACGGTCGTCGAAGAGGCGACCGGCGCGCGCGTCGCGTTCGTCACCCGGTTCGGCGCGGCCGAGCTGCCGCGCCCCGGCATGGCGCTCCAGGAGAACGACGTGCTGCACGTCCTCGTGCGCTCGGTCGACGTCGCCGACGTCGAACGGATCCTCACCCACGCCCCGACCGAGGAGGTCTGATGCGCGTCGTCATCGCCGGTGCCGGCTCCGTCGGCCGCTCGATCGCCCGCGAGCTGCTCGCCCACGACCACGAGGTCGTGCTCATCGACCGTCAGCCCACCGCGATGCGTGTCGCGTCGGTCGCCGAGGCGGACTGGCTCCTCGCGGACGCGTGCGAGCTGTCGACGCTCTCCGAGGCAAAGGTCGACGAGTGCGACGTCATCGTCGCTGCGACCGGCGACGACAAGGCGAACCTCGTCATCGCGCTGCTCGCGAAGACCGAGTTCGGCGTGCCCCGCGTGGTCGCGCGCGTCAACAACCCGAAGAACGAGTGGATGTTCGACGAGTCGTGGGGTGTCGACGTCGCGGTGTCGACGCCGCGCATCATGACGGCGATGGTCGAGGAGGCCGTCGCCGTCGGCGACCTCGTGCGGATCTTCACGTTCCACCAGTCCGGTGCAGGGATCCTCGAGCTCACGGTCCCGCCGGACTCGTGGCTCGTGGGCCGCACGGTCGGCTCCGTGCCGTGGCCGACGGACACGGTCCTCGCTGCGGTCGTCCGCGACGCTCAGCCGCTCGCGCCGACAGCCGACGACACGCTCGAGGCCGGCGACGAGCTGCTGCTCGTCAGTGGCCGGGACGCGGACGAGGCTGCTCTGTCCGACCTGCTGACTGGCGCACAAGGATCCACGTCCCCCACAGCGTGACCGCCCACAGCGGGATGCCCATCGCGAGCCTCGCGGTGCCCAGCCAGCCGACCTGCGACCCGACGTACAGCGGGACCTGCACGGCGAGCCGGATCGCGAACAGGCCGACCCACAGCCACGTCGCGAGCGTGTAGCGGCGCACGAGCGCGTGCGACGAGCGCCACGCGCTGAAGCCTGCGAACGGGTTGGCGGGCGTGTCGCCGGCGGCGGCCTCGTCCGCGTTGGACGGCCGCGCGCCCTTCGTCTCGGCGAATCCCAGCCGGAACAGCTCGACGACAACCCCGATCGCAGGCCACCGCACGACGATCGAGACGAGGCACGCCAGGAGGTAGGCGGCGTTCGTGAGCAGGCCCATGAGGAAGTAGTCGGAGGCCTCGCCCGAGCGCCACGCCCACACGACACCGATCGCGACGCCGAGCAGACCTGAGAACGCCTGTGTGACCGGGGTGCGCTGCACGAGCCGCACGAGCACGAGGAGCACGGCGATCCCGGCGGACGCGATGAGCGTGGGCGTCAGCTCGAACGTCAGCAGGTAGACGACGACGAACACGAGCCCGGGCGCGAGCGCCTCGATCACGCCACGTACCCCGCCGACCGCCTCCTGGAGCGAGAACTCGCTCGCCGTCAGGGCGCGCATGCCGCGCGCCTGCGCGACCTGGGCCTCCGTGGGCTCGGGCGCGTCGTCGTGCGGGGTGCTCTGGTCCACGTCCTGCTCTCTCCCAGCCCTCAAGGCTGCACGTCGGTCGACTGCGGCAGCAGCTCGTACCGCGGGTTGTAGATCACGGTGCGGCCGCGGTCGCTCGTGACGAACCCGGCGACGCGCACGCGCCTGCCAGGCTCGACACCCGCGAGACGACGACGCCCGAGCCACACGAGGTCGACCGAGCCAGAGCCGTCGAACAGCTCCGCCTCGACCGCCTGGACGCGGTCGGTCGGCCGCAGCACGACAGACCGCACGATGCCCGACACCTCGGCGGGGCGACGCTCGACGAGGTCGCTGATCGCCGTCGTGCCCTGCTTCGCAGAGCGGACCCGCTCCTCGGTCGCAGCAACCTCGTCCTGGCTCGCCAGGACGCGCCGCAGCGCCGTACGCAAAGACATGTCAGTCCCCTCAGGCCGTCCGGGCCGCCGCGCGTGCGGCGGTCACCGGATCTCGGTGATCTCGGGGCCGCGCTCGAGCGGGTTGAGGTCGGGGGCTGCGGCCTTCTCGGCCGGGGTCTCCGGCTCGGGCGCAGACTCGTCCACCTGCTTCATCTCGGGCTGGTCAGGAAGGTGCAACGGGAGCAGCTCGCGCGGGGCGCGCGCCACCTCGTCGCGCACGACGACGACCTGGGAGAACAGCGCCTCCATGAGGCCGGCAGCCTGCGGGTCGACCGTGGCCTTGCCGGTCAGGACGCCGCGCAGGAACCAGCGCGGGCCGTCGACCCCGAGGAAGCGGATGACGCGGACGACGTCCTTGCCCTCGCCGTCCTTCGCGGGGGCCTTGACGAACAGCTCACGACCGAACCGGCCGGGGATGTCGTCGACAGTCGCACCCTGCGTCGTGAGCGACTCACGGATCTCGTCGCGGATCTCGTCCCAGATGCCCGCGATGCGCGGAGCAGCGAACGCCTGGATCTGCAGGACAGAGCTGTCGACCATGACGGACACGCCCGTGACGGCCTGCGTGTTCTTGTCGAGCTCCATGCGCACCTGCATGCCCTGGACGCCCGGCAGGAGGATCGAGCCGAGGTCGACACGGCTCGCCCTCGCGTCGTCGACCTGGCTGACGTCCCACGGACCGTGGTCCGGGCGCGCCTCGGTCTCCTCGGCCGCGGTGGCCTCGGCGTCGGGCAGCTCTTCGCTCGGCTGTTCCTTCACACGCCGTCCAAACAGACCCACTGCGGTTCTCCTTCAGGAAAGTTGCCTTGCATGCCTGCGACGACGGCGTCGGGGCGACCCGGGCCGCAGGTTCTCGCGCGACGTTACCGTGCGCGGTCGTCCTACCACCCTATGCGCCGCGCGGGCTGATGTCGCCGACCTGCGGTGCGGACGCGCTGAGCGACGAGCAGACGCTCGTCAGCGGGCTGCGCCCGGGTCCCAGCCTCCGCTCGAGCCAAAGCCTCCCGAGCCGCGGTGCGAGCCGGGGAGCCGCTCGGCAGGGACGAAGCGCGCACGCTCGACCCGCTGGATGACGAGCTGGGCGATCCGGTCGCCGCGGCGCAGGTGCACGGCCTCGGACGCGTCGGTGTTGAGGAGCGTCACGGCGATCTCGCCGCGGTAGCCCGCGTCGACCGTGCCCGGCGCGTTGACGACCGTGACGCCGTGCTTCGCAGCGAGGCCCGAGCGCGGGTGCACGAACGCCGCAAAGCCGTCCGGCAGCGCGATCGCCACGCCCGTCGGGACGGTCGCACGCTCGCCGGGCGCGAGCGTGACGTCCGTGCGAGCGACCAGGTCGGCGCCGGCGTCACCCGGGTGGGCGTACGTCGGGTACGGCAGCTCCGGGTCGAGCATCTGGACGAGGACCTCGAGGCCGCGGTCGGCGGCAGGTGCGTGGTGTGTCACGGCGCGATCCTAGCCGCGACGGCGCGGACGACGTCGCCCGGCTGGCATGCTGGGGACATGCCGCACGTCGAGCCCACCCTGCCGTCCGATCCCGTCGACAGCCCTCGCCCCGCCACGACCGCGGCGTACAGCGAGCGGCTCTCCCCCGGCATCTGGACGTACGGCGCGATCGCGCTGTTCTGCGTGTTCGTCTTCGTGATGATCGTCATCGCGAGCCTCCCGATCGCGGCGGCCGTCTCGCTCGCCCTCCTCGCCGCGGGCAGCGTCTTCGCGTTCGTGACGTCCCCCGTCGTCACCGTCGCAGACGGCCAGCTCCAGGCAGGGCGCGCCCGCATCCCCGTGACGCTGCTCAGCGAGCCGCGCACGCTCGACCGCGCCGAGGTCAGCGCGATGATGGGCCCGTCCTTCGACCCGCGCGCGTACGCGTGCCTGCGCACGAGCACGGGCAGCGCCGTCGTCATGGACGTCCTCGACCCGCAGGACCCGACGCCGTGGTGGCTCGTGTCGACCCGTCACCCCGAGGAGCTCGCACGCGCCGTTCGCGAGGCCCAGGGCCGCTAGGCCGGGCCCCTGCGCGCCCGGCCGTCTCACGTCCTTCCCGGACCGATCGCTCTGATCCACACGTGAGGTGTGCACCCGGGCGATCCGTCGGGAGGTGGAGACGGCGACGAACCGTCTCAGGACGACAGCGGGGCCGCGAACCTCTCGGTTCGCGGCCCCGCTGGCTGTGGTGCAGGTGCGCTCAGGCGGCGCACTCGGTGCAGACGGGCTGGCCGTCCTTCTCGTAGGCGAGCTGGCTGCGGTGGTGGACCAGGAAGCAGCTCGAGCACGTGAACTCGTCCGCCTGACGCGGCAGGACTCGCACCGAGAGCTCTTCGCCCGAGAGGTCCGCGCCGGGGAGCTCGTAGCCCTCCGCCGCTTCCGTCTCGTCCTCGTCGACGACGCCGGAGCTCTTGTCGGACCGCCGCGCCTTGAGCTCCTCGAGGGAGTCCTCGGACAGGTCCTCCTCGGTCTTGCGGGGGGCGTCGTAGTCGGTTGCCATATGAGGTGTCACTCCAGATCGGTGAGAGGATCACGCGGATGTTCCAGCACACGACCGTGGGGCCGTGCGTTGCGGCGTCGGGGGCGTCGCGTCGCCTCGCTCGAGGACCGGTGACAGCCCGTTCCGCCGCGCGGGCGGACGTCTGTTCCGTGTCGATCAGGTTCGGCCATGGGATTGTGCATCATTTCTCCGGCAAGTGCACGCTACCGAAGCGGATATTTCGGACCGAGTGACGAAAGTCGCGATCACGTCGCACGTCTGGTCCGGAGGGTCAACGTGCTACCGGTCCGATCGGTTCCCGACTCCCGTGGGCGCGAGGATCGCCTCGAGCCGCGCGACCGTCTCGGGATGCCCCGCGAGGACGAGCGACCGTCCCGGCCGTCCGCCCTCGAGCCCGACGACGACGCCGCCAGCCTCCCGCACGATCAGCTCGCCGGCCGCGTGGTCCCACGGGCTCAGGCCCTCTTCGTAGTACGCGTCGACCTGCCGCCTGGCGACCCGGCACAGGTCGAGAGCAGCGGAACCCATGCGGCGGATGTCGCGGACGTGCTCGAGCAGCGTCGCGACGGAGCGGCCCTGGGCCGCTCGGAGCGCGTCGTCGTAGAAGAAGCCGGTCGCGACGAGCGTGAGGTCGAGCGGGACGGGCTCGGCGACCTCCAGGCGCGCACCCTCGTGGTGGGCGCCGCGGCCACGGGCCGCGGACGTCGTCGCGCCCGTCGTGATGTCCGTGACGGCGCCCGCCAGGACCTCCCAGCGGGCAGGGTCGGGCTCCCCCGCGACGACGGCGACGGACACGGAGGTCGACGGCAGCCCGTACAGATAGTTGACGGTGCCGTCGATCGGGTCGACGACCCAGGTCAGCCCCGAGGTCCCTGCCGTCGCACCGCCCTCCTCCCCCAGGATCGCGTCGTCGGGCCGCTCGGCGGCGAGGATCTCGCGGAGGAGACGCTCGGCGGCGAGGTCGGCAGCCGTCACGACGTCGGACGCGTTGAGCTTCGTCCGGTCGACCGTCACGGTCTCGGGGCGCTCGCGCCGGACCTGCTCGGCCGCCGTGCGGGCGAGCCGCTCGGCGAGCTCCCGGAGGGTCTCGAGCGTGGCGTCGTCGACGTGGGTGTTCGTCATGGTCATCTCCCTGTGCGTTGTCGGCCGAAGCCCTGCCACGGGCCTGGCGCCTGCCAGTTCATCTTGAGCGACACGAGGCGCATCGTCAGGATCGCGAACGCGATCGCGGCACCCACCCAGGGGCTGAAGACGTCGAAGTGCACGGTCGCCGCGGTCAGCATGGCGCCGAGGGTCGCCGGGATCGCGTAGAGCTCACGCTCGCGCAGCACGATCGGGGCCTCGTCGACGAGCAGGTCCCGGACGAGCCCACCGCCGATCCCGGTGAAGAGGCCGACGAACACCGACGCCAGCGGCCCGACGCCGTACTCCATCCCCTTGATCGTCCCGATGACGACGAACATGGCGAGCGCTCCGGCGTCGAACACGATGATGAGCCGCCGCAGGGCGGCGAGGCGCGGGTGCATGAAGTGCACGAGGATGCCTCCGGCGAGCGCGGTGAGCACGTACCGCCAGCTCGTGATGCCGACGGGCGGCACAGCGCCGATGAGGACGTCACGCATCAGCCCGCCACCTAGCCCGGTGACCCAGGCGAGCAGGAGCAGCGAGAAGATGTCGAAGTTCTTGCGCACCGCGGCGAGCGCTCCGGAGATCCCGGCGAAGAAGATGGCGGCGAGCTCGAGCCCGTACATCGCGTCCTGGAGGATCTCCACGGACATGATTCTGTCAGCCGCGCAGGGGTGCTGTGACGCATCCGCGAGCGGCACACCGGCGGGGATGTCGGCGTCCGGCGCGCAGAGGTGGCACTGTGGTGACAGACCACGCACTGGAGGGCACATGGCTGACCTGGAACTGATCGGGCTGGACGAGGACGGCGAGCACATCGTGCTGGCGTCCTCCGACGGCACACGTTTCAGGCTCCGCATCGACGAGCCGCTGCGTGCCGCGGTGCGACGCAACCGTCCGCAGCTCGAGCAGCTGCGCCAGACGGCGCCGGGCTCGCTCCCGCCGCGCGAGATCCAGGCGCAGGTGCGCGCGGGCCTCACCGCCGAGGAGGTCGCGCAGAACGCCGGCATCTCGGTCGAGCAGGTGCGCCGCTACGAGGGCCCTGTGCTCGCGGAGCGCGAGTACGTCGCCGAGCAGGCGCGTGCGACGCGTGTAGGCCGCGACGCGGGCTCCCCCAGCCTCGGCGACCTGGTCACCGACCGGCTCGCCGCTCGGCACGTCGACACCGAGGAGCTGCGCTGGGACGCCTGGCGCCCGGTCGGGTCACCGTGGGTGGTGGCCGTCAGCTACGAGGTGGGCGACGCCGAGCACCGTGCGGTGTGGGCCTTCGACCAGCAGGCGCGCACGCTGACCGCGACCGACAACGAGAGCCGGTGGATCTCGGAGACGCGGCTGCACGACGAGGTCGTGCCGCGCCGCCACCTCGCGCCCGTGCGCGGGGACGTGTTCGACGTCGAGGCGTCAGGTCCGATCGCGGATCCCACCCCCGCCGAGCCCGCTGCTGTCGCCGACGCGACGTCGGCGCTTCTCGACGACCTGTCCGCGCGCCGTGGCGTGCGCCAGGCCCTCGACGTGGACGTGCCGGACGAGGACGACGGCCTGTTCGGCCTCGCTGCCATGACCCAGGACGACGAGCCTGGTGACGACGCGGGGGCACCGCTCCCGGTCGAGTCGATCGGCCGGCTCTACTCGCTCGGCGACCGCTCGCCGCGCTCTGCTCGCTCGGCTGCTGAGGTCGGCGAGACGTCCGAGCTGCCGGTCGCCGAGGACGTCACCGAGGTGCCCGAGCCTGAGGCTCCCGCACCGGCACCTGCTCCCGAGGCTCCCGAAGGTGACGCGACTCCCCCGCCGCTCGAGCGTGCCGCTCGTGGCGGGCGCAAGGGCCGGCCGCAGGTGCCGAGCTGGGACGAGATCGTCTTCGGCGCACGCACGGACGACTGAGCACCGGCGTCGCAGCGCCCGAGGGTGCAGCAGCCGCCGCGCCCCGGCGCGACCAGCCCGGCCGCCTCAGGCGGTCGCGACGAGCAGCGGGACCTTCATCTCGTCGGGCGTGAGCGACCCGTGCACGCCGATGAGTCCCATCGACGCCGGCGTCTGGCTCGCGCTGTCCACGACGACCGAGTTCTTCGCCATGATCACGACGAGGTCGCCGACGTCTGGGAGCGCCCGCTCGTGCACGGGACCGAACAGTCCTGCGGCGACGGCGTCGTCCCGCAGCGCGACGACGGCGTGCGAGCCGAGCACGCCCTGCCACCGGGCCTGGACCTCGACCGGATCGACGCCCGGCTCCACGTAGAGGTGCGTCGCACGGGGCTCGCCCGCGACGACGGCGACGCCGCGCGCGAGCTCTGGCTCGTCGGCGACGTCCCAGCGGGCCCCGCCGGTGACGTCGACCATGCCGTGGTCGGCGGTGACGAGGACGAGCGTGCCGCGCGGGACGGACCGCACGAGGCGCCCGATCTCGAGGTCGACCTCGGCGAGCGCGTCGCCCCACTCGCCGGACTTCCATCCGTAGTGGTGGCCGGCCTTGTCGACCTCGCCGACGTACAGGTACGTGAGCCCCGGTGTGCGCAGCGAGTCGACGGCCTGGTCGATGCGCGCGGAGAGCGTCGGCCCTGCGGCGTAGCGGGCGCCGCGCAGAGCGGCGCGCGTCATGCCGGACGTCTCGAAGCGGGCGAGGCCGACGGCGGTCGCACGGGCACCTGCGGCGACGGCCGCCTCGAGGATGGTCGGCTCCTGCTGCACCTGCTCCGGCTCGGGGAGGTTGGTCCAGGACAGCATGTTGGCGAGCTGCCCGGTCGCTGAGCTGCGGATCGAGTAGCCGAGCAGGCCGGTGCGGCCGGGGCTCGTTCCGGTGCCGAGCACGCCGAGCGCGGCGGCCGTCGTCGACGGGAAGGGCGCGGAGAGCGTGCGGGCGCTGGGGAGCAGGTCGCGCAGGGTGCGGGCGTGCCCGCGCCGCTCCGTGAGGAGCCGCATGCCGAGCCCGTCGACGAGGACGACACACACGCGCTTCGCAGCCGGCAGGCCGAGGGCCTTCATCGAGCCCGTCGACGTCTCGCCGTCGACGGTCGTGACGGGGACGCCGAGGGCGCCTGCAGCGCCGAGCATGACGGCGCCGAGGCCCGCGGTGCCGTAGGCGGGGCGGCGCAGCCCGCGACGGTCGAGGTCGGCCTGGAGGGCCGCGACCGTCATGCGCGGCTGCCTGTCGCCGCGGACAGCTGCCCCGCGAAGGCGAGGGCCGCGCGCACGGCCTCTTCACCCTCGGCTTGTGCGCTCACGCGCACGATCATGTCGTCGGGCGTCATGGTGCCGGTGAGGCCGTGGTCGGCGTCACAGTTCGGGTCGGGGCACGTTGCGGGCTCGAGGTCGATGCGGTTGACCGCTCCCCACCCGATCGCGATCGTCACCTCGTACGGCAGCGTCCCGGGCACGTGCTGCGCGGGCGCGGCGACGAACTGGGTGACGGCGACGGAGCGGACGGCGCCGAGCGGCAGGACCTCGGTCGTCGCGGCGGCGGACGCGACGGGGTGGTGCTCGTCGGCAGGCTCGTCGTCGACGTGCGCGGACACGAGCCGTGTCGGCGTCAGGACGAGCGCGGTGACGTGGCGGCGCACCTCAGCCGTCGCGAAGGTGGTCTCGGCGTGCACGAGGTGCGCGACGACCTCCTCGCCTGCGAGCGCGCCGTCGAGCACGTCCATGACGAGCTCGGGGTAGTAGCCGGCGCGGTGCAGCTCGGAGCGCAGGACGTCACGGCGGTCGGAGTGGGCGTGGGTGGAAGCAGACACCCGTCCATCTTCCCATCCCGTGCGGGGTGGCTCGTGGATCACCCGGGCATCGCGCGTCTGGACTCGTCAGGACGCTGCCCGTGGGCGAGCACCGCGCGGGCGGCGAGGACGTGCGCGCCGTGCGGGGAGACGACGACGGGGTACAGCTCGAGCGAGCGCAGCTCGGGGACGTCGTCGGCGAGCCGGGCGACGCGGGCGAGGACGTCCTCGATCGCGGGGACGTCCATGGGGCCGATGCCGCGATACCCGAACAGGCGTGGGGCGGCGCGCAGGGAGCGGACCATGTCGGCGACGTCGCGGTCGGTCAGCGGCGGGATGCCGTAGGAGACGTCCGCGAGGAGGTCGGTCGCGTCGCCTGCGAGGCCGAACGAGACGACGGGGCCGAAGAGCGGGTCCTCGGTCGACCGGACGACGCACGCGACTCCCCCGGTCACCATGGTCTGGACGTCGAGGGGCGCGGCCTCGCCGAGGAGCCGTGCGGTCTCGGCGGCCATGGCGGCGTAGGCGGTGCGCAGCTCGGCGGGGTCGGTGATGCCGAGGCGGACGCCGCCGAGGTCGGCACGGTGCCGCAGCGCCTCGGCGGTGCTCTTGAGCGCGACGGGCCAGCCGAGCGCGTCGGCGGCGGTGACGGCCTCGTCGGCCGACCCGACGGTGCGCACGGGCACGACGGTCAGGCCGTAGCAGGCGAGCAGCTCGTCGACACGGTCGGGGGCGAGCGGGAGGTCGACGTCCGGTGTGGCGTCTGCGAGCCACGTGTCGACGAGGGTCTGCGCACGGTCCGTGTCGGCGTCGGGCTGGGCGAACGTGCCGAACCCGTCGCGCCGCCACGCGGCGTACCGGGCGACGGCGCCGAGGGCGCGCACGGCGTCCTCGGGGGTCGCGTAGGCGGGGACGTGGACGGTCGTGCCGTCGGGGGCGGTCGCGGCGAGCTCGTCGACGAGGCCGTGCCGGCCGAGCACGCTCGCGACGGTCGTGCGCCCCGTGCGGGCGGCAGCCTGGGCAGCGGCGCGGGCGAGCGGGCGCTGCGCTCCCCCGAGCACGGGGATCTCGACGACCACGACGGCGTCGCAGTCGGCGTCGAACACCTCGTCGACGACGCGCGCGGCCTGCGCCGCGTCGTCGCTCTCCGCGACGACACCCGTGCGCGGGAGGACGGTGAGGCCGTTCGCGGCGGCGGCCTCGGCGACGAGGGCCGCGAGCGCGACCGAGGACGCGACGACGCCGACGCGCCTGCCTGCGGGCAGGGGCTGGGTGTCGAGGAGCTGGGCGACGTCCATCATCTCGTGCGTGTTCTCGGCGCGGATGACGCCGGACTGGCGGAGCATCTCGTCGAGCGTGCGCCGCGGCGCGAGGGTGGGGCGGACGGCATGGCCGGGCGGGACGACCTGTCCCGAGCGTCCGGCGGTCACGACGACGACGGGCTTGCGGGTTGCGAGGCGCCGGGCGATGCGGGAGAACTTGCGCGGGTTGCCGATGGACTCGAGGTAGAGGCACGCGACGTGCGTGTCGTCGTCCTCGTGCCAGTACTGCATGAGGTCGTTGCCGGAGACGTCGGCGCGGTTGCCGGCGGACAGGAAGCTCGACAGGCCGAGGCCGCGTCGGGCGATCGTCGCGAGGAGCGTGACGGCGGTGGGTGCGGACTGGCAGAACACGCCGATGCGTCCGGGCGGGGGCGGGGCGGTCGCGAGGGTCGCGTTGATCGTCACGTCGGCGTTGGCGCGCAGGAGGCCGTAGGAGCCGGGCCCGACGACGCGCATCCCGGCGGTGCGGGCGGCGCGCAGCAGGGCGCGCTGGCGTTCGAGGCCCTCGGGACCGACCTCGGCGAAGCCTTCCGAGAAGAGCAGCAGGGCGTGCGTGCGCAGGCGTGCGAGACCGGGAACGGCGGCGACGGCCTCCTCGGGCGGAGCGGCGAGCACGGCGAGGGGGCCGCGCCCGTCATCGGGCGCGTTGCCCTCGCGGGCGTCCGCGAGCGCGGCGAGAGTCTCGTGATAGCTGACCTCGTCGGTCGACCAGAGCCGTGCGGCAGGCGGCAGGCCGACGACGTCGATGCGGGGCCGCTGCGGCCCGTCACCCTCGGTCCCGCGCTCGGTGAGGGCGCGCGACGCGACGAGCGCCTCGATCGCCCGCTCGATCATCTGCGCGTCCGCCGACCCGGGCCGCGTCGTCGGCGACGCGACGACCACGACCGACGCGACGTCGAACAGCGTCTGGATGCTGCGCGCCTCCGCGCGTCGCTCCCGCTCCGCCATCACGGACCTCGAGCGCTCGGTCGGGTCGAGGTCGATCGTCACCATGTACACCTCGTCCTCGAGGCGCTGGGTGAGGTCGTAGCCCGCCTCGCGGAACACGGCGAGCATGCGCGTGTTCTGCGGGAGGACCTCGGCGGAGAAGTGGCGGATGCCGCGCTCGCGGGCTGCCGCCGCGATGTGCTCGAGGAGCACGGAGCCCAGGCCGCGCCCTTGGACGTTGTCGGCGATGTTGAACGCGACCTCGGCGCTGTCGGCGCCCGTGCGGTCGTAGCGTGCGACGCCGATGATCCGCTCCCCCGTGTCCTCGCCGCCCAGCGGGGCGGCGACCGCGACGAGCGCGGCACGGTCGACGTGGTCGACGTGCGTGAACCGCGCGAGGTCCTTCTCGGGGAGCCTGGGCAGGGGCGCGAAGAAGCGGAAGTAGATGGACCGCTCCGACTGGGCGACGTGGAACGCCTGCAGCGCGTCCGCATCCTCGGGCCGGATGGGACGCACGTGCGTCGTCGAGCCGTCCCGCAGGATGACGTCGGCCTCCCAGGCGAGCGGGTAGGCGCTCGCGGGGACGTCGTGCGCGTCGTCGGTCACAGTCCCAGGCTAGGGCGTGCGGCGCCCGCGCGGCGCGGCGGTGCTGTCTCGGCGTGGCTGTGCCGGAGCATCGGCGTGCGGCGGCGACAATGGACCCGATCCCCTGTCCCGCGAGATACCCGGAGCGCATCGCCCCATGGCACGCAAGACCGCGACCCTCGACGCCGCCGACGACTTCACCGAGAAGATCGTCGACATCGACGTCACGGCGGAGATGGAGGGCTCGTTCCTCGAGTACGCCTACTCCGTCATCTACGCGCGCGCCCTGCCGGACGCTCGCGACGGTCTCAAGCCAGTGCAGCGGCGCATCCTGTTCCAGATGGCTGATATGGGGCTGCGCCCCGACCGGCCGTACGTGAAGTCGGCGCGCGTCGTCGGCGAGGTGATGGGAAAGCTGCACCCGCACGGTGACTCGGCGATCTATGACGCGCTCGTGCGTCTGACGCAGGACTTCACGCTGCGCCTGCCGCTCGTGGACGGGCACGGGAACTTCGGCTCGCTCGACGACGGCCCTGCGGCCGCCCGGTACACGGAGGCGCGTCTCGCGACCGCTGCGATGGCGATGACGACGGACCTCGGCGAGGACGTCGTCGACTTCGTGCCGAACTACGACAACAAGCTGCAGCAGCCCGAGGTGCTGCCGGCGTCGATCCCGAACCTGCTCGTCAACGGGTCGTCGGGCATCGCCGTCGGTATGGCGACGAACATGGCACCGCACAACCTCGTCGAGGTCATCACGGCGGCGCGGCACCTCATCAAGCACCCGGACGCGGACCTCGAGGAGCTCATGCGCTTCGTGCCGGGGCCGGACCTGCCGGGCGGCGGCAAGATCGTCGGTCTCGACGGGGTCCGCGACGCGTACCGCACGGGTCGCGGCTCGTTCAAGACGCGCGCGACGGTGCGCATCGAGAACGTGACGCCGCGCCGCAAGGGCATCGTCGTGACCGAGCTGCCGTACCTCGTGGGGCCCGAGAAGGTCATCGAGAAGATCAAGGAGGGCGTGCAGTCCAAGAAGCTCTCCGGCATCACCTCGGTGCTGGACCTGACGGACCGCACGCACGGCCTGCGCCTCGTCATCGAGGTGAAGAACGGGTTCAACCCGGAGGCGGTGCTCGAGCAGCTGTACAAGTTCACGCCGATGGAGGACTCGTTCGGCATCAACAACGTCGCGCTCGTCGACGGGCAGCCGCGCACACTCGGGCTGCGCGAGCTGCTGCGCGTGTGGGTGGATCACCGGGTCGACGTCGTGCGGCGTCGCTGCACGTACCGGCTGGCGCGGCGCCAGGAGCGCCTGCACCTCGTCGACGGTCTGCTCATCGCGATCCTCGACATCGACGAGGTCATCCAGGTCATCCGCTCCTCAGACGACTCGGAGGTGGCGCGTGCGCGGCTGCGCACGGTGTTCGACCTGTCGGAGCCGCAGGCGGAGTACATCCTCGAGCTGCGGCTGCGTCGCCTGACGAAGTTCTCGCGCGTCGAGCTCGAGACCGAGCAGGCGGCGCTGCGCGCGGAGATCGCGGAGCTCGAGGAGATCCTCGCGAGCGAGACGCGCCTGCTGAACGTCGTCTCGGACGAGATGGCGGCCGTCGCGAAGGCGTACGGCACGCCGCGCCGCACGGTCCTGCTCGAGTCCGCGGGCGGTACCGCGCTCACGGGTGCGAAGGGTGCGCCGTCGTCGGCTGTGCCGCTCGAGGTCGAGGACTCGCCGTGCTGGGTGCTGCTCTCGGGTACGGACCTGCTCGCGCGGACCGCGACGGGCGACGAGCCGGTGCGTGACGACGAGCGCCGCGCCCACGACGCGCTGTCCGCCGCAGTCGCGTGCACGGCGCGCGGTCAGGTCGGCGCCGTGACGAACCTCGGTCGGGTCGTCCGCGTGGACGTGCTCGACCTGCCGACGCTCCCGCCGACCGACGGCGCGCCGTCCCTCTCGGGTGGTGTGCCCGTCTCCGAGATCGTGGACCTCGCGTCGGGCGAGCGTGTGCTCACGCTCGTGTCGCTCGACTCGTTCGCGCCGACGATCGTGGTCGGTACGCGCGACGGCGTGGTCAAGCGCGTCGCGCGTGACGACGCGCCGAACCGCGACTCGTGGGAGGTCATCACGCTCAAGGACGGCGACGAGGTCATCGGTGCGGGCGCCTGCACGGACGACGACGACCTCGTGTTCGTCTCGACCGACGCGTCCCTCCTGCACTTCTCCGCGTCCCTCGTGCGCCCGCAGGGCCGCGCGGCCGGCGGCATGGCCGGCATCCGACTCGACGACGGCGCCCAGGTGCGGTTCTTCGGCGTCGTGCCCGCGGGCCTCGCGCCGACGACCGCCGTGGTCACCGTGTCGGGTGCATCCTCCGCGCTGCCCGGTACCGAGGCCGGCGCCGCGAAGGTCACGCCCTACACCGCGTACCCGTCCAAGGGCCGCGCGACGGGAGGGGTGCGCTCGCACCGCTTCCTCAAGGGCGAGGACACGCTCCTCGTGGCGTGGGTCGGGCCGCAGCCGCCGCACGCCGTCGGCTCCGGCGGGCAGGCGCTCACGCTGCCGGACGTCGACGAGCGCCGCGACGGATCCGGGACGCCGCTCCCGGCCCCGATCCACGCGATCGGCTGAGAAGGGACCCGACCCGGGGGCCCGGGACCTCCGGGTCCCGGGTCCTCCCGACTCTCCCGGTCCCCGATCCCCGACCCCCGACCCTTCGGGCCGAGAAAGCGCACTATCTGTCGCTCTGGGCGACAGATAGTGCGCTTTCTTGGTCGTAGGGGTGATTCGGGACCGTGCGGAACGGGGGGACGAACGCCCGGAGAGCGGTCGCGAGCACGATCACCGGCACGCTGAGGAGCACCGACAGCCAGAAGTTCGACAGGAACGCGTCGCGGTCGGTGCCGAGCATCGTCGCGCTCGCGACGGCGACGAGCGCCGCCCACGTGAAGAACGCGGAGACCGGCAGGGAGATGACGCCGCGGAGGCGCGTGACGAGCACGTGACCGAGGAGCGTGACGACAGCGAGGGCTCCGACGATCTCGCCCCAGCCTCGGAGCGACTCGGCGGTCGGCACGAGCGCCTCTCCCCCGGTCATCGCCACGATCGCGCCGGTCAGCGGCGTCCCAGGGCCTTACAGACGGGGCACGGGCGTTCGTGCGACGTCCGGCGTCGTCCCGTGGACACCCCGTCTCAAGTCCGCGACGCGGTCCTAGACTCGCCGCATGCTGACCGCGCGCGCCCAGTCCTTGAAGTCCGCCCTCGCCAGCCGGGTCGTCGTGGCCGACGGCGCGATGGGCACGATGCTCCAGGCTGCGGACCTCACGCTCGCGGACTTCGAAGACCTTGAGGGCTGCAACGAGATCCTCAACGTGACGCGCCCCGACGTCGTCGAGTCGGTGCACGACGCGTACTTCGCGGTCGGCGTGGACTGCGTCGAGACGAACACGTTCGGCGCGAACTGGTCCAACCTGTCGGACTACGACATCGACGACCGCATCACCGAGCTCGCTGAGGCGGGCGCGGTGATCGCGCGGCGCAGCGCGGAGAAGCACACGGCTGCGGACGGGCGGGAGCGCTGGGTGCTCGGCTCGATGGGCCCAGGCACGAAGCTGCCGAGCCTCGGCCACACGACGTACGCGCACCTCAAGGACACGTTCTCCCTCCAGGCGGAGGGCCTCGTCCGCGGCGGTGCGGACGCGCTGCTCATCGAGACGGCGCAGGACCTGCTGCAGGCGAAGGCCGCGATCAACGGTGCGAAGGCCGCGATGGAGCGCCTCGGGACGCACGTGCTGATCTTCGCGCAGGTGACCGTCGAGACGACGGGCACGATGCTCATGGGCTCCGAGATCGGTGCGGCGGTCACGACGCTGCGCGTGCTCGGCGTCGACGCGATCGGCCTGAACTGCGCGACGGGCCCGGCGGAGATGAGCGAGCACCTGCGCCACCTGTCGAAGCACTCCCCCGTGCCCGTGACCTGCATGCCGAACGCGGGCCTGCCGGTGCTCGGCAAGAACGGCGCGGAGTACCCGCTCTCCCCGGCGGAGCTCGCGGCGGCGCACAAGCAGTTCGTCGGCGAGTTCGGCCTGTCTCTTGTGGGCGGCTGTTGCGGTACGACGCCGGAGCACCTGCGCGCTGTCGTCGACGCGGTGGGCGGGGCGCCCGTCGTCGCGCGCGACCCGAAGCCTGAGCAGGGCGTGGCGAGCCTGTACTCGCACGTGGACTTCGACCAGGACGCGAGCTTCCTCGCGATCGGTGAGCGGACGAACGCGAACGGGTCGAAGGCGTTCCGGGAGGCGATGCTCGCGGGCGAGTGGGACGAGTGCGTGCGCATCGCACGCGACCAGACGCGCGACGGCGCGCACCTGCTCGACGTGTGCGTCGACTATGTGGGCCGCGACGGATCAGCGGACGCGCGGGAGGTCGTGTCGCGGCTCGCGTCGGCGTCGACGCTGCCGCTCGTGCTCGACTCCACGGAGCCGGAGGTGCTGCGGGCGGGGCTCGAGCTGGTGGGTGGGCGCGCCGTCGTGAACTCGGTGAACTTCGAGGACGGCGACGGCCCTGCGTCGCGCTATGGGCGGATCATGCCGCTCGTGAAGGAGCACGGTGCGGCGGTGATCGCGCTGACGATCGACGAGGAGGGCCAAGCCCGCACCGCGGACCACAAGGTCGCGATCGCCTCCCGGCTCATCGACGACCTGGTCGGCACGTGGGGCATGGCGGTCGAGGACATCATCGTCGACACGCTCACGTTCCCGATCGCGACGGGTCAGGAGGAGACGCGCCGGGACGCCATCGAGACGATCGAGGCGATCCGCGCGCTCAAGGCGAAGTACCCGGGCGTGCACACGACGCTCGGCGTCTCGAACGTGTCCTTCGGCCTCAACCCGGCCGCGCGCACGGTCCTCAACTCGGTGTTCCTCCACGAGGCAGTCGAGGCGGGGCTGGACTCGGCGATCGTGCACGCGGCGAAGATCCTCCCGCTCGCGAAGATCCCGACCGAGCAGCGCGAGGCCGCGCTCGACCTCGTCTGGGACCGGCGGCGGTACGACGACGCGGGGAACCTCGTGCATGACCCGCTCGCACACCTGCTCGACCTGTTCTCCGGCGTCGACGCCGCGTCGATGAAGGACCAGCGCGCTGCCGAGCTCGCGGCGCTGCCGCTCGGTGAGCGCCTCGCGCGTCGCATCGTCGACGGCGAGCTCAAGGGCCTGTCCCACGACCTGGACGCGGCGCTCGCGGAGGGGTGGAAGGCGCTCGACATCGTCAACGACCACCTGCTCGAGGGCATGAAGGTGGTCGGTGAGCTGTTCGGCAAGGGTGAGATGCAGCTGCCGTTCGTGCTGCAGTCCGCGGAGACGATGAAGACGGCGGTCGCGTACCTCGAGCCGCACATGGAGAAGGTCGTGGACGCGTCGGGGGCGTCGGCGAGCAAGGGCACGATCGTGCTGGCGACGGTGCGCGGAGACGTGCACGACATCGGCAAGAACCTCGTCGACATCATCTTGACGAACAACGGCTACACGGTGATCAACATCGGCATCAAGCAGTCGATCTCCGCGATGATCGACGCCGCCGAGCAGCACGGCGCCGACGTGATCGGGATGTCCGGGCTGCTGGTGAAGTCGACGCTCGTGATGAAGGAGAACCTGCTTGAGCTCAACGCTCGCGGGCTCGCGGGCAAGTACCCGGTGATCCTCGGCGGCGCGGCGCTCACGCGCACGTATGTCGAGGACGACCTCGCGGACCTGTACGAGGGCGAGGTGCGGTACGCGAAGGACGCGTTCGAGGGGCTGCGGCTCATGGAGCCGCTCGTGCGCGTGGCGCGCGGTGAGGCGCGCGACGCCGTCGGGCTGCCGCCGCTGAAGAAGCGTCGCCACGCGGTGGTGACGCCGACGTTCACGGACGACGCCGACCTGCCGGCGCGCTCCGACGTCGCGCTAGACAACCCGGTGCCGACGCCGCCGTTCTGGGGCACGCGCGTCGTCAAGGGCGTGCGCCTCGCGGACTATGCGGCGTTCCTGGACGAGCGGGCGACGTTCATGGGTCAGTGGGGGCTCAAGCCGTCGCGGGCCGACGACGCGCTCTCGTACGCGGAGCTCGTTGAGACGGAGGGGCGGCCGCGTCTGCGGGCGTGGCTGGACCGGATCGTCGCGGAGGAGATGTTCGAGCCGACGGTGCTGTACGGGTACTTCCCCGCGTACTCGGAGGGCAACGACGTGGTGGTGCTGCACCACGACGGGCCCGACGGCGGGTCGGGCGGCGAGCCGGGCACGGAGCGGATGCGGTTCACGTTCCCGCGGCAGCGGCGCGACCGGCACCTGTGCCTGGCCGACTTTGTGCGGCCGCGGTCGTCGGGCGAGGTGGACGTGCTGGGCGTGCAGCTCGTGACGATCGGCGCGCGCGTGAACGACTTTACGGCGGCGCTGTTCGCGGAGAACAAGTACCGCGAGTACATGGAGCTGCACGGGCTGTCGGTGCAGCTGACCGAGTCGCTCGCGGAGTACTGGCACTCACGAGTGCGTGAGGAGCTGGGGTTCGGGGCGGAGGACCCCGCTTCTTTGGACGGGATGTTCAAGGTCGAGTACCGGGGTGCGCGCTATTCGCTCGGGTACCCGGCGTGCCCGGACATGGAGGACCGGCGGAAGGTCGTCGAGCTGCTGCGGGCTGAGCGGGCTGGGGTGGTGCTGTCAGACGAGCTGCAGCTGCACCCCGAGCAGTCGACGGACGCGTTCGTGTTCCACCACCCCGAGGCCAAGTACTTCTCGGTGTAGCGCTACCGCAGCTCGCTGCCGCCAGCCCTACCTCACCGCCATCGCCGAAGAGCTCAACGAACCGCCCCGAGCGAGCCTGGGCTTCCTGACCCCACGCGAAGCCTTCGAGAGGCGCCTCGTTGCCTCGAGACCTTGACGCCGCCCCCCCCGACTCCGCCGGGAATGGGCCCCCGCCCGCTAGTCAACGCCGTGAACTCCAGCGGTAGAGGGGCGTGGGGACCGACGTCTCGGCGCAGAGGGCCTTCAGCGACTTGTTCCATTCGCGGATCGCAGGCTTCCAGATCTCGTCGTACCGCTCTAGCGATGACTGCTTTGTCGGGCCATAGGCGGTCGATAGCGTCTGGCAAGCCCGATTGATCGCGTCGGCGGCCGCCTGGAGTCTCTCAAACTCCGCGTCGAGTTGGATCTCAGCACCTGGAGCCCCCACAGCCAATCCGTCGACGAGAGCAGCCCCCAGGTCCATCACCGAGTCAGCGCCAAGTTGGCACTCCCAACTTTCGGAGCCCACTTCGCGTGCGACGGCAACGTAGTCCTCGATCGTGCCGATCATCTGGCCTGGGACTGGCAGCGCAGGGTCCAGGTGCTCGATGCAAGTCTGACTTGCTACGGCAAGGTTCGCCACTTCCGCTTCCGCTCGAAGCACTGCTTCCGCAGCCGCCGCCTGCTCTTGGCGCTCTTCCTCCGCCTTACGCTCCGCAGCTTTGCACGCCTCGGCGGCTTCGCGCTCCGGTGTTCCCTCGGGCAGACGGAGTTCCTACATCTGCGTCGTCCTTCTTCATCGCGAGAAGGACAGCCTCCGCGTCGGCAGGAACGCCGGGGCTCGACACCGACTCCTGTCCGACGACCACCCAATTGAAGTCCATGAAAATTACACGGTCTTCGAGGCCATCCCGCGACACCACCTTGTCGAATCCTGCATCACGCACAGCCATGGCTCTCGCGTCGCGAAACTTCGCCTAGAGCGGCAATCGAAGTCGGCATGCCCTCCCGCTAGGACATTTCCCGAAGACTCCCCGCTGCCATGAGGTCAGCGAACCGTCGGACGATCTGACTCGCAACAGAAGGGTCCTGCACCAGGAGACCGGCCTCAAGGTTCTGCTCAACGGCCGCATACGACAGGTTGGCGCTGGTCACGAGGGCCAACCGCCCGTCGATGACCAGAACCTTCGAGTGCTGCATCCGTGGCAGCCCCGTATCGGCGTCGTAGAAGCCGAGAACCCTTGCTCGAGGCACAGCACCGCTGATGGCGTCCGCGCAGTCCGTTCGCTGGCTTACGTCGGCGACGACAGTGATCGCGACCTTGCGTTGAGCGGCTCGTACGAGTGCCTGGACGAACGGCGCGGTCGCCGAGCCCGAGTACGTGGACGCCAATACCGATTCCTCCGACTCGTCGATCAGGCGGACGATCGCGGAGGTCGTGCGGATCGAGTCCCCCGGCAGCTGTGGTCCGCTCCAGACGAGAGTCGGCGGGTCCGGGACACGTTCGGCGGTCGCGGCCATCGCTCGCAGGGTGGCGGCGACGGCCCGCCGGCTACCGAATGCCCCGAGCACGTCCCGTACCAGGACCTCGGCATGCTCTCGCTTTTCTGTCGCCAGGCTCCGAACGGCCCGACGGGGCACGCCGTCGATCACGAGGCTGTCGGCCACCCGGCGCAGCTCAGTGGGGGCGAGCAGCGCACCGAGCGGCTCCAGCTGCGCAAGACCCGAGTCCGTCATGCCGTGATGCCAGCCATGAGCCCTTGGACGCCTGACGACGCAGGCTGATCTGGATAGAGGGTCAGGATGAATCGGCGGTCGAGGAAACGGTTCGCGTTGTCGCACGAGGTCTCGGACAGGAACGTGCAGAAGTGGCAGGCCGCTCCGTGGAGGAAGTCCTCCTGCCCGCGAGGTACGCGGTGCGAGCACACAGGGTCAGAGGAGCACCTCGATGCCCGCGCGAGTGCGCGCGAGACAAGTTTGGCCATGGCCTCGGGTGATGCCTGCTCGACCAACCCGCCGAGGGTTCCGTCGCTGTCGGGCGAGGTCGTCGAGATGAGGAATCCGGCTGCGGGCTCGTGGTCACCATCCCCTCGCCATGCGTAGATGCGCTCGGAGAGCGACGCGGACCCGTACCCGGCGTCCAGCGCCATCTGCCTGATCACCAGATGGGCGAGGGTGTGGACAGCCCAGTATCGAGGCTGCTCGAGTCTTGAATCCACATCGACGACTGCGGCGGAGGTGCTCGTGCGGCGCAGGACGTTCCGCCGATGAGCCTCGCGATGGGCGTCCCAGAGGCCGGAGTCGAGCACGGCGTCCTCCCAGGGGCCGACGACGTCCTCACGTAGCCGGACGAACACGCCTTCCCCGTGGTCCTCCGTCGCGGGAACCCACGTGGGCCGCTTCCGCGCCAGTGGGGCGAGGCGCTCTGGAGCGTCGCCGATGCGTTCGAACGCATCAACCCGGGTAAAGCCGACGAAGGCGTTGACCTTCTTCAGCCGGTCGACCGCCGCCACGGTCTCGATGACCGGCGACAGGCCTGCGGGCACCTGCACGTCCCTGATCCGGAAGTCGCTCTCGCGTGCGTGCTTGGCGAAGTCGGCTGGACGGATGAGCGTGCGCCACTCGGGGGCGCGGAGCTCGACAGGGCTGTATGGCGTTGTGCGACCGGAATCGGCGGCGCCGCTCGCCGCAGCGAGCGCAATGGCCTCCCAGACCATCGCGTCGGGCACATCGCTCAGGTCGAGCCCGTTGTTCCGCACGAACATCTTGAACATCGGAATCGCGCTCTCGGTTGTCACCATCGCGCGGACTTCGGCAGACACCCCCAACAGGCGTTGGGCCACATCGGCCACGCCGAGCTCCCGGCTCTCGGGCACGACCAACAGGCTGATGGTCGCGGGGAACCACTGGTTGGCCGCCCCGAGGAGCATGAGCTTGGTCTCCGCCCCGCACTTCTCAAATGTGCCGAGGTGGGGGTGCCGGCCGCGGCAATGCGGCATCCGCTCGGCCCCCGCCGTGCCGGTGAGCTCGCGCATGCTCCTGGTCTGCCCGCACGCGACACACGTGACGCGGACCTCAGGTCCGATGTTGCTGCGCCACTCCAGCATCCGCAGCTTGGTCGCGGGGTTGCTCACCCCGGGTGCCTTGTCGCACGTCCAGCTCCCGCCGTGGGACCGGTGAACGAACGCGGTGTAGGGGAACTCGTCGAGATGCCCGTTGAGGCATGCCACGAGGTAACGCGCGGGGACTGCCACGCTCTCTCGGGGTTTGCCCGCGTTGTTCCGGCCCTTGCACTGCTTGTGAACGAAGCGCGCCTGGTCCGGTCTCATCCCGATCGTGTTGAGGAACGTGAACGCTCCACCCTCGCCCTCGAAGGGCGCCAGCAGGTCGCAGCCGGTGCAGCGCAGCCACCGCGGGAACGCCGTCGCAGGCACCCCGACTCGGGGCACCTCGCGTGGGCCGACCACTTGACGGGGCGGCTTGCGGAGCTCGCGGACCTGGCGGCCGAGCTGCGCCTTGACGGCTTCGACGAGTCGGGGCTCGAAGACCTGAAGAGCACCGCCCATCTGGGCGTACGCGCGCTCCCAGGAGTCGAGTCCCTGCGGCATGACCGCGATGTGGGGCAGGTCGACGGAGGCTCCGATACCGGCGGTAAAGAGCAGTGCGGTGGGACGCAACGACCCGACCCGTCCGAAGTTCTTGGGCTTGACCTCGTCGGAGTGTTCGAACGGATCGACGACGTCCGCGGTGGCCACGTACGACGTCTCGTCATCCGGCTCGCTCGACCCACCGGCCGGCGCAGCCGCGTCCGCGGCCTCACTCATGCGTCCACCTCCGAGTCGAACACCCAACCTGGGGCGCCCGGGGGGTCGGTCTCGGCGATCCGGTCGCCGTAGGAACGCACCACGAGGCTGATCTCGGGCTGGACCTCGCGCATCGAGTTCGCCACGCGGAGGTAGACGTTGTCGCCGAACGCCGGACCGTCCTCCGGACTCCTGAGCAGGGTGTCGCCTTTCCCGGTGTAGGTGATTGCCGGGACAGCCTTCGCTTTCCTGTACCAGGCGTCGAGGCGACGGGTGAGCTTGTCCCTGATCTCCTGGACACGGTCGTCAGCACCCGAGCTGGCGGCTCGCCGCGCGATCACGTCGACCAGGTGCTCCAGGGTCGCGAATCGCGAGGTGATGCTCCACGCTCCTTCCTGGGGCGAGAAGGAGTTCGGGTGCCCCACATCGAGCACCCTTGCGATGGAGACGAGCACGCCGGTCAGGCCTCGTTCCAGGGAGCTGTCCGAGTAGGGGGTGACGGACAGGGCTTCGACATGCGCGTAGAACGTCCGGTGATCGTGTTCGAACTGCTCGTAGTGCGCCATGTCGCGGGGGCGGGACCGGTTCGCGAGCGTCACGACGAGTCCGGGCTTCGCCGAGACACGGCCGACGCGCGACGAGGCCTGGATGTACTCGGCGGTGTTCTTCGGCTGGCCGACGACGAGCATGAGCCCGAGGCGTCCGACGTCGACCCCGACCTGGAGCATCGAGGTGGCCAGGACGACGTCGTAGGGCCGATTACCCGCCCGTTTGCGGACGGTCTCCCCGGCCTTGCGAAGCGCTACCTGCTCGCTGTGCGCCTGCGTGGTGTCCCACGCCGGGTCGAACGGCACCGACAGTCGATCGAGGGTCTTGGTGATCTCCATCGACGAGACGCGCGAGGTGAGCTCACCGATTTCGAGACCCCAGGTACCTCGCCGGGGGTAGCCGCTGGCGTTGTCGGGGTTGGTGATCCGGGTGGTGACGTCGTCATCGAGGTAGCGGCGCATTCCCGCGAGCTCGCGTGTGGCGCTGAAGTACCCGACGAGCGTCATGTACGGGTCCGCCGCCTCGCCGTGGGCATCGACGAGCTTCTGGCCGGCGAGGAGCAGGATCTCGCTCACCCTGATCTCCGCGAGGGTCAGCTTGGCACCGTGCGCGCACACCCCGAGGTAACGCCGACCCGGGTGCTCTGCGGAGATCGGCACCTCCTTGGAGAAGTACGTGTCCGAGATGTCGAGCACCTGCGGGGGGAAGATCTCGATACCGCGCCCGTAGAGCCGTCGCACCTGCGCCTCGGCATTGCGGCTCGTCGCGGTGGACGCCACCACGAGCGGACGGACCGGCGTGGCGGGCGCGAGGTCGGTGCCGGACTGCCAGCTGCAGAGCGTGTCGACGGCGACCTCGAAGAGGCCGACGGCAGTCCCGAGGGCGCCGGTGATGAGGTGCAGCTCGTCCTGGATAATCAGGTCGGGTGGGCGCAGACGGCCCGTCTTCTGGATGCTGACCTTGGGGAGGGCGCCGGCCGCCTTGTGACTGCTACCTGTGCATACGGCCGTCGGTGTGTCCGGGTGCCGGTAGCCGTGGCGCGGGCAGCGCTCGGCCACGTGTCCGAAGAGACTGGCGGCCTGACCCTCGCGCGCGATCCGGGCGAACTTGTCCACCGTGGCCAGCAGATACGTCGGGGGATGGCGGTAGATCTCCTCGTCGACGGTGAGTACGGGGAGCCCGTCCTCGACGGCGCCTCCTTCGGCAAAAGGGCATTCACTGCCCAGCTTGGCCCCGCAGTGGACGAGGATGCGACGACGCGCCTTGTGGAGACGGATGTGCTGCTTGGGCGAGATGGGTGACCCGCACCAGGGGCAGCGCTGGAGCTGCAGGACCGTGACCCCGTAGGGGCGCCCCTCCGTCGCCAGCGCCGCGGTGATCTGCTCCTCGGCCTCGGTGAAGGACTTCGGGCTGACGTTGCTACCCACCCACAGCCCGATCCGGAAGGGCTCCGTGCCCCACGTCGCCGGATCCTCGCGGCGGACGATCTCGGCGGCACACACCAGTGCCGTAGCCCGCTGGAACTGCTGCGTCGTCAGCAGGCGCAGGGTGTAGCGCATGAGCACCGCGACCCCGTCGCGGCCGTCCAGCGCTCCGTCGGGGGTGGTGACGACTCCCTGAAGACGACGGATCGCGAACGTGTAAGCCGCGAGGCCCAGGTAGGCCTCTGTCTTGCCGCCACCGGTCGGGAAGAAGAGCAGCTCTGCGCGCGCGTCATCGCTGCTGCGTCGCAGGGAAGTCGGATCGGTGAGAGCCGGGAGCTGCATGAGGATGAAGCCGATCTGAAAGTGCCGCCAGGACGCCGCGCTCTCGCCCTTCTCCGTGACCCGTTGGAGGGCAGCAGTGATGCCCAGGCTCGCGTCCTCGGAGCGCGTCTGGGCGACCTGGCTGTGGACGCGCTGGTCCGCCATGACCCGGTTCATGAACTGGAACGCCCGGAACGCGTCCGGATCCGAACCGAGAAGTGCGAGGCCCTCATCGAGTCGATCTGCGGCGAGGCCTGCGTCCTCGATGGCCACCTCGGCCACGACGCGCAGGTGCTGCGGCAGTCTCGTGGCATCGGCTGCACGTTCGGTGAGCCACTTCCGGTAGCCGGCGATCAGTGGCGTGAGGCCCTCGACCACCTCCGGCTGGGATGCCGCGGCGAGCCGTTCCATCGAGAGCAGCGTGCCGCTGACGCCCGACGCGATCGTCTGCGGGACCTCCGCCTCCGGCACCCAGGTGGTACGAACGCGGTTCGCGGTCCGCGCGCCCTCGACGAGGTCAAGACGCCAGAGTCCGGCACTCTGGGGATCCACGGTTGTCCAGGTCGCGGAGCAGGTGCGGCCCATCACGAACTCGAGCCGGTCGCGGTACAGCAGCTCGAGTCTCTCCTCCTCCTCGTCCAGCCCCGGCGGCAGTCCGTCGAGCGGGTCGTGGATGGGGAGGAAGATGTTGCTCCCGTCGACCGCAGCCACCTCGAGCTCCGCCTGGAAGAGCCACTCACGAGGCGGGAGGTTCCCGTCGGTGACCCTCCGGTTCTGCAGGGCGACCTCGACGATGAGGGTTCCGTCCCCGTCGGGCAGCACCTCGACGCTCACCGAGACCTCGACAGCGCCGTCGCGTTCGAGGACCGGCAGGTCGAGAGTGGCCCCTGGCTCCAGGCTGCCGCTGGGGACGACGACCGAGGGCTCGTGCGGGGTGCGGTCGTAATAGGTCCTCGTGCGTCCGTCGTCGTCCGTCTCGCGGCGGGGGCCATACTCGCCCCACCGAGCAGTGAGTGCGAGGCCCGGGCCGCCCCGAGCGACCCGGAACCGCAGTCCCATCGACGACGGGGCAATGAGCTTGGACGTGGGGCCCTTGTCGTCAGCCTCCGCTGGGTCGTCGGACTCGGCCACCTCGACATCAGAGGCTTCCGGAACGCCGGCGCTCGACTCGTCAACGGGTGTCAGCAGCGGCGCGTCGGCGGAGCGCATGTCCGCCACATCGGTGCCGCTGAAGGCCACCGAGCTCTCGACCGGGGCGGCCGGATCGACCTTGACGGGGGCGAGCGCACCGGCGAGATAGCGACCGCGGGGATTTCCCACGACGGCTTCGGACGGCCCGTCCCAGGGCCCGACCAGGTCAGCAACCAGCAGCCTGTGCAGCTCGTCCCGGACGTCAGCCGACGTCGCAGCGGCCTCGCTCATGCGTCCTCACCTTCGGTGTCCTCCAGGTCATCCGCACCATCGCCGGACGCACCCACGTTGCCCTGACGCGCCGCCCGCCGATGGTTCTCCTCGAGTAGTCGGTCGAGAAGCTCAACCCGCGCCGCCGGGCTGATGGTGAAGCGCTCCATCTGACGGTAGGTGTGGAAACCGTGACCAAGCGAGATGTCAGACCAGCCATAGGCGTCCGCGACCGCCTCGTCAAGCTCGACCTGTATGGACCGGAGGCGTGCAACGTCGGGATCGTCGACAGCGGAGTCATTGACGAAGCCGTAAAGTTTGGTTAGGCCAAGCCGTCGCCGCCCCATAATCTCGGCGCGCTCGCGATCGAGCGCATGACCAGCGCCCTCAAGCCGCTCCGTGATCGAAGGACGCGGAAAAGTCTCGAAAACGTCGGATATCGTGTAGCGAGTTGCGGCGTCGAGACTAGAACCCCAACGCATTGCCCAGGACTGATGCAAAGACGAAGAGAGCAGGGCTAACGAACCCCAGTCGCGCAATAAAAACACACCGATCGAGTTGCTGAATACGGCATTCGCACTCAGCCGGACGGGCGCAAGAGTGTCGCTTGTCAGGACGATACATATGACAAAGTCTAGGTCCTTAAGTCCAGCATAGAGTCCCCGACCCCTTTCGGCGAAAAGCCACCATCGCTCGCGGTACTGCTTCTTCTTCCCCCCATCCCGAGCCGGCTTCACCATTCGCTCAACCCGTTCAAGAGCGGCAGGGTACCGTCGCGCCTCGATTAGGCTCATGTCGCGAAAGTCAATGACCTGAGACGAGGGACCAGGCTGTGGCGCCTGGTTTATATCAGACCCTCTGACGTACGGCCTGCAAACCTGGGCAGAGTGCGGATCCCGACGAATCATTTCCCCAAACTCGGCTTCCGATAAGACGAATCCTTGCCCCGACAGAATGGAGCCCATAAAGCTGAGGTTGGCATTCTCGGCGAGTTGAGCTGGAGCGCCGTGAATGCGGCTCCGCGGCTCAAGGCTTGAGTTTATGCTTGAGACGATACGTCCGTCGCAAACGCGTACAGCGGTCTTTGAGACACTCGATCGAGTGGCCCAGAGAATGGAAACATGCACACTTGCCTTGGTCGGCCACTTGCGCCGTTTCTGCGCCCTCACGATCTCGACTCCGTCGGAAAGCAGCGGCTCCAAAACCACTCTGCGCGCCTCGCCCTCCGAGAGCGACTCGGAGGCTATTAAACCGAATGTGCCGGAGTGCCTCAAGAGCCCCACCGCGCGAAGGACGAAGTAGCCGACCAGGTCGGCTTCCCCTTTTCGAGCATTTGCGATCGTGTTAACGATGAATTCTCTAAACTCGCTGCCGTTTACTCCAGAGATCTTCTTGCCACCTAGGAAGGGAGGATTCCCGACGATCGCATCGAACCCCCCGTGCTCGATCAAGACATCGGGCACGTCGATCACCCAGTGCAACGGCTTCCACCGGTCGTAGTCAGTCTCGACGCTCGGCGTAAGCCCGCGGTCGATGACACCGTCGAGCATGGCGCGATCACCGAGGTCCGCACGCATTAGCGCGAACGAGAGGTGCTCGTATGCCTCATCTAGCGCCCGACCTTTCTTGCCGCTGAGCGCCAGTCCAGCCGCGATGACGCCGTCGGCGACGGTACGAAGCTCGGCCAGGTTGTCGTCGAGCTGCTTCATGAGTTGGCGCTTCGCGCGTGTCGAGCGCATGGCGTCGCGCTCTGACACAGGCGAACTCAACTGGTGCCGTACATCGGTCGCACGTTGGATCGCGAGGTCGACATCCACTGTAAAGCCAGGGTTGCGCAGCCGCGCAGGCGTCGGATCGATGTGCAGGCCTCGGAGCTGACGCAGTTCGGTCAGACCGAGCAAAGAGTTGCCACAGAAGATCTTGTCATCGACGAACGAGAACGGTCGGTCCGGATCGAGAGACACCAACCAGAGCGAGAGCTTGCACATCTCGACGGCCATCTGGTTGATGTCCGCGCCGTACAGACAGTGGGCGATGACCTCCCTGCGCGCTTCGGTCTTCCGACGCCGGCGCAGCTCGGCGGACGCCTCGTGCCGCGTGATGTCCTCGTCGTCCCACGCCTCGAGCAGCCGCGCGCCCAGGTACCGCGCAGCTGCGACGAGGAAAGCGCCCGAACCCACGGCAATGTCCGCGACCTTGAGGTCGAGGATCTGCGAGGAGGAGATGAGCCTCCACTGGGTCGTGTCGTCGGTCTGGAGCGGACCCGGCGCGTAGACGAGCGGCTCAAGCGCATGGAGCACCACTTCCTCCGCGAGCGAGCGGGGCGTGTAGTGCGCACCGGACGTCGACCGCGAGCGCGTCTCGATCACAACGAGGCCGCCGGCCGGCACGACGTACGGCAGCCCCCGGGAGTCGAGCCGCATGAGCTTGTAGTAGCCCACCAGCTCCTCGACGATCGGATCATCGCCAACGACGGGCCGCAGCCGGCGGCGGCCCTCGTCCTGGGTCGTCGTCTCACCGCTCTCGGCATAGGCCTTGGCAAGCTGGCGCGCCGTGCGCGTCTTCGCCCCCGGCTGGTCGTCCTTGACCCACGCGATGAGACGCTTAGCAAAGTCGTCGGCGTCCTCGTCGGCCAGGTCGTTGAGCTCGTGGAGGACGTCGAGCGCCACCTCCGGCTCGGATCCGGACGGGCCGTCGAGGCCCACGAGGATCTCGTCCGTGTAGCGGGCTGAATAGCCGAGCAAGCCCTCGTACACGTAGCCGATCTGCTCGACGTCGAGCTCTCGGAATGAGACCTGACGATCCTCCCCACTCACCTGGGCGTGCTGGACGGAGCGCAGCACGTAGAACATCACGCGATCGTCGACGAGCACCTGGAGGCCGCCGTCGCTCTCGTTGACGGCGGTGAGCCACGGGAACCGGTCCGGATCGAAGAGTGACCCCCCGTAGGCGGGCATGCGCAGGTCCTCGAACGTCGCGCCCTCGTACAGCGCGCGGCTCGTCGCGAGCAGGCGGTGCCACGTGTCGTAGGACGCGCCCAGCGCCTCGTCGCCCTCGACGCCCACGGCGTAGCGGCGCCGTTCGTCCAGTCGGTCGAACACGTCCGAGATGGCGTAGGCCTCCCGGTAGAGCTGCTCGGTCGGGAGCAGCTCGTTCGCCTCCGCGAAGAGCAGGAAGATGATCCGCATCATCGAGGTGACCGCGGCGTCGTAGACCTGGTGCCCGTCAGCCGGTAGCGGTGAGACCACACCGTCGGCGAGGGCTCGCAGGTGCGACGCCGAGAAGGACTGCACCAGAAGCTCGACAGACGCGCGAACCTGGTTGCCCAGGGCGTCGGTGATCTCTTCGGCGCTGGCAACGCTCGCCTCAAGGAGCTTCGGCAGGCGCCGGTCGGTCGCACCGCCAGCGAGGGACGTCAGGCGCGCTAGCGCCCAGAAGGCGTCACGGAGGTCGGGTTCCTCACGGAACAGCGCCCCGTCGAAGACCCCCGAGCCCGTGCTCCCCTGGGCGCTCTGCCAGACGAGCGCCCACCAGCGCCCATCGGTGACGACCGCGACCGGTACGCGTTCAGCGCCGGCCTCGCCTGACGCACGGAGAAGGGCGGCCGCGCGGTCGATCGAACTAGCTGCCCATCCGTCAGCGCCGGGAGCGGCGAGATCCTCCGTGGGATCGACCACCAGCAGCAACGCTGCCCTGGTCCCGCCCACCGCGAGCAGTCCCGTGCTCGGCACCGTCACCGTGTGGTCGAGGTTCGATGCGTCGACCCTGGCGTCGGTGCTCAGGTAGTCACCCCATTCGAGGACATCGGTGAGCATGGTGCTCACCCAGGTGTCGCGCGCGTCGAGGTAGCTGGCGAGCGGAGCACCCTGCGTCCGATTCGCGGTGCGCATCCACGTCGTCCAGGACTTCTCCCAGTCGCCGAAGCCCAGACGGAAGGCTGACCGCACGTCATCGACCGAGCTGTCTGGACGCGGGAGCCCGGATGGGAACTGCGCCTTCAGTGCCGGGCGCGCGAGGAACGGGCCCTCCGTCTCGACGAGCTCGAGCCAACCGAAGAAGTCCTCGGCTCGGCGGTGGGGGCGGCGTGGTTTCACGGGGCGACCTTCTCGGCATCGGCAGGAGTGAGGGCGAGGATCAGAGCCCCGTTGAACACATACGGCGTGGGGCGGGCGTAACGGGTGGCGACGGCGTCCCGCTCCCGGGTGCGCTCCTCAGCGAGGACGTCGAGCCGGCGCTGCACCTCGCGGATGTCTCGGCGACGCTGAGCCGCACTTCCCTCCGGCTCGAAGAGCGTCTCCTCCGCCTCCCGGGCCTCTCGCTCCATGCGGGCCAGTGACCTCGAGAGCGTCTCTGCGAAGCGATCGAACGTCCCGTCCACACGTGCCAGATCTGCCTCGAGCCGGGCGTCGAGGTCAGCAGCCAGCTCTCGCAGGCGCCGCTCCTTGCGAGCCTCGACGGCGTGCTCGACGCGGGCCCGGAGCCCGTCAGCCTCCTCGGCCTCGGCGTTCCACCGCTCGACGATCGGCCGCAAGGTGTCCAGCGCGACGGGCACCAGGTCATCACCGTCGAGGGTGGCGGCGAGCAGGTCCTCGGAGAGCTCGCCTCCGAGCTCCTGACGGCGGCGAAGGCGCGTCCCCGCGAGGAAGACCTCTTCGTGCAGGCGCGTACCGCTGGCACCGACGAGCACGAGTCGCGCGACCGCAGCCACGAACGAGTCGCGCAGATCGGGTACGACCACGGCCGTGACGCGATGGATCGACGGTCGCGGCTGCCACAGCTCCTGCCGCAACGTGCGGGTAGCCAGCTGGACCAGCGGGTGGCCGAGGTGGGCGTGGACAACGTCGGTACGCCCGTTCGCCACCGACTCCGGCGCGAAACTGATCGGTCGACGGCTGCCGGTCAGCGGGTCGTCCAGGTCCGAGGTCACCAACTGCCAGCTGGGTCCAACGCTGCGCGGGACCGAGTAGACCGGCGCGTCGGTGCGGTCGTCGCCCACCTCGTCTAGCCGTGGCTGGTTCTGCAGCTCCAGCGCGGTGTCGACAGCTCGTCGCACGTTGGCCGGGTGCAAGTGAAGGCGATTCCGTGCGGAACCAAGCTCCTCCACGATGCGAGTCAGCTCACCAGAGAGGCGACGCTCGCCCCCGAGCATCTCGTTGACGGCTCTCTGGGACGTGTCCGATGACGCACGTGCGGGCCGGGCCGTCCGACCGAGCAGCTGCCGCTCGATGTCGGGCGCGAGGACCGGGTTGGCCGAGCCCAGGTCCGCACGGACGCTCTGCATCTTGTCCGTGAGGCGACGGAGGAGGTCCATGTCCTTCGCGAGTGCGGACGTCCCCGACTGATCGGCAGCGAAGTGCCAGGCCACGGGCGTCTGCGTCTGGCCGTAGCGGTCTATCCGCCCGATGCGCTGCTCGAGCCTGTTCGGGTTGAACGGCACATCGAAGTTGATCAGCCGGTGGCAGTAGCGCTGCAGGTCGATCCCCTCACCGGCTGCGTCCGTGGCGAGCAGGATCCGCACGGGGTGCTCGGCCGGGTCCGCATTGAATCGGCGGCGGATGTCCTCGCGCTCCTCCTGCGGGGTCTGCCCATGGATCACCGCCAGACGCTTCGAGTCGTACCCCGCGCCGGCGAGCACGGACTGGATCCACTCGAGTGTGTCGACGTACTCCGTGAACACGACGACGCGCTCGTTCAACCACTCACCGTTCGCACGGACGGTGGCGTCGAGGAATGTCATGAGCTCACGCAGGCGGGAGTCGGGTGCCGCCTCGTACCTCTCCCCCCATGCGATGAGCGCTTCCAGCTCTGCGACATCCTGGGCAGGCATCTCGGGCAGGACACGGCGTGTGTCGAGCAGGGCGTCCTGCTCGGGCTGCGTGTCGCGACCCTCCTCGTCATCGGCCGCGTTCTCGCCCAGCACGTCGTCGTAGTCGGGAAGCGTTGGGTCCCGGCCGTCCCGCCGCGCCTCGAGGTACGCGCTCGCTGTCTTGGCGAACGACCACGGCGAGGACAGAAAGCGCTTCTTGAGCAGCAGGGCTGCGATATCCGACGCGTTCCCGTCACCGGCGCGCGCGGCGCGCTCTCGCCGTCGGATGAGCTCGACGAGCTGGTCGTAGGCGACGGCCTCGTCGTCAGACGGCGTGTACGACAGCACCTTGACCTGCCGCTCGCGGAAGCGACCGTCCTTGAGGTCAGTCTTCAGGCGTCGGACGGCGACCTCACCCAAGGCGACCGGGTCGATCTCGGCGCCGCGGGCAAAGCGGTGCTCGTCCACCATCTCGAGGAGTGCAGTGAAGGACTCCTGGTACCCGTTGTGCGGGGTGGCGCTCAGGAACAGGCGATGCTCCGACATGCGCGAGAGCTCTCGCACGGCAAGGGTCCGCTGCGAGTCGACGGCGTAGACGCGCTTCTCCGACGTCCGCTGCGGAGCCGATGGCGCGACGTGGTGCGCCTCGTCGACCACGAGCACGTCAAAGGCGAAGCCGTCCGTCGAGGGCCGGCGTCGCGCGACGTCGAAGGCAGCCTGGAGCAGGCGTTGCGCCCGCGCCGTGGGGAGCCAAGACATCGACACGATCACCCGCGGGAACAGGACGAACGGGTTGGCGTGGACGCCGTACCGACGGCGCACCTCACGCATGGTGTCGGAACTGATGACCTCGAAGGAGAGCCCGAACTTCTCCGCCATCTCGTCGCGCCACTTGAGCACCAGCCCCGCAGGGCAGACCACGATCACCGAGCGCGCGCGATGACGGAGCAAGAGCTCCTGCACGACCAGGCCGGCCTCGATCGTCTTGCCGAGTCCCACGTCGTCAGCGAGCAGCAGGTTCGTCCGCGGCGAGGCCAGGGCGCGACGCAAGGGCTCCAGCTGGTACGGCTCGACGGTCGCGCCGCTGCGGAAGGGTGCCTGGTACGCGGTCGGGTCTGCGGACGTGACGGCACCCCAGCGCAGCGCGTCGACGAACGCCGCGAGCGTCGCCGGGTCGTCGATCTGCTCGGCGTCCAGCGTGTGCGGGAGACCCCGCTCCGGAACGAGGTTGGTCCCGGCCTCGATCTCCCAGACGACCCGAAGCTCATCGCCGAACCGGTCGTCACCCATGGCCTGCAGGGTCACGGCATGCTGGATCGTGGATGCGCCGTCGTCGGCGGAGGACCTGGGAAGGCCCTGAGCTGTGACGTCGCTGACCACCCAGCGAGCGCCCCGGGCATCGACGAGCTGACCGACCTCTGGTAATGCTGATCGCACGGCATCTGGTCCTTCGTCGGATTGGCTTTCGACCCAGACCCTAGTGCTCCTCGGCACGTCCAGGGAACACCGACACATCGAAAGAAGGGAAATCACCCTGCGAGGACGTGCGCCTAGTCCACAGCCGAGATGAGGCTCGACAGACCAGAAACCAAGTCCCGTGCGTTCAAGTCCCCAATGTCACGGGGCCTGCAGAGCGATGTGATCATTCAACGCGCTGAGGAAGTCTTGTCGGTAGCGGAGACGGCTGCGTACGAGTCGATCCCTGAATCCTCGCGTCGCACGGTAGGAGAGAGGCTCCGCCCCGTACAGGCTCAGGACTTCGGCTAGGTCCTGCTGCTGGTTGGGCGAGGGCCGCCGGGGAAATTCTGAGACAGCGGCTGCCCATCGCGCGCCCTCCGCGCCGCGAGCTGCGGTCGGCCATGACTGCCCATCTCGGAAGGGGGCCTCGTCCCAGCCCCCTGGCTCAGCTTCGTCGCGTCGGGCGAGCTGGTGGCCCACCCACTCAGATACGCGCGTGCTGACGGCGTTGCCCACGAGCTTCCACCGATCACGCTCCGGAGCGGCGGCAGTCCACCCGGGATCGAACCCCTGAAGCACCTCCGCAGCCTCGATGCTCGGTCGCACGATTCGCGCGCCGTGAGGTGAATCCTGTAGCCATACCGCTGGTGGACTTGGCACTCGCGCAGTGGAGCCACCCTTCAAGGTGGGCACCGCACCGACGGCCCATCCCAACCCGGAGTTACCCTCGGTCCACGAGAAGCCGTACGCACTCGCATCAGATGGCCATACCGGCGCCCCGGCGTCCTCTGAGAAAAGTAGCGGCGAAGGGTCATGCGTCGCCGAGGCGACCAGGATCACCCGCCGGCGCCTCTGAGCAAGACCGGTGAATCGAGAATCGAGCACACGATAGGCCCACGCGTAGTCCGCCGCCTCAAGCTCCTCGACGATCCGCTCCATCGCGCGACCGCCGCTGAGATGCAGCATATTTGGGACATTCTCGAGCATCACCCAGGCAGGACGATGCTCTCGCACGCGCCGGAGCACGTCGAGCACGAGGCCCGACTGGAGACCATCAAGTCCACGCATCGTTCCGGCCTGACTCAGGTCGGTGCAGGGGAAACCCGCGGTAAGCAAGTCAGCGCCGCCAAAGCCAGTGAGCGTACGGACGTCGTCGTGAAGTGGGACGTCAGGGTGGTGGGCCTGTAGGACGTCGCGTGCCGGACCCCAATGTTCGCAGAGCGATTCCACGCTCGCAGCGCCAGCTCGGGCGAGGCCAAGCTCGATACCGCCGATCCCGCTGAAGAGAGAGGCAGTCGAGAGCACACGCGCTCTGGTGACGATCTGGGCTGGCATGTGTTGGATCTCGCGAGTATCTCGATGGTGAGGTGGACAGGTCTGACGTGCGGAGGACCCGAGGCTCGGCCGCGGGGCCAAGCGGATCAGCCTCGACTCGGCATCTCCGGTCGCCGCGGGGTGCCCTGTCAGGTTAGCCGAGCGTACGGCGTCACGATGCGGGGAAGCCACCGCGCCTTCTGTAGCCGCGGCCCGAAGTTCCCGGCATCAACTAATGGGCGAGGCTGCGAAACCGAAGAGGCGCACCGAGAGCGCCTGAGTCGGACGTTGCCCTGTGTGGGCCGCTGCTCGACCGGCAGTTCGCAGAACGCGATCACGTCGGCGGGGCGCTACTTGAGGGCCGGCCGAGATCGTGAGCTCGCGTAGCGCGACCGAGGACGGCGAACGACGCGTGCAGGCGTGCCGCTCCGCGGTCAGTCGGCAGGTGAGCCCCACGTCGGCGTCCGGGCGACGCCATCGGCGCCGCACTATCGACAGAACGCCTCATCCACGTGCGCGCCCACCCGGCACTCCTGCACCGGATGGGGGCTCATCGCATTTGAGGGTGTAGTAGGGGTCTGAAGCCGCCGGCTTCGAGCAGTGATCGAGCGATGTAGTTCGTGAGGTTGCGGAAGCCGAGGGCTGAGCCGCGTAGGTGTTCGAGTCGGCCGTTGAATCTCCTATGTCTGTCAAGACC